>JADGRF010000099.1 GCA_017881055.1 Sandaracinaceae bacterium
GGCCGCAGAACTCATCCGGCGTGCCGACCTCGTCGTGCGCGCGGGCGCGCAGCTCGATCGCTTCGCAGGTTGCGTCGATGCGTGCATCCGCATCCGGGAGCTCCACGGTGTGTCCGGCGCGCGTCTTGCGCCAGCACAGACCCTCGGCGACGGCGAGCCGCAGCACCACTTCGTCGCTGCGATCCAGCGCATCGATCAGCGCGGTGATCGCGAGGTCACCGCCGATCCGCGAGAGCACGCGGGCAATCATGCAGCGCTGCCTGACGCTGCGGGCCGGATCGCGAAGAAGCTCGGCCAACGGTGCTACCGCGTCAGCTGGCACACGCGCCAAGGCGCGTAGCACGATGCTCTGCAGCGTCGCGTCCCCGAGCTTGCCGATCAGCAGCGGCAAGAGGGCGGGGTCCGCGATCTTCGCGCACGCTTCGGCGGCGGCTTTGCGGATCTCGACCTGAGAGTCCGCGAGTAGCGGGGCAAGCAGGTCCGCGTAGCCCGGCAGACCGATGATCCCCGATCAGCTCTGCCGCCTCCAAGCGCTCGGCGAAGTGCTTGCTGCGCGCACGGCCTTCGAGGTCCGGTCGCGCCAGCGAGTTGCCGTGCTCACCCCAGTGGCGCGCCAGGCCGATGATCGCGGAATTGCGTAGCGAGCGATCGTTCGAGCCGAGGCGGTCCTTGATGCGCGGCAGCGCCGCCTCTCCGCCGACTTCGCAGAGCGCGAGCACTGCGGCCTTTCGCACCTCGCGGCGCCCCGATTCGAGCCCGCGTTCGATCACGCCCAGCGCGCCTCCCGCGCGCGCGCGCACGAGCAGCCTGAGCGCGGCGATCGCAACGTGATCATGCGGACTGTCGACGAGGCTCTCGAGCACGTGCCCGAGCGCGGACAGGTCGCGTTCCTTGATCAGCTCGAGCGTGGCACGCGCGACGTCGGGGTCTTCCGACCGCAGCAACTCTTCGAGCACGGGCGTGGTCGTCGGGCTCTGCAGGATGCGCTCGAGATCGGTCGGGTCGAGTTGATGTTCGCGCAGCGTGGATGCGAGCGTCTCGCGGTAACGCGGGCGCAGGCGCACGAGCGCCAGCGTGAGCACTGCGCTCAGCAACATCACCACGAGCGACAAGCGCTGCACGGCAACGCCCAGGCCGAACAAGGCAAGCAGCAGAAGGCCGGTCAGGCCTTGCGTCGCGGGTGCGATGGCTCCCACGAGGAGCGGCTGCGCGCGCACGCGGATGCGCGTTGGAAGGGGCAAGAACAGAAGCTCGCGCGAGGGAATGTCCAGCGTCTCAGAGATGGTCATGCGCAGCGAGTTCACGGCGGCCGACAGCACCAGGAGGGAGAGTGGCGTGGTCACGGCCAGAAAGCTCGCGCCGGCCAGCGCAAGTGGCAGAATCATCAGGCAGTTGATGATGCCGAGTCGGTTGAGCAAGCGCGGCACGAGCAGAAACTGAAACAGCAGCTGCGCGAGGCCGACCCAGACGAAGAACGAGCCGAAGAAGCTGGCCAGCTCCTGCTCGGACTTCGCACTCGCGATCCACTTCATCTGGTAGTCGACGATCACGCCGAGCGAGATCGCGAGCGGGATGACGATCGCCAGATAGCGAACGTACGGGCGAGCGAATACCACGCGCAATGGCGCACGCTCGGGCTCGCCGTTGTCGCGTGGCGCCTCGTGCACGATCGGCTTGCCGATCCGCACGATCCGGTAGGCCATCGCGGCGTTCCCGAGTAGCAGCAGCGCGCCGACGTACAAGAGGTTCTTGGTCGCGAGAAACGGCACGACAGCGTGAATGACTTCGCCCGAGACGACTGTGCCGAGCGCCATGCCGCCCGCAATGAAGCCGTATAGGCGTCGCGCATCGCGCGGCGAGAAGTAGTCGCCCGCGAACGAGAAGAACAACGTGATCGACAGGATTGCGCACAGCTCCAGCCAGATCACGAGCAGGTAGTAGAGCGATGGGCTGCCGATCTCGACCAGCTGTCGGAAGATTACGACCGAGATCGCAAGCAGCAGCTGTACACCAATGATCAGCACGCGCCGTGGTAAGCGCGCCGAGAGCGCGTCGAACGCCAGCGCGGCACACACGTTTGCAACTGCCACACCGCCGTAGACCAGCGGCAACAAGACTGGGACGCGCGCGGCTGGCAGGTGCGAGAGAAACAGCGTGTCGCCGACTGCGCAACCGACCGTGTAGAACATGCCTACGCCGGTGAAGAAGCAGAAGAACGCTACGACCAGCTCGGCCTCTTGCGGGCGAATGCCGAACGCCGGCAGGGAGATGTCGAGCAGCCTCCTCATGCGCAATGACCCCAGAGCCTGGCCATGGTAGCGCAGAGTGCCTGCGCTACTCGCAATTGATGGACTGCACGATCCCGACCTGCGCCGTGCCTTCCTGCAGCGCTACGGTCTTGCCGCACAGGTCGTGCAAGCGCCGGATGTTCGTCGGGTTGCCCAGCTTCACCAGGATGCCCGTGCCGGCCATCATGTAAGGCACGAAGTCCGCGTGCCCCGCGCGTGCGGGCGTGATGGTCATCGCCGACATCACGATGTCGACCTTGCCACTCTCCAGTGCGGGCAAGAGGTCATCGAAGCCCATCGTCACGATCTCGAACTCGACGCCGAGCGCCTTCGCCAACGCCTGTGCGAGCTCGATGTCGGCACCCGCTTCGTGCTTGAGCTCGTCGTAGAACTCCATCGGCGCGAAGGCCAGCTCGATGCCGACCTGCAGCTTTCCGTCGGCGAGCTGCGGCACGTCTTTGGTTTCCGGCACGACGCCCGGCGTTGCAGGCGGATCGATCTTGCCGATCGCGAGCGCCCAGTTGCGCAGCACCTGCATGTAGGTGGAGTCGTCCATCGTCTTGCGCAGCGCCGAGGTGATCGCCGCCGTCAGCGGCGTAGCGCCCTTCTTCACACCGATGCCGAACGGGCGCGGGTCGAACTGCTCGCGCACGACTTCCAGCGTGCCGGTCGATTCGCGCGCCATGTACGCCATCACGGGGTAGTCGCCGACCACGGCCTGCGCCCAGCCGCGTCGCAGCTCGCTCACCGCGCGCGGCGTCGACGCGAACGTGTGGGGCGTCACGGGCTTCTTCGTGATCGAGATGCAGCCGGTGGCGAGCGACAGCATGGAAGCCGCCCACAGCGCAGCGCGAAGCGACCGCAATTCCCAGGCATTCATGGGCGTGAGGCTAGAGCGTCGCGGCGAGCGCCGTCCAGTTCCCGTGGGGAGTCCGCCCTGCCTGGTGATCTTGCATTTTTCGCAGAATCACGAATATTTCGGCCCCGCGGTGCTTCTCGTGCGTGCAACCGCTCGCGTAGTGTCGCACGTCGAAGGAGTCCGAATGGAATCGACCGCTCGTAAGTCCACCCGCGCCTCCGTCGAGCTGATCCCGCGCTTTCGCACGCCCGAGACGTTCGACTACGTGCAAGGGCGCTGCATCGATCTCTCCGAGGGTGGGATGTTCATCACCGCGAACCTGCCGTGCGAGTCCGGCACGCTGCTGAAGTTCGAGTGCACCGTCGGCGAGAACCCGAGCGCCGTGAAGGGTGTCGCGCGTGTGGTCTGGCGTCGCACCGGCGACGGGGACCGGCCGAGCGGCATGGGCCTAAAGTTCGTGAAGCTGGAGCCTGGCAGCCCCGAGGTGATCTCGGGCCTGGTCGAGCATGCGAAGGCGCACGGCATGACCGCGCCCGAGGCCCCGCTCCGTGCGCAGGTCCGCGTCACCGAGAGCTTCACCTCGCTCCCAGCCGTGCAGCCCGTCGCCGCCGAGACTCCGGCGCCGGCGGTTGCCGTCAGCGCTGCTGCGCCCGAAGTGAGCGCGGCCGCGGCGCTGGTCGGGGCCGCGAAGCCCGAATCGGCAGTCGACAAGGCTGCTTCCTCGGCAGCTACGGCAGCACCCGTTGCGCCTCGGCGCGCCGCCGCTCCGTCAGCTGCAACGTCGCCGGTTGCCGAGCCCGCGGCCTCGAGCGGTGCGGCCATCTGGATCGCGCTCGCAGTCGCGGGGGCCTTGCTCGTCTGGCTGCTGTCGCGCTGAATCCGACTCGATTGTCACGAGAGTCGCGACTTACTCGCCACTAAGCAACGACGACAGGCGCGGGCGCGCCGCGGCGATGCTGGCACCGATGCTCACGACGTGCATCGGATCCAGCTCGTAGCGAAGCTTCTTGCCGAAGTACTCGGCGACGGCTTCGCGGACGCCCGGTACCAGCGTCGCGCCACCGGCAAGAAACACCGCTTGCAGGTCGCGCACGGTGAGGCCTGCTTCGCCGATCACCTGATCGCAGATCGTGAAGGTGCGCCCGATCAGCTCCGAGCTCAGCGTCCAGACGGCGCTGCGATCCAACGAAAGCTTCGGCAAATCGGGGGGCGCGGCGGGGTCCACGCCTTCCAAGTCGAGCAGCGTGATCGGGTTCTTCGTGAGCCGCACCTTGGCGCGCTCCGCTTCGAGCGTGAGTCGTGTGAAGGCCTCTCGGTCGGTCTGCAGATCCCAGCCGTGCTTGCGCAGCACCGTGTTGGATGCCCACAGCGCGATCTGCTGATCGATGTCGTCGCCACCGAGATACGGATCGCCGCCATGCGCGACGACGCGCATCGGCTGCGTGCTGCAATCCACGATCGCGAGATCGAACGTGCCGCCGCCCAGGTCGTAGACGCATCCGTAGTGCACGTCGTTGCGATCGAGGTACGCGAGCGCCGTGGCGATCGGCTCTGCGATGCACTTCACGTCGGCGAAACCGGCTGCACGCAGGGCCTGCGTCGTGGCCGCACGCTGCGCCACGCCGAACGACACGGGTACTGAAACGCATGCCGTGATCTCCTGCGGGGCGAGCCCCGCGTGCCGGCTCATCGCCTGTGCGATCTGGGCTGCAACGTCGGTCGGCGTCACGATTCCTGCGCGCGTGCGAAACCCGACTCGATCATCGCGGGTCTGCACCAAGTCGAACGGGTAGTGCTCGCGGAACTCGCGCGCGTTGTACGAATTCCAGCTCTCGCCGATCACGCGCTTGGCGGAGTACAGCGTGTTCTTCACGTCGATGGCGCGGCGCTCGCGCGCAGCCATGCCGACCAGCACTTCGCCATTCGGCAGATACGCCACCACCGACGGTAGGATCGGCGAGCTGACCTCTCCGAAGTGTAGGGGCAGGACCCCGGCGTTGGCCGCTGCGACGGTGTTGGTCGTGCCGAGGTCTATACCGACGGTGTACATGGCAGAGGGGTGTGTCGATCCCGCCTCGACGACCTAGGGGGCTAGGTAGCAGAAAGTACGCTCCGGTGACAACGCCCGAAGTTCCTCGGTCGCGGCTTCGCCGTGGCGGGAGCTCGCGGGGGAGGTCGCGAAATCATCGCAGAATTCGCGGTGCTGGGGGTGGTCTAGGCCCCGCGCTCCTTGACGCGGCCGCGCCTGCCTTGTTAATGGTCGCGGTCCGCGGCATCCCATCCCGTGGTTTTAGAGGAGAAGAGACATGGCCATCAGCTTCAAAGACAGAGTCGTGATCGTGACTGGCGCGGGCGCAGGTCTCGGCCACAGCCACGCGCTCGAGTTCGCGCGCCGCGGCGCGAAGGTCGTCGTGAACGATCTCGGCGGTAAGGTCGACGGTTCCGGCGGCAGCAGCGAAGCCGCGCAGAAGGTCGTCGCAGAGATCAAAGCGCTCGGTGGCGATGCCATCGCGAACGGCGCGTCGGTTTCCGACCGTGCTGGCGCCGAATCGATCGTCAAGGACGCGATCACCAAGTGGGGCCGCGTGGACGTGGTCGTGAACAACGCGGGCATTCTCCGCGACAAGAGCTTCTCCAAGGTCGAGCTGGACGACTTCGAGCTCGTGCTCAAGGTGCACTTGCTCGGCGCCACGTACGTGACCAAGGCCGCTTGGCCCTACATGAACGAAGCCAAGTACGGCCGCGTCGTGATGACCACGTCGTCGTCGGGCCTGTACGGCAACTTCGGCCAAGCCAACTACGGCGCGGCGAAGCTCGGCATGATCGGCCTCATGAACACGCTCAAGATCGAGGGCGCGAAGAACAACATCAAGGTCAACGCGATCGCGCCCGTGGCTGCCACGCGCATGACCGAGGGCCTCGGCATTCCTCCTGAGGTCATGAGCCAGCTCAAGCCCGAGCTGATCACGCCTGCCGTGGTGTTCTTGTCCAGCGACGACGCGCCGACCGGCACGATCATCGAAGCGGGCGCCGGCTACTTCTCGAAGGTGCAGATCATCGAGGGTAAGGGCGTCAAGCTCGGCCAGAACGCGACGGTCGAAGACTTCGCCGCCAACTTCGACAAGATCTCGGACATGTCGCAGGCCAAGGCGTTCGCCAGCGGCTCCGAAGTGTTCGGCAACATCTTTGGCTGATCAGAACCACGCTGTTCCTCCTCCCACCACTCGTTTCGATCGCGACACGGCGGTCGAGCTGGCAGAGGCCGGCTCGTACCGCGCTCGCTTCGATGCAGGGTGGTGGGCGGTGGTCGGCCCCAACGGCGGCTACGTCGCGGCGTTGCACCTGCGCGCCCTGCAGCACGCCTGCGGCGAGGCCACGCGTCAGCCTCGCTCGCTGCACGTTCGCTACCTCGCGGCCGGCACGGAAGGCCCGATCGAGCTCGTCGTGCGCACCGTGCGCACTGGTCGCAGCGTCACGGTGCTCTCGTCCAGCATCGCGCAGAACGGCAAAGAGGTCAGCAGCGCGAGTGCCGTGTTCGGCGCGCCTGTGTCCGAGGTGAGCTACTGCGACGCGAGCTTGCCAGTCTTGCCCGCCGCTGACAGCTGCACACCGATGCCGCGCTTCATTCCGATCAACCATCGTTACGACCTGCGCATCGTGTCCGGTGGGCCGTTTCGCGCAGCGGAACGGGCCGAGGTCAGCGGCTTCATGCGCTTGTCGGAGCCGCGTACGCCTGATGCGCTGATGCTCGCGGCGTTCTGGGATGCCTGGATGCCGACGCCGCTCATGCGCAAGATCGACGCACGCTTCGGCGGCGCAGCCCCGACCCTCGAAGCCAGTGTGTACTTTCACGTGCCGCAGCCGACAGCTGCGGACGACGCCTTCTACTTCGCACGTCTCTCGTCGCTAGCCGCCCGCGACGGCTACTTCGAGGAATCCTGCGAGCTCTTCGGCCCCGATGGCGCGCTGCTTGCGCAAAGCCGTCAGCTGGCACTGCTGTATTAGCTCCGCGGAGAGCCGCAGGCTGCTCCGCGGGTATGTTACTTAGCTCCGCGGAGAGCCGCAGGCTGCTCCGCGGGCATGTTAAGCCGCAGGCTGCTCCGCAGGTATGTTACTCACTCAACTCCGCCGTACTGCTTGCGATACTCCTGCAAGCGCGTCAGCAGCTCCGGTGTGAGCACCTGCCTGCCGTCGACTGTGTTCGTGCTGAGATGCGCGATGATCTCGTCCACGTTCACGATCGAGAACGTCTTCATCCCGTACCTGTCGCGGATCTCGGCCAGCGCGTTCTTCTCGCCCGTGCCCTTTTCCATGCGGTCCACGGAGACGACGAGGCCGACGAGCTTCACGTTCGCCGCCTCGCGTAGAATCGGCACCGTCTCGCGAATCGAGCTGCCGGCGGTGGTGACGTCTTCGATGATCAGCACGCGGTCGCCGTCGCGCAGCGGATGACCCACGAGCACACCGCCTTCGCCATGGTCCTTGGCTTCCTTGCGGTTGAAGCAAAAACCCACGTCGTGACCGTGATGTTCGGCCAGCGCCATCGCCGTGGCCGTCGCGAGTGGAATGCCTTTGTAGGCCGGTCCGAAGATCACATCGAATTCGCGACCCAGCTCGCGGACGATCGCGGCCGCGTACAGGCGTGCCAACTGATTGAGCTGTGCACCCGTGCGGTAGCGTCCGGTGTTGACGAAGTACGGCGTCTTGCGGCCACTTTTTGCGGTAAAATCACCGAAGGTCAGCACGTCGCAGCGCACCATGAACTCGATCAGCTCGCGTTTCCAGCTCTCCATTTCGCGCGAGCATAGGCGCAACCTCGCACGCGCGAAAGCGTGCTCGAAGTTAGCGATACGGCGTCCGCGACCGTATGCTTAGACGCTCCATGACGACCCCGAACCCCAATCGCGAGCTTGCCTTGACCTCGGCCGTGTCCGAGCGTCTCGACACGCGCGAGGCCGTGCGCGAGGCGGCGAACGCGATTCGCGCGTCGGCTCCCGGAGGTCAGACGCCGGACCTCGTGCTCGCGTTCGTGTCGCCGCATCACGCGAAAGCGTTCGGGCAGATCGGCGCCTTCATTCGCGAAGAGCTCGGTGAGACCACGTTCCTCGGTGGGAGCGCAGCCGGCGTGATCGGTGCCGGTCGCGAGCTGGAGAGCCGTGAAGCGATTTCACTCACCGCAGCATTTCTACCGGATGCACGCCTGGTCGTGCACCACATCAGCGACGCGCCCGGCGACGGCTCGCCCGCGGCGTGGGCCGCCGCGCTCGGGGCACGACCCGACGACCGACGCGCCTGCCTGGTGCTGGTCGATCCGAGCACCTGCGAGTCCGACATGTTGTTGCGCAATCTCGATGCGGCGCTCCCCGGGAGCTGTAAAGTGGGCGGTCAAGCGAGCCCGATCGGCGACCGCCCCGCTGCGCTCTTCTCGGGCGCGCGCGTGCATCGCGGTGGAGCGCTGGTCTGCTTGCTCGACGGCGCATTCGATGTCACCGCCGTGGTTGCGCGCGCCTGTCGTCCGATCGGAGAGGCCTTCATCGTCACGCGCTCGCGCGGCAACGTGATCCAGGAGTTGAACGCTGGTAAGCCTGCCGAGGTGCTGCGCATGCTGCACGAGAGCCTGGGCGAGCGCGACAACGCGCTCTGGAACACGTCGCTCTTTCTCGGCGTCGACATGACGCAGACCACCGGCACGCGCAAGCAGGGCGACTTCGTCATTCGCAACGTGCTGGGCGTCGATCGCGAGAGCGGCGCGATGGCGATTGACTGCAATTTGCAGAGCTATCAGGTCGTTCAGTTCCACCTGCGCGATCGCGAGACCGCCACTGCGGACCTGACGCGTCAGCTGCGCACGCTGGGTCTCTCCGACCACGCATCGCGCATCCGCGGCGCGCTCTTGTTCTCCGGCGTAGGCCGCGGCGAACGACTGTTCGGCATGGCGAACCACGATTCGGACGAGTTCCTCCGTCGCGTCGGGGCCGTGTCGTTGTCCGGCTTCTTTTGCAACGGCGAGATCGGCCCCGTCGGCGAGCGAAACTTCCTGCACGGCTACACCAGTGTCTACGCAGTGTTCTCGGCTCGCTAGCGAGCCGGCTAGCGAACCAAGTGCTCGCGCAAGAAGGTGAGCATCTCCTGCCATGCGCGCCGTGCGTCCTCGGGGCGATAGGCTGCCGGCCGCGTTTCGTTCATGAACGCGTGCCCCGCACCAGCGACGAGGTGCACCGCGAACGGCTGGGCGCTCGCTGTCAGCTGCGCGCGCAGGGCGTCGATATCCGTCAGCGGTACGTACACGTCGTGGTCCCCGTAAAACGCCAACACCGGGCAGGTCACATCCCGCGCAGCGTCGAGCGGCACGCGTGGCTTCTTCGCGAGGTCGAGGCCGTCCGGCGCATGCAAGAGGCCGTGCGAGTGCGAGAGAATGCCGTAGAACACGACTGACGCAGCAACGTCGCGAACCCACGCACCCGCGAGCAAGGCATACATGCCGCCCATGCAGAACCCGAGCACGGCGACGCGACCGTAGGGCCGCAGGAAATCCACGCCGGCCTGCACATCGCCGAGCACGTCCGGATCGGACAGCTCGCGCATGAAGGCGCCGGGCTCCGCGATTTGTAGGCCCGGTGTACGCCGATACAAGTCGATCGCGAGCGTTGCGTATCCAGCTGACGCGAGCCTGCGCGCAAGCTCACGGAAGTGATCGTACAGGCCCCACACATCGTGCACGAGCACGACGCCACCGAGCGGCGTGCTCTCTGGCAGCGCGAGGTCCCCGAGCTCGACCTGTTCCGCCGACACGCCCGTCACTGTGTCACGAATCGTGCGGCCCGCGACCGAGCGCCCGGATCGCCAAGGCCACCTTTTCAGCGTCGCCGCGCTCGGCAGCGCTGCGTGCAATCTGCTCGCAGCGCAGGCGCGTCTCGTTTTCCGCTTCCCGAATCAGGCGGTGGATTGCGTCCACCAGGCTCGCTGCTCCTGGCGTCTCGCGCGTCTCGCGTCTGCCGCGAACGTCGTCGCGCTGCGCCGCCAGCCACCCGTTCACCATCCGCGTTACGTGGTCGGTCATGTCGTTCCTCTCGGCACGGCCTAGGCACCTGGGTTGGCACGGGAGGCTCTGATCTGCGCAATTTCCGGCCTATCGCGGCGCCCTCCCCAGGGACGCCCAACCTGCCGTGACGTGAATGCCGTTCGACGTTACCCGTTGCGTGTTTACGTTCGTACCGGTGCGGTCGACTTTTTTTCGGCCTCGCTGTCTTGACCCCTGTCCGGCCTCAAATCATGTTGCCCCTATGAACCCAGCCTTTGAACGCGCCGCAGACGAACGAGTCAACTGGATCAAGAACATCCCGTTCCTTCTGGTTCATCTAGTTCCGTTCGCCGCGTTCTACACGGGTGTGAAGCGCTTCGATGTGCTGCTGTGCATCGCGCTCTACCTGTCGCGGATGTTCTTCATCACGGGTGGCTATCATCGCTATTTCTCCCATCGCGCGTACAAGATGGGCCGCGTGATGCAGTTCCTGATGGCCTTCGGCGGAGCGACGGCCGCGCAGAAGGGGCCGCTGTGGTGGGCCGGTCATCACCGTCACCACCACAAGTACTCGGACACGCCGGAAGACATCCACTCGCCGCTCAAGGGCTTCTGGTGGAGTCACGTCGGCTGGATCATGTGCAACAAGTACAACGCGACGGAGCTCGACGCGATCAAGGACTTCGCGAAGTTCCCTGAGCTGCGCTTGCTCAACCGCTTCCACCTCGTGCCGCCGATCATGCTCGGCGTCGCATGCTTTCTGGCGGGTGGCTGGAGCGCGCTGGTGACCGGCTTCTTTCTGTCGACCGTGCTCGTGTACCATGGCACGTTCTTCATCAACTCGCTCACGCACCTTTTCGGTCGCCGACGCTACGTTACAACTGACACCAGCCGCAACTCGCTGATCCTCGCGCTCGTGACGCTTGGCGAGGGCTGGCACAACAACCACCACTACTATCAGTCCACGGCCAACCAGGGCTTCTTCTGGTGGGAGATCGACATCAGCTACTACGTGCTGCGCGTGCTGTCGTTCTTCGGGCTGGTCCACGACCTGCGCACGCCGCCCGAGCACGTGCTCGAGGCCAATCGCATTCGCGACGGCTACATCGACATCGGCATGTTCCAGGCGAACTGGGCGAAGGCCGTCACGTCGCTCGAGAGCGCGCGTCACGGAGCCAGCGCGTATTACGAGCAGCGCAGGCGTGCCGTCGATGAGCTCGTCGAGTCCACGCGCGCCGCAGGGATCCGCATCTCCAAGATGTCGATCAAAGCGCCCGCAGACTCCTGACCGAGCGGGCGCCGCGTGTGACAGGGCTGTCGTGGTACGGGGCGTAATGGCTTCGCCACGACTCGAGTCCGTCTGGCGCATGCGCTTTCGTATGTCCTAGATCGGGAACGACGCGCCCTCGCTAACTCGGGAGCAAGCCGCCGATGTTGCGGCTGAAATGGCGCGTTCCGCCGCGAGAGTCGGACTCCCGCTTGTGTAGGTGAATGTCGGCCCGCGCACGCTGCGTACATGACCTGAATAGTGGCCCCCAACTTGCGTCCAGCGCCCGTTCGAGCAGCCCGAAGGTCGTGCTAGAAGGCAGGCTTCGAAGTTGCTCGAGTGATCGGGGTGTGGAAGCAACCACGCCCTTTTTGATTCGGCCAACGGCGTTCCTCGCATCCTGCGAGGACGCGGGAGGAATGGGAGACAATGATGCGCTTACAACATGGGCTCATGAAAAGCCTGGCAGGTTTCGGAGCGATCGGCGCTCTGGCCCTCGCTGCCGCCAGTTGCAGTGAAGCGGAAGCAAGCCAGAACGTCGGGGTCAGCCAACAGGCTCTCAACTTCGACGATATCGCCGCGCAGTGCGGCCTCGCTTGTCCGGGCGGCACGGACGACAAGGGCGTCACGATCAAGGGCATCGCCGACGGGAACGCTGCCATCTCCGGCGTCGCTTCGGTCGACTCGTTCTTCGCGTCGGTGATCAACTTCCAGGGCGCAGCAACCGGCGTGGCCGGCGGCATCGATGCGCAGCTCGCCGCGATCCGCGGCGACTTCGGGATTGCGGCCAGCGACGATCTCGCGGCCAAGCTGCAGGCGCAGATCACCGCGAACGTCGATGGCGAGATCAAGCTCGACGCCGAGCCGGCCAAGTGCCAGGCCGACGTACAAGCCACGCTGGATGCTACGGCGCGCTGTGACGCCGAGTTCAAAAAAGGCTCCGTAATGGTCGAGTGCAAGGGCGGTTGCGACGTGGAGCCCGGCATGGTCATGGCCAGCTGCTCGGCCGACGCCGAGCTCGAGTGCACGTTCACGCCGCCGGATCTCAAGTGCTCCGGCAGCTGTCAGGGCACCTGCGCCGCCGACTTCAAAGTCGCCGCCTCGTGCAGCGGCACGTGCAAGGGCACGTGCAGCGGTAACTGCTCCGCGTACGTGAAGAACACGAGCGGCGCAGCCGAGTGCAGCGGCAGCTGCGACGGCACGTGCAAGGGCAGCTGCGAGACCGAGTTCGCCGCCAGCGCCACGTGCAGCGGCGAGTGCAAGGGCCAGTGCACGGTGACCAACCCGAAGGGCGGTTGCACGGCGGGCGCGAGCGCGCAGTGCAAGGCCACGGCGAAAGCGCCGTCCGTCATGTGCGACGGAAAGTGCGATGGTGAAGTCACGCCGCCGATGGCGAAGGCCGAGTGCCAAGCCAGCGTGAAGGCCGATGCCAAGGTGAACGTGCAGTGCACGCCGCCGCGTGTCGCGCTGACGTACAAGCTCAAGGTCGTGACGGGCGCTCAGCTCGACGCGCAGGTCAAGTTCGAAGCTGCGCTGAAGACACTGGGCAGCGTGCGCCTCCCGGCGCTGCTGGCGGAGATCAAGCGCGGCAGCTCGGTGGTCGACGCGGGCGCCAGCCTCGTGACCTCTTCCACCGATCTCGTGAAGGCGTTCGGCGATGCCGCGACCTCCACGAGCCTCTCGGTGAAAGCCAAGTTCGGCCTCGTCTGCGCCGGCAATGAACTGCCGAACGTGCCGGCCGTCGTAACCAAGGCGAGCGCCTCGCTCAACACCAGCATCACGGCCGCCGGTAAGCTCACCGCGGTCTTCAAGAGCTAATCGAGCCCATGAAATTAGGAGACAGAGCAATGAAACGCTTCAGCATTCATCTCATGGGACTCGCGGCCGTTCTGCTCGTCGCTTCGTGCGGCGGCAAGAACAACCCGCTCAACGCGGGACTCAAAGTCATCGAAGAGCAGTGCGGTCTCGGCTGCCCGGGTGATACCGTCAGTGGTGTCATGATCAAGGGTATCGCCGATGGCAACGCGGCGATCTCCGGCGTAGCCTCGATCGACGCATTCTTCGGTTCGGTCGTGAACTTCCAGAGCGCAGCTGACAACGTCAGCGCCGGCATCGAAGGGCAGCTCGCGGCCATTCGCGCCGACTTCGGCATGAAGGTGGACGCCGACGTAGCCGCCGAGCTCGATGCGCAGATCAAGACCAACCTCAGCGGGGGCTTGAACATCGAATCGCAGCCGGCGAAGTGTGCCGTCGATGCGACCGCGACCGTCTCGGCGCAAGCGCGCTGCGAGGGCAAGGTCATGCCGCCGACCGCGATGGTCGAATGCACTGGCGGCTGCACGGTCGAGGCCACTGCAGACGTCAAGTGCGACGCTGGCGTGGATCTCGAGTGTGAGTTCACCGCACCGACGGTCGATTGCCAGGGTACGTGCGAAGGCACGTGTCAGGCCAAGCTCGACGTCGCAGCAAGCTGCTCGGGCTCCTGCACCGGCACGTGTAGCGGCACCTGCTCGGCTTACTCCGACGCGGGCGGCACGCAGTGCGCGGGTACGTGCTCCGGCATGTGCAAGGGCACCTGCGAAGCCAAGGCAGACGCCAGTGCCAAGTGCAACGGCACCTGCAACGGCGGCTGCAAGGTGACGAACCCGACGGGCGGTTGCATGGGTGCAGCCCACGCCGACTGCAGAGCCAAGGGCAGCGCCTCGGTCATGTGCTCTGGCAAGTGCGACGGCAAGGTCACTCCGCCCTCGGCAAGCGCCGAGTGCGATGCCAGCGCCAAAGCCGAAGCCAACGTCAACGTGCAGTGCACACCGCCCACGCTCAAGGTCAGCTATACCCTGAAGGCGGGCGTGGACGCGGCGGTGCAGGCGAAGTTCGAAGCCGGCCTCAAGGCGTTGATCTCGGTGCGTCTGCCAGCGCTTTTGCAGGCCAGTGCCCGCGCGAAATTCGTCGCGCAGGCTGGCGAGGACTTGGCAGCATCCGCGGGCGACGCGGTCAAGACGTCGATCGAAGCGACGCTCAAGGCTCCGAGCAAGCTGAGCCTCAAGGCTTCGTTCGGTCTCGGGTGCGCGGCTGCCCAGCTCAAGGAAGTTGGCAACGTCGTCAACACCTCGCGTGAGCGCTTGACCACCAACCTCATGGCGGTCACCGACATCAGCGGCAAGATCGGCGTCTGAGCCCGCGCGGCTGACGCGTGTTCGCACGCTCAGCCGACCTACGGCGAAAGCCGGTGCCTCCCTCGGGATGCGCCGGCTTTCGTTTTTAACCTCGGTCCTGGCGCGGATGGCGGCGGTCGTGTCTCAGCGCTTGCACCAGTCGCCGCTCGCGATGCTCGGTGCTCGACCGGCGGCAGACCGAGCCATGACGTAACCCTCGGCGCTGACGCCTGCGATCCGCAGCGGCTTGCGCTGGTAGATCTCAGGCGCCTCCTCGAACGCGTCGAGCTGGGCCAAGAGCGTCCTGTCGACTTCGTAGAGCTCGCCGGTGATCGCCGTCGCGCCGCCTTCGATCAACGCGGGGTAGGGCCCTAGGTCGACGAGCTCGTAGCAGGCCTCGGTCTGCACGGTGGCCACGTAGCGCGCGCTCTGCAGCTCGCCGTGGAACTGCTGGCCGCGCCGCAGGCTTCCGTACACGAAAATGAGCATCGTCATGGCCGTGCGCTCGGATTCGTAGCGTGCTTCGGGTCTAGCACGAAGACGTCCCGGTCTGGGCCGCGACAAAACTTGCGTGTCCGGCAATTGTGCCCAATGGTCAGCGCGTGATGCCCGAGCGAAACCTTCGCGCTTGCCTGTGTGCCTTCGCGCTCGCGTGTTTCTCGGGTTGTCCGCAGAGCGCTCGCGATGGGCACGATCCGTCGAGCCAAGCGAAGTCGGCCCCCGTGCCGGAGCGGCTCGCTCCCGCCCCGCTGCCCACGCCCCCCGAGCAGCCAAAGCTGACGCAGCCCGTGCCTTTGTGGGAGCACGGCAAGATCGCGCGCGAGATCGAAGGCACGGTCGCCACGCAGCAGGGCTACATGCTGCTCGATCTCGGTGAGTCGTGGACGCCGTATCTGTTCACCGACGGCTTCACGAACGATGGCAAGCCGGCACCCAGCGCGTACCGGCCGATCTACCTCGCGCTCGCGCGCGGCGAGTATCCCGACAACTACCACGGGGATCGCGCCAAGGACGACAAGTACCTCGAGCTGTTCGGCATTCTGCCCACGCTCAACCTCGTGCGTAAGCGCATGGAGGTGACCGCGCAGTCCCACTGCGACGCCACGCTCGACTTGAAGCCGCTGCAGGACTTCGCGGGCCTGGTCACCTACGAGTCGAACGCGGCTGCGCAGAAGCGCTCGGAAGACTTTCTGTATTTGAAGCGTCGCGTTCACCAGCTGATGGAGAAACAGCACGTCGACGAGCCGGCGGCGATCGATCGTGAGCCGCTCGCTCAGCGCGACAAAGACGTGGTGGCTCGCTACATGCAGAAAGCGCCCGAATGGTTCGCGATCGATGCGATGCAGCAGCGCTTCAAGTGCGAGGGCTACTACAAGACGCGCGGCAACAAGTTCGTGCGTGGTGGCATGGATTGGGCGACTCACGACTCGCTCGCCGAATTCGAGCGCCGCTACCGCGTGTTCTCGTTCGGCTACATGGGCAAAGAGTCCATGTCGGTGTTGCGCGTGCCGCCGATGCAAGCCGAGTACGACGCGGTGTTGCGCGTGCTGGTGGAGCGTGCGGCGCATACCGCGGGCGTGATCGAAGACGGCAGCACGAGCACGCTCGCCAACGGCTCGCCGCGCACGTGGAAAGGCGCCGACGGCAACGAGCACCAAGTGCGCGACATCGTGAGCGAGCTGCGCGAGGCGATCATCGACGCGTTCGGTCTGCGGACGCCCGAGAGCACGCTGGCTTGGCTGCACGGCCTCGGCAAGCTGCCGAACGACGAGCATCGCTTCGTCGCGATCGCCATCAAGCCGCTGCCCGAGTACTACAACGGCGACATGCAGCTGACGCTCGACTACGACCGTGGCGACGTCTGGTACGACTTCCCGTACGGCGACCACGGCGAAGAGCTGCAGCAACCCGTGCAGCGCCGTCCGCAGGTCACGGTCTCGGCGTTGTACGGAGACCAGAAGATCCCGCTCGCGCGCTACGGCACGACGATCGGCGGTTGGCGTACGGAGAACGTCGATGGCGTGCTCATGTGGAAGTACAAGGGTTCCCCGGTCGGCCCGCGCGCCTGGGAAGAGATCGTGGCCTCGCCGGTGTGGCTACCGCCCGATGACACGCCGCCCAAGGACCTGCTGAAGCGGAACAGCCGCAAGAAGACAGCTGACGACCCGGACTACGTCGTGAACTTTCACGAAGTAGGGCCGAGCTACGCTTCCGCGTACGGCCTGGTCGCGGCGTATCACCGCACGTATTTCAAGACCGCGTCGGGGCGTACCATCTTGGGCAACGACGAGGGCATCCGTACGCACGGCTCGGTCGACTACATGAGCATCATGCGCCGGCACTCGCACGGCTGCCATCGCCTGCACAATCACATTGCGCTGCGCTTGATGTCGTTCGTGCTGGCGCATCGTCCGCATCAGCGGCTAGGCCACGAGCAGATCGCGTTCCACAGGGAGATCCCCTACGAGAACAAGCAATACGTGATCGAGCTGAAGCAGGGCGGGTACGTGTTCAAGCTCGATCAGCCGCTGTTCGTGAACGTCGAAGAAGGACGCATCCGCGGGCAAGCCCAGAACCCGATCGAGATCGCGATCCCGAAGTACAATGAAGAAGTCGGCGCGTACATCACGCCGGAGGGAACCGCCGTGCAGGTTCGCAACCGCGCGCTCGTTCCGATTCCGATGCCGACGCTGCCCGACGGCGGTGTGCCGAACGTGATGATTCCGAGCGCGAACGGCGCTCCGCGTGCCCCGGTTGCAGCGCCGCCACCTTCAGCTCCACTCACGGGAATGCTCACGGAGACAGTGCCGCGGCCTGTCGTTGCGGGCGCAGCCGGGCCCCGCTCCCCGTTGCCGGTCGTGCCGCCGCGCTGATCCGTTGTCTGTTCGCTGACGCAAACGGCGTCGGCGTCGTCCGATGACGCGCCATGGATCGCATCACGTTGCCTGCGCCTGCCGTCGTCGTGCACCCCGGCGGCGCAGGCTGGCCTGCGGGACTCGACGCCCTGACGGACGCTCCCGTTCTCCTGCGCGTGGCCGGCACGCTGCCAAAGCTAGATGACGCCGTCGCGATCGTCGGCACGCGCTTCGCGGACCGCGACGCGCTGGCTTTCACGCGCCGGTTGGCCGCGGCGCTCGCTGCCACGGGCGCGACCATCGTGTCCGGCGGTGCGCTGGGCATCGACGCGGCCGCCCACGAGGGTGCGCTGGCGGCGGGTGGTAGTACTGTTGCGGTGCTTGCCACCGGCTTCGCGCGCGCGTACCCCCGTGCGCACGGGAGCCTGTTTTCGGAGATCGCCCGTTCGGGTGCGCTGGTCAGTGAGGCGGCCGACGACGATCTCCCGTTTCAGAGCGCGTTCCTGCGGCGCAATCGGCTGATCGCCGCGCTCGCTCCGACCTTGGTCGTCGCTCAAGCCCCACTTCGGTCCGGCGCCCTGTCTACGGCGGCCATGGCTAAACGCTTGAATCGAAAGGTGTTTGTGGTTCCTTCGGCGCCCTGGGACCCACGCGGGGAAGGCTGTTTGGGGCTACTACGCCGGGGGGCCCTGATTTGCACTTCTGCGGCGGATGTCCTATCGGTACGCGCTTCCGAGGCGGGGCCACTGCCTGCCGCAAGTCCCGGTCGGCGCCGGGCGCGAGCGAAAAATCTCAAGGGTGACGAGCGTTTATCGGATACGAATCGACGTGTGCTGAAGGCTCTCGGGCGCGGGCTGCGGCACCTGGACGAGCTGTGCAGCGAGCTTGACATGACAGCCTCCGAACTCCAGGAGGCTCTGCTGACCTTAATACTGTCGGGCCTGGCCCTGCGGGCTCCCGATGGAACGTACGAACGAGTGTTGGACTGAGCACTGATGGCCACCGCGAAGCTAAAGTCGAAGGCAAACCCCGACACGACCAAAGCCGACAAGGCGAAGGTCAAGCCTGCTCAAGCTGCGTCCGCCGCGCGTGCGGCCACGGGCGCGGTGAAGGCCAAGCCTGCCGCCAAGCCGACCAAGCCGACCAAGACCAAGAAGGTGGGTGCCGGCGACGCGAAGCCTGCTGCGGCCAAGAAGTCGAAAGCCGGTGCCGCGAAGCTCCCCGAGAAGACCGAGATCATCGATCCGGTCACAGGCGAGATCAGCGAGGGCCCTGCTGGCGAAGCAGCACCCAAGCGACGCGGTCGCGCGACGACACTCTTGATCGTCGAGTCGCCTGCCAAGGCCATCACGATCCAGAAGTACCTCGGCGGCGACTACATCGTGGTCGCGAGCAAGGGTCACGTGAAGGACTTGCCCAAGCGCGGCGGTGTCGACGTCGACGACGGCTTCAAGGAGACCTACGAGGTCATCAAGGAAAAGGGCAAAGAAGAGACGCTGCGCGTCATCAACGACGCAGCCAGGCGCGTGCAGCGCGTCTTGCTCGCCACCGACCCTGATCGCGAAGGCGAAGCCATCGCTTGGCACTTGATGGAAGAAGTGCAGCGCGAAGCTCCCGGCGTGGAGATTCGTCGCGTGCTCTTCAACGAGATCACGAAGAAGGGCGTGTACGAAGGCATCGCCAATCCGCGCGATCTCGACGCGCACCTCTACGAAGCACAGCGCACGCGCCGTGTGCTCGATCGCATCGGCGGCTATCCGCTCTCGAACCTGCTCTGGAAGAAGCTCGCGTTCGGCTTGTCGGCCGGTCGCGTGCAAACGCCGGCGCTCCGGATCATCGTCGATCGCCAACACGAGATCGACGCGTTCGTGCCGCGGCCGTACTGGCTGCTCGAGGCGCATCTTCGGGGCAAGAACCCGCCGCCGTTCACGGCGATGCTCGACTCGGTCAACGGCGAGAAGCTGGAGAAGGTCTCGTCGCGGCCGGCCGCCACGAGCGAGCTCGATGCCAAGCGCTTCAGCGACGACCTGCGCACGGCGAGCTACCGCGTCGCCAAGATCACCACGCGCGAGCGCAAGGCGCGCGCACCGGCCCCGTACACCACGTCGAAGCTGCAGCAAGATGCCTCCACGCGTTTGGGCATGCAGCCTTCCCGCGCGATGCGCGTGGCGCAAGCGCTGTACGAAGGTGTCGAGCTGGGCAAGGGCGGCGAGACGGTCGGTCTCATCACGTACATGCGTACCGACAGCGTGCGCTTGTCGAGCGATGCGGTCGACGAGTGCCGCGCCTACATCGCGAAGCGCTACGGCGCGGACGCGCTGCCTGCGAAACCCAACGAGTTCAAGTCGAAGAAGCAGGCCCAGGACGCGCACGAAGCGGTGCGTCCGACGCGCATGGATCTGCCGCCGGACGTCGTGCACGAGTACCTGACCGAAGAGCGCTTCAAGCTCTACAAGCTGATCTGGGATCGCTTCGTCGCCTGTCAGATGGTGCCGGCGGTCTACGATCAAACGGGCGTCGAGATCGAAGCGTTGGTTCGCATACCCGCCGAGCAACCTTCGGCTCTCGGCGGTAGCATGCCCGGTGAAGGCAAGCGCTACGGCTTACGCGTGAGCGGCAGCGTCCTGCGCGTGCCCGGTTGGCGTGCGGCCTACGGTGCAACTGACACGCGTACGCTCGCCGGCGAAGAAGGCGAACAGCTCGACGACGACGATCGCTCGCTGCCGCTGTTGCAAGAGGGCGAGGCGCTCACACTCGGGGATCTGGGCGTGGTCGTATCGGCCAAGCAGACCGAGCCGCCGCCTTATTTCAACGAGGCCTCGCTCGTGAAGAAGCTCGAGGAAGAGGGCATCGGCCGTCCGAGCACGTACGCCGAGATCTTGAGCAAGGTTCAGGCGCGCGACTACGTGCGCAAGAACGGCAATAAGCTCGTGCCAACTGACATGGGCCGCCTGGTTGCGGACCACCTCGTGGCGGAGAATTTCGACCTCGCGAACATCGCGTTCACACGCAAGCTCGAGGAAGATCTGGACGGCATCGCGGAGGCGCGCGGCAAGCGCATCGACGTGCTCGCGCCGTTCCACATCCATCTGCAGGAGCAGATTGCGAAGAGCCTCGAGGTCAAGGGCAAGTGGTGGCCCGAGCCGGAGTCGATCAACGAGGCCTGCCCCGAGTGCGGTAAGGCGCTGATGAAGCGCTGGGGTCGCAACGGCCAGTTCATCGGCTGCGAGGGCTATCCGGACTGCAAGTACACGCGGCCCGTGCCGGTCGAGGGCGAGACCGGACCGGACGCGAACAAGCAGCCGCAGCTGACGGAGTACAAGTGCGAGCTGTGTGCTTCGCCGATGATGAAGCGCTGGGGCCGCAACGGCTGGTTCCTCGGCTGTTCCACGTATCCGAAGTGCAAGTCGACGCGCTCGATGCCGCTCGGTGTCGCGTGTCCGAAGTGCGGCGGCGAGATCGTCGAGATCCGCGGCAAGAAGGCGCGCCGTCCGTTCTACGGTTGCAGCAACTACAGCAAAGAGATCAAGTGCGACTTCCGCAGCTGGCAGAAACCGGTGCCCGAGTCGTGCCCGGACTGCAACGCCAAGTTCTTGGTCATGGCGGGCAACGCCAACTCGCCGCTCCTGCGCTGCTTGACGGAGGGCTGCGGCTATCAGCGCGCCGTGCAGCCGGCGGGCGAGTCTCCGGAAGCCTCGGACGTGATCGAGAGCCCAGATCCCGTCAGCGCCGAAACGCCCACTGGAAGCTGAGCCATGGCGAACGTGGCGGTAGTAACGATCGTGGGTGGCGGCCTCGCGGGCACGGAATGCGCGTGGCAGCTCGCCGAGCGCGGCGTGCCGGTGCGCTTGATCGAGCAGAAGCCACTCGCGCGTACGCAGGCGCAGACCGGTGACGGGCTCGCCGAGCTGGTGTGCTCCAACTCGTTCCGTGGCGCGGCGCTGGTGAACGCCGTCGGCCTGCTCAAAGAAGAGATGCGGCGCGCGGGCTCGCTCGTGATCGAGGTCGGCGATGTGTGTCGCGTGCCTGCGGGTGGCGCGATGGCCGTGGATCGCGAGCGCTTCTCGGCCGAGATGACCCGGCGCATCTCCGCGCATCCGGTGATCGAGCGCGTCAGCGAGATCGTGACGAGCATCCCCGAGGCGCGGCCGTGCGTGATCGCGACGGGGCCGCTCACCGGTGATGCCCTCGCCAAGGATCTGGAGCGCGTGTTGGGCCAGGGCCAGCTCGCGTACTACGACAGCATCGCGCCGATCATCGCGGCGGACTCGATCGATCGCAGCGCCGTGTTCGAGGCGTCCCGCTACGACAAGGGTGGCGACGACGCGTACGTGAACTGCCCGCTCAACCGCGAGCAGTACGAGGCCTTCGTCGCGGCGCTCGTCGCGGCCGAGAAAGTCGCTCCGCATGCGTTCGAGGAGGCGCGCTACTTCGAAGGCTGCTTGCCGATCGAGGTCATGGCGGAGCGCGGACCGCGCACGCTCGCGTTCGGTCCGATGAAGCCGGTCGGCTTGACCGACCCGCGCACCGGGCGCTGGCCGTACGCCGTGGTGCAGCTGCGTCGCGAAGACGCTGACGGCACCGCGTTCAACTTGGTCGGCTTTCAAACGCGCATGACGCAGCCCGAACAGAAGCGCGTGTTCGCGCTGATCCCGGGACTCGCGGAGGCGCGCTACGAGCGCTTCGGCAGCGTGCATCGCAACACGTTCGTGAATGCGCCGCGCGTGCTGGGTCTGGACCTCTCGTTGCTCGCGGCGCCAGGCGTTCACCTCGCAGGGCAGATCTGCGGCGTGGAAGGCTACGTCGAGAGCGCGGCTTCCGGCCTGTGCTTGGGCATCGCGCTCGCGGGCCGCGCGCTCGGCAACGAGCTGCCTACGCCACCGCGCGAGACGGCGCTCGGCTCGCTGCTGTCGCATCTCGCGCGCGAGAACGACGACTTTCAGCCCTCGAACGTGGTGTTCAGCATGTTCCCATCGATCGACATCGATCGGCGCATCGGCAAGCGCGAGCGCCATGCGGCGCTGGCCGACCGGGCGCTCTTGGCGCTCGACCCGTGGCTGCGGCAGATTGGCCGGCAGCCGCAGGCGCTTGCGAGCTGAGTGAGCAAAAGGACGCCGCGTGACGGAGTCGAGCCCGAGTCCGAAGAATGCTGACGGCGCGCAGGCGGATGGACCGGACTTCAACATCCGGGTTCCGCACTGGGTGCGTTACGCGCTCGTGCCTGGCTTCGTCCTGCCGGTGCTGATCCTGGGCTTCATCTTCTTCAGCGAGCTCGCGCACGACGAGAAGCGTTGTCCGTACGCGCACGTCTCCGTGCAGACGCTGCCTTCGGGCGTAAGCGTGCGCGAGGACGGGCGCAGTTGCCTGCCGGGGCTGATCGAGCGCCGTTACACGGCGGTGCGCGGCTCGGAGCAGCACGTGATCGGACGGCGCCGCTTCGCGGCCAAGGCGTTCGAAAAAGGCGCGTATACGTGGCAGGCCTCGCTCGCGCCGGACCGGCAAGTGCTGGTGGCCGTGCACAACGAAGGCCACCCGGACGACAACTTTCGCGAAGGCACGCCGGACGAGCGCTCGGGCGTAAAGCCCTTCAAGCCGTGAAAACTTGCGCAGGCGGCGCTTAGGCGGAAGGCTAGTGCGTGGTCTCCTTGCTCCGCGAAAGGCCTGGGCGTCCGATCGGTCCTGAGTTCGCGGACGAGCTGGATCCGCGCGACGACGTGCTCGCGACGCAGATCGAGCGCTTCGTGACGCATCTGCAGACGGAGCGGCGCAGCGCGAAGCTGACCGTGATCACCTACCAGCGGGATCTCGAAGCGCTGCGCGCGTTCGCCCGCGAGCGCAAGCTCCCGCTCGATGCCACGAAGCTCGAGCTGCTCAACCTGCGCTCGTTCCTCGCATCGTTCGTGGCGCTGAACGCGCCCGCGACGATTGCCCGCAAGATCGCCGCGCTGCGCGCGTTCTATTGCTTCTTGATGCGGCGCCGCGAGTGCAAGCAGAGCCCGGCCGCCGCGCTGCGACTGCCTAAGGTTCCGCGTCCTTTGCCGAAGTTCCTGTCGATCGAAGATGCGAGCGCGGTCGTCGAGGCGCCGAGTCCGCGTTCCGATGGCGAGGTGGAGCAGGCGCTCTCGCTGCGCGACCGCGCCATGCTCGAAGTGCTCTACGGGGGCGGTGTTCGTGTCAGCGAGCTGGCGGGCCTGTCGCTCGGTCACGTCGATCTTGGCGCCGGTGTCGCGCGCGTGCTCGGCAAGGGCAGTAAGGAACGCGTAGTGCCGCTCGGTGCGCCCTGCGTCCAAGCCATCGCGGCGTATCTCGAGGTGCGCGGGCGCCTGCGTGACGGGAAGAGCGGCGCGCAGCACCCCGACGCGCTGTTTCTCGGTCAACGCGGCACGCGGCTTTCGGTGCGCCAGGTGCAGTACCTCTTGCGCAACTACGGCATTGCCACGGTGGGTCGTGCGGATCTCCATCCGCACGAGCTGCGTCACACCTGCGCCACGCACTTGCTCGACGCGGGCGCGGACCTGCGAGGCATCCAGGAGCTGCTCGGCCACGCCAGCCTCGCCACGACCCAGCGCTACACGCACGTCAGCATCGATCGGCTGATGGAAGCGTACGACAGAGCGCATCCGCTCGCGCGCAAGCCGAAGCGCGTGTAGCCCTGCGCGCGACCCGTCGGTCGCGAGAGCGCTCCCTTGACAGGCCCCCCAAGCGGCCTACGTTCAGCGCTCCGCACCAGCAGGGGAGCACGCATGGCCGAGTCCGATACTGCGTTTCATTCTACCACGATCGTCGCCGTGCGGCGCGATGGACGCTCCGCGATGGCGGGCGACGGGCAGGTGTCGCTCGGCCAGACCATCATGAAGGGCAAGGCACGCAAGGTGCGCCGCCTGGCCGAGGGGCGTGTGGTCGCCGGCTTCGCAGGTGCGACCGCGGACGCGTTCACCTTGCTCGAGCGCTTCGAGCAGAAGCTCAAAGCCCACCAGCACAACCTGGCACGCTCGGCCGTCGAGCTCGCCAAAGACTGGCGCACGGACCGGTTCCTGCGTCGGCTCGAAGCCATGCTGATCGTCATGGACGAGAGCTCCATGCTCTTGCTCAGCGGCACGGGTGACGTGGTCGAGCCCGACGAAGGCATCATTGCCATCGGCTCCGGCGGCAACTACGCGCTCGCGGCGGGACGCGCGTTGCTTCGGCATACGCAGCTGACGGCGGCAGAGATCGCACGTGAGTCGATGCGCGTTGCGGGCGAGATCTGCGTCTACACGAACGACGTGGTCGTGGTCGAGGAGCTACCCGCGTGAGCACCGAAGCAAATCCAAAGTCGGTCGCGGGCGGGTTCTCACCGCGCGAGATCGTGAGCGAGCTCGATCGCTACATCGTCGGGCAGGCCAAGGCCAAGCGCGCGGTCGCGGTGGCGCTGCGCAATCGCTGGCGGCGGCAGGCCGTCGCGCCCGAGCTGCGCGACGAGATCATGCCGAAAAACATCATCATGATCGGCCCGACCGGCGTCGGGAAGACCGAGATCGCGCGGCGCCTCGCCAAGCTCGCACAGGCACCGTTCGTGAAAGTCGAAGCCTCGAAGTTCACCGAGGTCGGCTACGTCGGGCGCGATGTCGAGTCGATCATCCGTGATCTTGCGGAGCTGGCGATTGCGATGGTGCGTGACGAGCAGCGTGCGCGGATCGAAGTGCGCGCCCGCGAAGCGGCCGAAGAGCGGCTGATCGCGCTGCTGATGCAGGCGCAGGCGGCGCAGCTGCCAGCTGCATCCTCGGGCCGCGGTCCGTTCGTGGTCTCGTCGCATGGCACGGTTCAGAAGCCCGATGCGCTGAGCAGCGATCCGGGCGCGCTGCGCGCGAAGCTGCGCGCCGGCGCGCTCGACGACGAGAGCGTCGAGCTCGAGCTCTCCGATATGGGAAGCCCGATGGTGTCGATCTTCGGCGGCGGTCACGGCATGGACGACATGGAGATGCAGCTCAAAGACATGCTCGGGCAGTTGCCGGGCATGCGCGGGAAGAAGCAGCGCCGCAACGTGAAAGTGAAAGACGCGCGGCGCCTGCTCGAAGACGAAGAGGCGCAGAAGCTGATCGACATGGACGCGGTCAAGCGCGAGGCCATCGAACGAACCGAGCAAGCCGGTATCGTGTTCCTCGACGAGATCGACAAGATCGCGGGCTCGCGTGCGGCGCAGGGGCCCGACGTGTCGCGCGAAGGTGTGCAGCGGGACCTCTTGCCCATCGTCGAGGGCTCGACCGTCAATACCAAGTACGGGCCGATCAAGACCGATCACATCCTGTTCATCGCGGCGGGTGCGTTTCATGTCTCCAGCGTGTCCGATCTGATCCCCGAGCTGCAGGGCCGCTTTCCGATCCGGGTCGAGCTCGAGCCGCTGGAAACCCACGACTTCGTCCGCATCCTGCGCGAGCCCAAGAACGCGTTGACGCGGCAGTACGCGGCGCTGCTCGGGGCGGAGGGCATCGAGCTCTCGTTCACGGACGCCGCCATCGAGGCCATCGCCGAATACGCTGCGAGCGCCAATAGACGGGCCGAAAACATCGGGGCGCGCCGCCTGCACACGGTCATGGAAGCGCTCCTGGAGGAGCTCTCGTTCACGGCCTCGGAGCTGTCCGACCGCACGATTGTGCTCGACGCCGCGGACGTCCACCGCCGCCTTGCCCCGATTATGGCGGATCAGGACCTCGCCAAGTTCATTCTGTAGGGAACTTGAGCTATGCTGCTCGGCTTTCATTGACATGTCCACGAAGCAGCCGTTTCCCATGCAAGAGCTGATCGAAAAAGCCATCGTCCTTCACGAGGCGCTGCCGTACATCCGGCGGTTTCATGGCCGCACGTTCGTGATCAAGTACGGCGGCAGCGCCATGATCGATGCGAGCTTGCAGGAAAGCTTCGTGCGCGACGTGGTGCTCATGAAGTACGTCGGGATCAACCCGATCGTCGTGCATGGCGGCGGTCCGCAGATCGACGAGATGCTGCGCGGCTTGGGCATCGTGCCGAAGAAGGTCGAAGGCCTGCGCGTCACGGACGACCGCACGATGGAAGTCGTCGAGATGGTGCTCGGCGGCCGCATCAACAAGCAGATCGTCTCGTTGATCGGTCGGCACGGCGGTCGCGCCGTCGGCTTGTCCGGCGTCGACGACGGCCTCTTGCTCGCGAAAAAGCTTCCGGCCGTGCAGACCAAGTCGGGTCCGGTCGACACGGGTCGCGTCGGTGAAATCACCGAGGTAAGGCCCGCCGTGCTCACTGCGCTCGAAGCCGCGGGGTTCATCCCGGTGATCGCACCGCTCGCGACCGATCGCGACGGCAACACGCTGAACATCAACGCCGACACGGCTGCGGGCAAGATCGCATCGGCGTTGCGCGCTGAAAAGCTCGTGCTCATGACCGACACCGCGGGCGTCTGCGACAAAGAGGGCAAGCTGATTCACTCGCTCACGGCCAAGCAGGTGGACGAGCTGCGCGGACGTGACGTGATCACCGGCGGCATGATCCCGAAGGTCGAATGCGCGCTGTCCGCGTTGGCCGGGGGCGTGAACAAGGTTCACGTGATCGACGGCCGCGTGCGCCATGCGATCTTGCTCGAGATCTTCACCGATCGCGGCATCGGCACGGAATTCGTGCACGAAGGCGCCTGAGAAGAAGTTTCTTGATGACATACCGTGGAACAGCCTCCGGCTTTCCGCGGCCCGCGCGCAGTCGTGCACGGGGCGTCCGTGTGAGGTATGCAGCCATGAACAACGAACAATTCCTTTCCGTCGCGTCGCAGTCTCTGCTCGGCAATTACCGCTCGGCACCGGTGGTGTTCACGCGCGGCAAGGGCTGTCGCGTCGAAGACGTCGAGGGAAAGAAGTATCTGGATCTGTGTGCGGGCATCGCGGTGGTCTCGGTCGGGCACTGCCATCCCGAGCTCACGAGCGCGATCGCCGAGCAAGCGGGTCGGCTCATGCACATCTCCAACTTGTTCTGGAACGATCGCGCGATCGAGCTGGCGCAACAGCTGACGAAGCGCACACCGTTCGCCAAGTTCTACTTCTGCAACAGCGGCGCGGAAGCGAACGAGACGCTGCTGAAGCTCGCGCGACGCTACCACTTCGAGCAGGGCGACAAGCCGCGGACGAAGATCATCACGGCGCTGGCCAGCTTTCACGGGCGCAGCATGGGCGCGCTCACGATGACGGGGCAGGCCAAGTACCAAGAGGGCATGGGCCCGATGGTCGGCGACGTCGAGCACGTACCGTTCGGTGATCTCGCCGCGCTGCGCGCGAAGGTCGATGCACGCACGGCCGCCGTGATCCTCGAGCCCGTGCAGGGCGAAGGCGGCGTGGTGTCGGCGACGCCCGACTACCTGCGGGGCGCACGCAAGCTGTGCGACGACGCGGGTGCGTTGTTCATGCTCGACGAGGTCCAGACCGGCTACGGCCGCACCGGACGCTTCCTCGCGCGCGAGTGGAGCGGTGTGCTGCCTGACGCCTGCGCGCTCGCCAAAGGCATCGCGGGTGGCTTTCCGCTCGGCGCCGTGGGCGTGACCGAGCGGATCAGCAAGGGGCTGCCGCCTGGCAGTCACGGCACCACCTACGGTGGCAACCCGCTCGCATGTGCAGCTGCTCTCGCGGTGCTGCGCATCTTCGATCGAGAAAAGCTCGTCGAGAACGCCGACCGAATCGGCGTGCATTTGGGTGAACGTCTGCGCGCGTTGGCGGGCGATCCCAACCTTGCGGCTGCCGTTGAAGCGCGAGGCATCGGCCTCTTGCGCGGTCTGTCGATCGCGCCGGCCTTCGAGCCCGGCGCGCTCCTGGCGGAGATTCGCAAGCGCGGCGTCTTGGTCTCGATCGCAGGCGGCAACGTGCTGCGCTTCTCGCCTCCGCTGTGCGTGACCGCAGACGAGATCGACGAAGGGTTGGCCGTCGTCGAGAGCGTGCTGCGCGAGGCCACTCCCATCAAGGCCGCAGGTTCACGGAGCTGATCATGTTGCGACATCTCTTGGATGACTTCGATCTCGGGAACGATGGCCTGTTGCCGCTTCTCGATCGTGCCGATCAGATCAAACGCTTGCGTGGTCACGCCGATCATCCGCGCCCGCTCGCGGGCAAGAGCATCGGCATGATCATGGAGAAGGCCTCGACGCGCACGCGCATCTCGTTCGAGGTCGGCATCTACGAGCTCGGCGGCATGGCCGTGGCCATGGCGGGCCGCGATCTGCAGCTTGGCCGCGATGAACCGCTCGTCGACACCGCGCGGGTGCTCTCACGCTATCTGCATGGCGTCGTGATCCGCACGCACGCGCACGAGCGCATCGTGACGCTCGCCGCGGCTTCCGCGATCCCCGTGATCAACGCGCTGACGGACAAGTTCCACCCGTGTCAGTTGCTCGCCGACTTGATGACGGTGCGCGAGCATTTGGTCCACAAGAGCGGTCCGAGCAAGGGCCGGCACCAAGACCTATCCGGTCTGCGCGTCGCCTGGGTTGGCGATGGCAACAACATGGCGAACTCGTGGGTGCTCGCCTCCGCGCTCGCCGACTTCGAGCTGGTCTTGGCTTGTCCGAAGGGCTACGAGCCGCAGGCCGACGTGCTTGCACGCGCAGACGGCACGCGTCGCGGTCGTCGCATCGTGACCGACGACATCGATGCCGCCGTCCGCGGCGCCCACGTCGTGACGACCGATGTCTGGGCGAGCATGGGTCAAGAAGAAGAGCGCGAGGTCCGAAAGCGGGCGTTTGCTGGCTATTGCGTGACCGAGAAGCGCATGAGTTTGGCCGCGCCGGATGCGGTTTTCCTGCACTGCTTGCCGGCGCATCGCGGCGAGGAAGTCGAAGGCGCCGTCATCGACGGGCCGCGCTCCGTGGTCTGGGACGAAGCGGAAAATCGCCTGCACGCGCAGAAGGCGCTGCTCGAGCTGCTCTGCTCCCCCGCACGTTCGTAGCGTCCTGCTAGCGATCCGGCCTGCGCGCAAGTGCGACAGTTGGCGACATTCCCGCCTTCGCGTTGGCCCAGCGAAATGCGGCGGCCGAATGGTAGAGTCTGTCGAGATCCGCGATAGCGATGGCCCCCAGAGTTCCGAGCCTGATCTCCGGCATCAACGTGTACGCGCTGCCGCTCAGCACGAAGGAAGGCTTCGTGCTGTCGCGCATCGACGGATCCTCGAGCGTCGAAGACATCTCCATCATGGTGGGGATTCGACAGGAGGAGCTGCTCTCGATCCTCGAGCGTCTCGCCGAGCTCGGCGCCGTCCATCTCTCGTGGTTCACGCCGCGCAAGTCTGCCGCGTCGAACAAAGGCGGCGCTGCATCCTCGCCGAGCAAGGGTGGAGGAGGCGCGCCATCGGCGCCACGGCGCGCTGACTCCGCGGTCGCACGCATGCTGACGCCGCCGGACGAGCCGCTCTACAAGCCGGCGGAGCTGGATGAGCCCGCCGAGATCTCGCTCGAAGTAAAGAAGCGCATTCTGAATGCGTTCTACGCGTTGGAAGAGCGGAACTACTACGAGCTGCTCGGCGTGCCGCGCGACGCCGAAAAGAAGGCGATTCGCTCTGCGTACTTCGAGCTGTCGCGCTTGTTCCATCCGGACGCGTTCTTCGGCAAGAAGCTCGGTTCGTTCAAGACCAAGATGGAGGTCGTGTTCAAGCGACTCACCGAGGCGTACGAAGCGCTCGGTCGTGCCGCCAAGCGCAAGGAGTACGACGACTACCTCGCTGCGACGATGCAGACGACGGTGCTGCGCGAAACGCTCGAACAAGTCAGCGTGCACGCGACGCCGCCGACGCCCATTCCGGAGAGCGAGCCTGCGCCGCCCCCGCGTCAACCGCTGCGCGCAGTGCTTCCGCCAGCAGGGCCCGAGGCCAGCATTCCCTCCGCCGCCAGCTTGCGTCCACCTGCAACGCCGGATGAGCGTCGCGCGCTGGCCCGCGAGCGCCTGCGCCGACAGCTGCGACCGGACTCGGACCCGAGCGCGCCCGCGCCCGAGAAGAAGGTCGCGAGCGAGCCGCCGCCGCCGAGCAGTGGTGATTCGAAAGTGCGCCGTGACAGCGCCATTACCGGTCTTCGCAAGAGCTTGCGCGCCGCACGAACCGTGACGGGTGGTGGGGATGCGGTCATCGAGCACATCAAGCGCGCGAAGGCAGCCGAGCAGGCGGGTGATCTGCTCGGCGCGGCTGGCGCGCTCCAGTCGGCGCTCGCGCTCGATCCCGAGCGCCCGGAGATTCAGCAGCAGTACGACCGTGTGAGCAAAGCCGTTTCCCGCTCGCTCGCGGAGAACTACGAGAAACAGGCTCGTTACGAAGAGAAGATGGGCAAGTGGCAGGCAGCCGCGTTGTCCTGGGCCCGCGTGGCCGATGGGCGTCCTGAGGACGCGAACGCAGCGCGATCCGCAGCCGAAGCACTGCTCAAAGCAGGTGGGGACCTACATCGTGCACAGAAGTATGCGCAGCACGCCGTCGATCTGCTGCCGGCGGACCCCGCCCAACTGGTGGTGCTGGCCCGCGTGTTTCTCGCAGCTGGTCTGCGTCTGAATGCGAAGCGAGAGCTAGAAAAAGCCGTGAAACTGGATCCTCGGGATGAGATGATAAGGAATCTTTTGAACGAAGCGCGGTAACCGAGCTCGCGAAACAGCTTCGGCTTTTCGTGAATTGATGAGCGCTATTCGCAATGGAGTCTGGATGGAGACTGTAATCGGCATAGATTTGGGCACCACGAACTCGTGCGTTGCCGTCGTCGAAGGCGGTCAGCCCGTCGTGATCGCCAACCGCGGCGGCTACAAGACGACTCCATCCATGGTTGCGATCACCGAAGCAGGTAAGCGCCTGGTCGGACACATCGCCAAGCGCCAAGCCGTCACGAACGCCGAGCACACCGTGTTCGCAGCCAAGCGCTTGATCGGTCGCAAGTGGGACAGCCAGCAGGTTCAGAACGCGGTCACCAACTGCCCGTATACGATCGTCAAAGGTCCGCACAACGACGTGCGTATTCAGCTGCGCGGCAAGGTGTACAGCGTGCCGGAAGTGAGCGCGATGATTCTTCAGGAGATGAAGATGATCGCGGAAGACTATCTCGGCCACTCGGTCGAGAAGGCCGTGATCACCGTGCCGGCGTACTTCAACGACGGCCAGCGCCAGGCCACTAAGGATTCTGGTCGCATCGCCGGTCTCGACGTGATCCGCATCATCAACGAGCCAACCGCGGCGGCGCTCGCGTACGGCTTCGGCAAGACCCAAGACAAGACCGTGGCGGTCTACGATCTTGGCGGCGGCACGTTCGATATTTCGATCCTCGAGATCAGCGGCACCGGCGTGTTCAAGGTCGTGAGCACCGCCGGCGATACGTTCCTCGGCGGCGAAGACTTCGACCTGCGCATCATCCAGTGGCTCGTCGACAGCTTCCGCGACGAGCATGGCATCGATCTGCGCGAAGACCGCATGGCGCTGCAGCGCTTGAAAGACGCTGCAGAGAAAGCCAAATGCGAGCTGTCGGCGGTCGAGCAGACCGAGGTGAACTTGCCGTTCATCATCTCCAATGCGCGCAACGAAGCGCTGCACTTGCAGCGCGCGCTCGGTCGCCCGCAGCTCGAAGAGCTCACGCGCGATCTCGTCGAGCGTACGGTGCAAACCTGCGAGCAGACGCTGGAAGAGGCGGGGCTCGACAAGGACGAGATCGAAGAAGTGATCCTGGTCGGCGGTATGACGCGCATGCCCCTGGTGCAGCGCTGCGTGGAGAAGTTCTTCGAGCGCGAGCCCAGTAAGGGTGTGCACCCGGATGAAGTCGTCGCGCTCGGCGCCGCCATTCAGGGCATGGCGCTGACGCAAGAGCAGTCCGAGATGATCCTGCTCGACGTCACGCCGCACACGCTCGGCATCATGGTCGTCGGTGGCTACTTCGAAGAGCTGATCCCGCTCAACACCACGGTGCCCACGTCGCGCTCGAAAGTGTTCACGACGGTTCGCGACAACCAGACCGCGGTGAAGATTCTCGTGATGCAGGGCGAATCGCATCGCGCCGACGAGAACGAGCTGCTCGGCGAGTTCATCTTGACCGGGTTGCGCAAGGCGCCGATCGGCCAAGTCGAAGTCGAGGTGACGTTCGAGATCAACGCAGACGGCATCGTCAGCGTGCACGCCAAGGATCTCGAGACCGGTCAGCAGCAGTCCATCACCGTCACAGCGACCAGCGGTCTCACGGTCGATGAGATCCAGAACATGGTCAGCGAGGCGAAGGATTTTGCGGTCGCGCGTCGTCAGAGCGATGAAGCCGAAGGCGTGACGCAGGACGCGCAGAAGCTGATAGCGCAGATCGAGCAGCTCTTTCCCGAGGTCGAGCAGGTCGTCGCGGGCAGCGACTTCGGTCGCGACGCAATCGAGAAGGCGCGCGGCGTAGTGGAGAAGGCGCGCGCGCTGATCAAGGCCGGCAAGCTCGACGAGCTGTCGGAGCAGATCGATGCGCTCGCACGCACGCAGCGCATGTTCAAAGGCGTCGTGGGCAAGGTCAGCTGACGCGAGCGCGGGACCAAGCGCGGGACAAAGCGCGAGATTGAGCAATAGAGTTGGTGAGTGTCACAGAAGCCCAAAAATCGTAGTCCGTCTACGCCGCATGGGGCGTTCTCCGGAGAGAGTGCGAAGCCGGCAGCGCCCAAGCCGCTGGCGGACACGGAACGGAAGCGTTCGTTGAGCGGCACGCTGCTCGGAGTCAGCTTCCCGCCGCCGCCCATGCCGTCGGGTAGCGACGAGGTCGTGCTCGACGACATCCAACACAACGAGCGTGACCGGCTGTCGAGCTCGTTTCCCGCACCGCTCGGCCAGAGCGAAGAGCACGACGCGTGGACGGTCGACCGCCTGTCGCGACAGAGCACCGTCCCGCCCGTGCGCCACGATGACTTCGATCGTCTACGTCAGCTTTCCGCCAGCCCGCTCGACGACACGGCTCCGGACGCAGCGGGCGGCGGCGCGCTGGATCTCATCGATCGCTCGCGCCCCTCGCAGCAGCTCGACATGACCGGCGAGATGGAAGAGTTGTACGCGCTCGACGACCTGACCGGTGCGCTGCGCGCCGCCGAGCTCATCCTCGGTCGCCAACCGAACCACGAGCAGGCGCGACGCTGCGCCGAGAACTGCCGCAAGCGCCTCATTCAGCTTTACACGTCCAAGATCGGACGTATGGACTCGGTCGCAGCGCTGTCACTCGGCGAGTCCCAGCTGCGCTGGCTCGGCCTCGATCACCGCGCCGGCTTTCTGCTCTCGCGCGTCGACGGCGTCTCTACCGTAGAGGAGCTGCTCGACATCTGCGGCATGCCCCGCCTCGAAGCCCTGCGCACGCTGGTCGACTTGCTCGAACGCGGCGCAATTCGGCTTCAGTAACCTGATAGCAACCCGCGAAGCAGCCTTCGGCTCTTCAGTAACATAGCCGCAAAGCAGCCTTCGGCTCTTTGCGGATGACAACCCGCAAAGCAGCCTTCGGCTCTTTGCGGATGACAACCCGCGAAGCAGCCTTCGGCTCTTTGCGGAGGCTCCGTGTTGCGTCTTTTCCTCGCCGGGATATGCTGCGCGCCGCCATGGCTCCCCGCGATCAAAACATCAAGAAAGTCGTGCTTGCCTACAGCGGTGGTCTCGACACCTCCGTAATTCTCACCTGGCTCAAGGAGACCTACGGCTGCGAGGTCATCGCGTTCTGCGCGGACGTCGGCCAGGCCGAGGAGCTCGCGGGTGTCCCCGAGAAGGCCAAGCGCACTGGCGCTTCGACCTGCATCATCAAGGACCTGCGCGAGGAGTTCGTGAAGGACTTCTGCTTTCCGATGCTGCGCGCCAACGCGCTCTACGAAGGCGAGTACATGCTGGGCACGTCGATCGCGCGTCCCGTGATCGCCAAGGCGCTCATGGACGTGGCGAAAGAGCACGGCGCCGACGCCATCTCCCACGGCGCGACCGGCAAGGGCAACGATCAGGTCCGCTTCGAGCTGACCGCGATGGCCATGGATCCGAGCATCAAGGTCATCGCGCCCTGGCGCGAATGGACGCTCAAGTCCCGCACCGATTGCATCGACTACGCGACCAAGCACGGCATCCCGGTCACCGCGACCAAGGAAAAGCCGTACTCGACCGATCGCAATCTGTTCCACGTGAGCTACGAGGGCGGCATTCTCGAGGATCCCTGGCGCGAGCCGGACGAGAGCATCTTCCTCACCACCACGAACCCCGGTGCCGCGCCCGATCAGCCGCGCTATGTCAACGTGCGCTACGAAGACGGCGACCCCGTTGCAGTTGACGGCGATCGGCTCTCGCCCGCGCAGCTCCTTGCTCGCTTGAACGAGCTCGGCGGTGAGCACGGCGTGGGTCGCGCGGACATCGTGGAGAACCGCTTCGTCGGCATGAAGTCGCGCGGCGTGTACGAGACGCCTGGCGGCACGATCCTGCACAAGGCGCATCGCGCGGTCGAATCGATCACGATGGATCGCGAAGTGACGCGCCTGCGCGACTCGCTCATCCCCGAGTACGCCGCCATGGTGTACCGCGGCTTCTGGTTCGCGCCCGAGCGCTTGGTGCTGCAGGCGATGATCGACGAAGCTCAGAAGGGCGTGACCGGCGAAGCCCGCATCAAGCTCTACAAGGGCGGCGCCTACGTGGTCGGTCGCCGCAGCGAGAACTCGCTCTACGACGAGAGCTTCGCCACGTTCGAACGCGATGAGGTCTACAACCAGGCTGACGCCACCGGCTTCATCCGCTTGAACGCCCTGCGCCTGCGCATCCGCGCCCTGCGCTCGAAGAAGGCCTGAGCGCGCCCGGCCCGCCGGAGGGCTGCCAAGAAGTCCAGCCGGTTTCCGTGAATTGCCCAGGAAATTGCTGGAAAACTCTCTGTGAACATTTTTTGCGTAGCGCGCATTGGCGTCGTGATTTCGCCCGGCTCGTGCGATGATCCATCGGACTGAGGATAGGTTTTGGAAGGCGGCTCATTAGGGGAGCCGGGAGCCGAGCTGCTTGGCGTCCTGGCGTGCATCGTGACTGGTGCCATTTACGCGGCGATCGACGAGTCGATCACTGCGATTGGTGAGCCGCGTCTGCGAGCCGTCCGCGAGGGCAACGACGCCAACGCGCGCGTCGCTGCGCGCTACCTCGATGCCCCGTCGCGCATCAAGCTGCGCCTCTTGTGTGGTCGCATCCTGTGCCTCGCCGGCACTTCCATGCTCGCATACGACGTGGCGGAGCACTGGCTCAGCTCGCCGTTCGTGCGCGTGCTCGGGGTCGCGCTTGCGGCGCTCTGTTACGCCGCTGCCGTCGGCATCAGCAGCACGGTGTCCGCGCATCGCGCCAGTCGCTTGGCCTTGCCGCTGTTGCGCTTTGGCCGGCCGCTCGAGCTGTTTGCGTTGCCCTTCGCGATCCCGCTGCAGTGGGCGATCCGCGTGATCGAGACGATGTTTCCCGCGCGTCCGGGCGACATTCCGGAGCGCGTGACCGAGCTCGACGTCGAGCACATGATCGACCAGGGCGCCGAGCATGGTTCGATCCCGGCGCAGAACGCCGAGCTCTTGCGTAGCGTGCTCGAGTTCGGCGACACGATCGTGCGCGAGATCATGGTGCCGCGCACCTCGATGGTCGCGATCGACATCTCCACGCCGCTCGACGAAGTGATCGAGTTGCTCACCGCCGAGGGGCACAGCCGCTACCCGGTCTACCGTGAGCGCATCGACCAGGTCGAAGGTACACTCTACGCGAAGGACCTGTTCCGCTTCATCCGCGAGGGTGGCCAAGCCGGCAAGCTCGCGGACTTGATCCGCCGGCCGGTGTTCTTCACCGCGCATTCGCAGAAGATCTCGGTGCTGTTGCGCCAGATGCAGGCGCGTCGCGTGCACGTGGCAATCGTGGTCGACGAGTTCGGTGGCACGAGCGGCATGGTCACGCTCGAGGACATCATCGAGGAGATCGTCGGCGAGATCCGCGACGAGCACGACACCGACGAGACGCCCGTGCGGCAGATCGGCCCTGATCGCTACATCGCGAACGCCGATGTCTCGCTCTACGACTTGGCCGAGATCACGGGCCTGGAGCTGCCGGAGCAGGTGCGTTCGTATGAATCGCTGGGCGGCATGCTGATCGACATGGCGGGCCGCGTGCCGAAGAGTGGCGATAGCATCGAGGTCGGCGGTCACGAGATCATCGTGCGCGCCGCCGACGAGCGCCGAGTGTCCCGGGTAGAAGTCGTGAAGCGCAAAGAGTTGCCGCCCGCGGCTTGACACTCGACGCCTAGTACTCGACCCAGCTCTGCTCGAAGTCGGCGCCGTCCATCTTGGGCGAGACGATCGTGAAGTGCGCGATGCGGCCTTCGGGTGACTCGCCGACCGAGCCGACGTTGATCAGCTGCACCTCGTCGAGCATGCGATTCCACGGCACGTGGGTGCCGCCGCAGATCACGATGTCAGCGGGGTCGTCGTCGAGCATGGCCCGAAGCTCTTCGTCGTCCAGGTCGTGGCTGATCGTCTCGAACGGATCCTTCGGGCTGCCGTGCACGAGCAAGATCTCGCGACCGTCGATCATCGGGATCCGAATCTGACGTGGCAGCTGCGACAGCCGTTTCTGCACGAGCTCACCCAGCGAGGTCTGCGTCTCTGCGAAGACGCGTATCTTCTCGGCTTCAGTCTCGTCGCTCGCGTGCAGCGTGTTGGCCTTGACGCGTGCGAGCGCCAGGTCACTCGGTCCAAGCAGACAGCGCGCGCCGATCGCCGAAAGACGCATCCAGGTCTCGAGCGGGGCGTTGCCACCGAGCAGGAGATCGCCCGTCACGAAGATGTCGACGACGGCGCGTCGCGCCAGCTCGGCGAGCACCGCCTCGAGCGCCGGCAAGTTGCCGTGCACGTCCGAGAACACCGCCAACGGCTGCGAAGCCGGCGCCATGCGCGACGAAGGGGGATTGGAGGACTGGGTGGGCACGATTCGGGGACTGGCTCTTAGCCGCAAAGACCGTCCGACGCATCCGGCGTGGCCCACTTGGCGGAGAATTTCGTAGGACTACGTAGTCAAATGTAGGATGGAGCTCGGAACTCAGATTGTGGTCAGCGAAAAGCTCAAACCCCTGGTCAAGGCCCGCTCTGTCGCGCAGCTCATCGAGCACCGCTCGTATCGCTTGAGCCACGCGCTGGAAGAAGCGCTGTTTCGCCACGCCGACGTGCTCTCCGAGGGCGGAATGCGCGCGCCGGCGGCGGGGCAGAGCACCTACTTCGGCAGCACCATGATCTCGATCGATCTGCGCAAGCTCGGTCGCTTCGCGCACGGTACCGATGACGCCGCGCTGCAGCGCGCGTTGCTGCAAACCATCGACGGATCAGTTCGCGTGCGTCTGCGTGCGATGCGCATGGCGCGCGCCGAAGCTGCACGACGTGTGCACAGGCGCACGCTGGGCACGGCCCTCTGCGAAATTCGCATGCGTATGAGCGGCGTGCATCTGCACATCGACGTCGACCTCGAGGTCCCGCTCGGCGTATCCTCCCGCTCGGTTCGGCCGGGTAGGTAGTGCGGGTGGGCGAAGACAACATCATTCACGTCGACTTCGTGTCGCGCATGGGCCGGCGTCTGGTCCCGACGCGTGCAGAGGCGCAAGACTACGAAGCGCCCGAGCAGCACGAGCCAGTGCGCGACCCGCTCGGCGATCTCTATTCGCTGCGCGACGTGGCCAAGCTGTTCAAGCTGAGCGAGAGCCGGCTGCGTTACTGGGAGAAGAGCGGCTTCATCACGCGCTCCGGCGAAGTCTCGAGCAAGCGTTACTACACGTTCCAAGACTTGATCGGGATCCGTGCCGCGAAGGACCTGCTCGACGAAGGCGTGGCGCTGCGCAGCGTGCGCAAGAGCTTGGCCGCGTTGCGTGAGTCGCTGCCGAAGGTCCCGCGCCCGCTCAGCTCGCTGCGCATCATCGCCGACGGACAAAGCTTGCTCGTGCGCGACGATCGTGGCGCCTTCGACGCACAGACCGGCCAACAGCTGCTGAACTTCGACGTGAGCTCGCTGCGCGATGACGTGGTTCGGGTGCTCAAGCGCAGCGGTCGCGAGAACGAGCATCGGCGCGCGTACGAGCATTATCTCGAGGGCTGTAAGCTCGACGAAGGCGAGGCCACGTGGGATGCGGCGGAGGCCGCGTACCGGCGTGCAGTCGAGCTCGACCCGTCGCTCTCGAACGCGTTCACCAATCTCGGCAACCTCATGTTCAAGCGCGGACGCTTGAGCGAGGCCGAGCAGTGCTATGCGCGTGCATTGAAGGTCGACCCCGAGCAGCCCGAGGCGTTCTACAACCTGGGCTTTTTGCTCTACGACCGCGGCGAGCTGCAGAAAGCCATCGGTGCGTTCGAGAGCGCGATCGCAACCGATCCCAGCTTCGCGGATGCCCACTTCAATCTGGCGATGGCGTACCAGGATCTGGCGAAGCCAGACCGCGCCCGCCCGCATTGGGAGGCGTATCTGACGCTGGACCCGAACAGCCCGTGGGCCGAGATTGCCGAGAGGCATCTCCGTAGCAAGGGCTGATCAGCCTTTGCGTGGCAGCGGCGGCGGGCCGGAACGAAGTGACTGGCTGGTGCCGGGCAACGATGTCGGCAGCGGCGGTGGCGGCGCAGCGGCGGTCGTACGGCCGGGCAGCGGCGGCAAGCTGCTGCGCCCCGCACGGTTGCCCGGCAGCGGCGGCGGCAGCGACGGCAAACGCGTTGCAACTGACGGGAGCGGCGGTGGCGGCGGCGCGGAGACGCCGGAGCTGCGCGGCTTGGGCAGCGGCGGGGCCGCCGAGCGCATGCGTGCCGCGCCCGCAGGGCCCTGAGCTGCTGGTAGCGGCGGAGTCGTCGGCGCCGCGACGGGCGCATCTTCTGTTTCACGCTCGGGAGCGGGCGGCGGGTACGAGCGCGAGCGACGCGCGGGCAGGGACGGGGGCTTGGTGAGACGTGGCGGCGGCGCACTCGAGCTCAGCAATCCGGCCTCCTCGGCAGCCGGTGCCGCGGCGGTGTCGTCGCCAAAGTCTTGGCCGTGGTCCTGATCTTGGTGATCCCTGGGTTCGTCGATGTCGACCGCTATGTCTTTTGTGTCTGACGTGTGCGCAGCTGGCGGTGCGGCCAAGAGGGCGTCCAGCCGTGCGAGATCCCCGGCCAAGGGCTCGCGCTCGGGCAGCACGCTCACCGCATCGGCACTGTCGTGCTGTGCGGGCTCCGTACCGAGCGCAGCGTCGAGATCGCGCGCCAACAGCTCCGGTGCGGACGTCGTGGCCTCGGTCTCGGCATGCTGGAACGGTTTGTCTGCCGCCGTTGGCGGCACGGCCTCGGCGTCGTCTGCCGCCGACGGCGGCACGGTCTCGGCGTCGTTGTCGTCGTCCACGTCGGTCGCTGTGGGCTCGGGCGCCGTTGGCTCGGCTGCGGCGGAGGTCGCTGCCGCTTCTTCGGTTTCGGTAGCAGCATGCTCACCGGTCGGCTCGTCATCGCCGAACAGCTCCGCGTTCGAGCGCGGGGATGGGGCGATCGGGCGCTCGAGCCGCAGCACGGCGCCCGCGGCGTCGGCGTCGTCCGGCGAGAAATCGAGCACCTTGCGCCAGGCGTCGAGCGCTTCCCAGCGGTTCTTGAGATCGTGCTCCCAAGTGGAAGCGCTCTCTTTCAGCAAGCCCAGCTTTTCGTCCGCGTTCTTCACGCGTTGCAGCTGCTTGTGGATTGCGAGCAGTAGGTCCTGGAAGCGCTTGGCCGTGTGTAAGCTGGCACGCACCTTGGCCGCCGCCTCCGTGTCGTCGGGGCGAAGCTGTGACAGCCGCGCGAACGCGTCGGCGGCATCCTGCGGCCGGCCAAGCGGACCTTCCAAGAGACGGGCGCGTCGTGCGAGCAGCAGCGCGGCGGTCTTCGGATCGAGCGCGTCGTCGATGGCGCGAGACAGGTGAGCATCCAGCGCATCCAAGCGCTTCCATTCGATCGCGCGTTCGAGCAGCACGGCATAGAGATCGTCCCGCAGCGGGAAGAACCCGAGCCCCTGACGCAGGACATCGAACGCCGCGCGCTCGTCTGCGAGCTCGCCCTTGAGCAGCTCGTGCGCCTGGAGGATCAACGCCGTACCCGTATCCGGATCCGCCTTTTCCGCCAGCTCGCGATGCGCGCGCGCCAGGAAACGCAGTGCCGAGTCGGCGCTGCGGTCGGGGCGAAGCTCGTCGAGCTCGCTCGCCGCGCGAATCACGTCGGCGGACAACATGGGCTCGGTCTTGGCTACGGCCAGCGCCGATTTCAAATACGTGTTGGCTCGCTCGCGGTCTTCGAGCGCGGAATCACACAGGCGCGCCGCACGCAGCAACAGCTCCACCTTGCCCTCGTCAGCAGCCGTCCTGCTGCGCCTGCGGTCGTAGACCACGAGCAGCTCTTCGGTGCGTCCGGCGCGCCGTGCCAGCTCTTCGGCACGCGCGAGCAAGTGGTCGTCGCTCGGCGAAAGGCCACAGGCTCGCAGCACGCGGTCGAGGGCTTCGGACGAGTCGTGTGCGCGCTCGTCCAGCAGCTGCGCGTGACGCAGCAGCAGCTCGACACGCTCGCCGTCGTCCGCCGCGAGCTTCAGCAGCTTGTCGTAGACCGGGTTCAAGCGCGGGAAGGCGCCGACGCGGGCCGCGTATTCTTCCACCTGCGCGAGGTAGTCGCGGCTTTTCAGATCGGTTGCCAGCATGCGCAGCGCGGCTTCGAGCGCCTGCGCTGCATCGTGCACGTCGTCCGCGAGAATCTTCGCTGCGGCGCCCCAGTGTCGGGCCTGTACTTCGGGGTCGGCGGCTTCTTGAGCTGCGCGCACGCACAGCGCGGACAGCTCGGTCGAGCGTCCGCTGGCGCGCGCGATCTCCGAGAGCAGCGCGAGCGCATCCTCTTGGCACTCTTCCACTAACGGTGCAAGCCGCTGCCACGCGCCGTTCACGTCGTGCAGCGACTCGTGCGCGAGGCGCGCCGCTGCCAGCGTCGCGGCTTCGCGTGCTTCGAACTCGTCCTCCCACGAGGCCAACGCGTCGAGCGCTGCGAGCAGCTCGGCATCGCGCTGCTTGCCCGCGAGCCTGTCGCGTAGCCGCCGGCGCGGCACGACGTTGCGTTCGTCGTCCTTACTCCAGCGCGCGAGCACCAGAAGGGCGCGCTCCGCGTGTTCCTCGCCGCGCAGCTCGGTCTCGTACAGATTCGCCAGCTTCTCGGCCAGAGCGACGCGTTCGTCACGGTTGCCGGAAGTTTCCAGCTGCTTGTGAAGCGCACTGGCCAGGCCGGCCGTGTCGCCCAGCCGCTCGCACAACGCTGCAAAGCGCGTGAGCGCCGGCTCGAACTCGGGATCGAGCCGCTCGACGATCTCCCGGAGCGCGCCGAGCGCTTCCCTCGGCCGTTCCAGCTGCGTCTCGTAGAGCTCGGCCAGCTCGAACAATAGGGCGCGTCGCTCGCCAGGCGCGCTGATCAGCGCCGCCAGGCGTGGCAGGAGCGCTGCGAGCTCGGTCGGGTGGTTCTGGCTGCGCTCGTGCTCCACGAGAAAGCGCAGGGCTTCCTCGTCTTCCTTGGCGGCGAGCACACCGCGATACGCCTCGGCGGCTTCGAGCGGTTGCTCCAGGCGATCGGCCAGCATACGCGCGATCCGTCGGTACAGCTCGACGCGTTGCGCCGGCTCCTTCTCGATCAACACGCGTTCTCGCAGCAACTCGACGAGGTCCACGTAGCGGCCGCGCCGCTCGAACATGTCGGTCAGCGCGGAGAGCGCGCCTTCGTGACTCGGCTCGAGATCGAGCGCGTTGCCGTAGCACTCCGCAGCTTTGTCGACGTCGTCCAGGCTCTGCTCCGCGAGCTCACCCATACGGATGAAGATCGCCGGCCGCTCGGCGCGCGCGGCGACCAGCGCGCGCCGCTCCAGCGTGGACAAGAGGCGCGCGACGTTCCCGCTCTTCTCGTCGATGCGCTGCATGCGGTCGAGCGCCTCGGTGTCTTTCGAACGCATCGCCAGGATCTGCTGGTTGGCCTCGAATGCGCCGTCTTCGTCGTGCAGCTTGTCTTCGAGCGCGACGGCTAGCGTGCGCAGTAGTTGCAGCTTCTCGCGCTCGTCGCTCGTCTCCTCGATGCGCTCACGCAAGAGCGGCACGGCATCGGCGAAATTCTCGACCGTGATCAGCATCTCGCACAGCTCGTCGCGCGTCGCCGTGTCCGGCGAGAGCGCGAGCAGTTGGCGCAACGCTTCGGCGGCCTCCACCAAGTCCTTGCGCTTGTCGCGGTGAATCGCCGCGATCTGTCCAATCAGCTCGATCTTTTCCTTCGGGCTCGTGGCCGCGAGCGCTTCACGCTCGAGCACCGCCGCGAGGTCGTCCCAGCGCTGCGCCTTCTGCAACAGGCGTTTCAAGCTCTTCACGGCTTCGCCGTCGGCCGGATCGAGCGCAACCACGCTCTGCCAGGCTTCGATCGCTCCGTCGCCGTCCTTCAGCTTGCCTTCACACAGCCCCGCGACTTCACGCAGTCGCAGCTTGCGTGCGTCCACCGACAGCACACCGGCGCGCGTCGACTCCAACAGTAAGTCACGCAGCGCCGCGTGATCGCGATTCTTGCGGTAGTAGCTCTCGAGCAACGAAAACGCTTCGGGATCCGCCGGATCGAGCTCGAGGATTTCGCGACAGCACGCGGCCGCTTCGTCGTTCTTGCGCGCCGAAACCAGCTCGTGCACCGCGCGCCGCAGCTGCAAAAGGCGCGGGGACGCGTCGAGCGGTCGCTCGCCGGAGGGTCTGCGCTTGCGGCCGGGGCGGTCGGTCGCTCGGTCCGTGCCGCCGAGAGCTGCCTCGCGCACGTCGAGATCGTCGCGCACTGCCGCTGATGGCGGCAGGGGCTCTTCGTGCGGGATTGCGGCGGGCGGCGCAGGCAAGCGTCCATCTCGCTTGTGTTGCAGCTGCAATAGATATTCGGCCACCTGCGCATCCGCGCGCGCCTGCTGCAGACAGTAGATGGCGTCGTCGATCTGCCCACTCTTTTCGTAGGCGCGCGCTAGGTACACCCTGCGCTGATCGACCTCCGGACCTTCGCCGGCCTGCGCGAGGTAGGCGACCCAGAACGGCGGCAGTACGTCCGCTCGACCGAGCTGCGGTGCCAGCTGCTCGAGCATTGCCAGCGCGCCATCGTGTTGCGGGGACGCGCCGAGCGCGGCCTCCAGGTAGGCCAGCGCCGCCTCGGGGTCCACGCCCTGGGCGATCTGGTAGTACAGCTCGGCGACGCGGCGCTGATCGCGCGCTGCATCTTCGCCATCCATGCGCTCCGCTCGCTGCGACAGGTACTTCGCGAGCTGATGCATCACTTGGATGTCGCCGGGCGCGATTGCGAGCGCCGAACGCAGCGCGTGGATCGCACCGTCGATATCCCCGAGCTCGCCCGCGGAGACTTCCGCCAAACGCGCATAGAGTTGCAGCTTGCGGCCCGGATCGGTCTCGGCCTCGGCCTCGAGGGCGTACATCTTCACAGTCAACGCGACGTCACCGGACTCTTGCGCGAGCTTGCGCACCGCGTGGGCCGCGCCCGTGTGCGAAGGATCGAGCGCGAGCGCGCGTTGGTAGCAGGGCTCCGCGACGTCGGGGCGCTCGAATGCGGTCTTCCACAGGTCGCCGAGGCGCGTGTAGAGGTCCGCGAGATAGTCCGGCGCGACTTCCAGGGTCTCCAGCACGCGCAGGTGGGCGTCCAAGAACTCCGCCAGCGCCTGAGGCTCCCCTGCTTCCTCGAGGAAGGTAATCAGCTCGAGCGCGGTCTCCTGGTTCTCCGGATCCGCTTCGGCTGCCTTCAGGTACAGCGCACGAGCCCGCTCGAAGTCGCCAGCGCCTTCGCGGCAGGCGCGCGCGCCTTCGCGGAGAGCTTCGCTCGCGATCACCGAGCTGGTTTGAAAACCGGCCCAACCCTCCACGAGATTGACTAGCGACGCGAGGTCGCCCGAACTCCGGTAGTGAGCCTTGAGCTCGTCGTACGCTTGGGAGTCGTTCGGGTCTCGGCGCAGTCGGCTGACGAGCTGCTCGGCAATGGCATCCACAGCCGAGGGAAGATACCACGGTTCATCCCTCCTTGCGTCACGCATAGGAAGAAAAGTTCACAACGTTCTCCGCGGCCACCTCTGCCGCTGGAATTTTGCCTTGAAAAGCCGCGGCGAAAGCGGCAAACCTCGCCTGGGCCGCGGTTCGCGTGCGCACTGCCCATGCGAAGGACTCACGATGGAACCGAGCGACCTGGACCGCGGGCACGACCTCGACCCGATTGCTCGCTTTCTGGCTTCGCTCGAGCGTGCTCGCGCAAGCGAGAGCTTCGACGCGACGCGCGCCGCGCTCGCGACGACCTCGAGCGATGGCGCGGCCTCCGTGCGCTTCGTTCTCGTGAAGATCGTCGATGCGCGCGGCTTCACGTTCTTCACGAACTACGAGAGCGACAAAGCGCGCGACCTCGCGCACAACCCGCGCGCAGCTTTGGCGTTCCATTGGGCGACCCTCGGTGAGCAAGTGCGGGTGCGCGGCGTTGCAGCTCGCGTCTCGGCGGAAGAGTCCGACGCGTATTTTGCGACGCGCCCGCGCGAGTCACGGCTCGGCGCGTGGGCCTCGGCGCAGAGTCGAGCGATCGCCGACCGCGACACGCTCGATGCCCAGCTCGCGCGCGTCGAAGAACGCTTCGCATCCGTCTCGAACATCCCGCGCCCGCCGCACTGGGGTGGCTTCCGCATCGTGCCCGACAGCATCGAGCTCTGGCACGACCGCAGCGGCCGACTACACGACCGCGTTCGTTTCACGCGCAGCGGCAGCGCGTGGCTGCGCGTACGCCTCCAACCCTGAAGCGCGCGCTGCCAGGGCGCGTGACGATCTTCCGCGTTCGCTGAACTGCACGCGCGCGGTGCTGCGCACATAGCTTGGATGCAGCTGCGCCTGTGGTCGCTGCGCCGTACGACTCTGTGTCACGTCACGACGCAGGATCCGGGAGGCTCGCCCGACGCGCGCGCGTAGCGAGCGTCGCCGCATGCCAACGAACCACTTGAAATCGTGGTGTTTACTGGACCGACGAGGCGCCCCGAAGCGCTGCGTAGGCTGACGGAAGAGGACGCGCGTAGGTTCGTGGATTACATCGCGTACCTGCACGCACAGAACGCGCAAATGCGCGCAATTCCGCTTTGAACCGAGCGCATTCCGCGCGGCGTTGCTTGACTCGTTTTGCTCCGACACTAATCTTCTGTCGCACGCACGAGGGGGAAGTCAGTTTCACACTCGTTTGCAACGCGGTCGCCGGGGGGATTCCGGTGAGCGCACCTTGTACCGAAACGGGTGGCGTTCTGGCCGCCACAGATGGAGGAAGTAACAATGGCTCTCGGAACAGTTAAGTGGTTCAACGACGCGAAGGGGTTCGGCTTCATCAAGCAAGACGATGAGTCCGACGTGTTCGTGCACTATTCGCAGATCGCGGGGGATGGATTTCGTACTCTCGAAGAGGGTCAGGCCGTTCAGTTCGAGCTCAAGGAGGGACCGAAGGGTCTCTTCGCCGAGAACGTGACGAAGGTCGAGAGCTGACGACCGCGGGTTCGCGAACTCGTGTTCGGAAAGCCGCACGGTAACTCGTGCGGCTTTCTCGTTTAATGGCATACCCGCGGAGCAGCCTTCGGCTCTCCGCGTTTAGTGACATACCCGCGGAGCAGCCTTCGGCTCTCCGCGTAGACCGTGATTGTGTGCAGCTGACGCGCTCAGTCGGTGACGCACTTCGGCATGGTCAGCGCGCACCGCAGGTCGGCTATCAATGTCGTGAGGTCGGTCGTGGACTTGCTGAACGTGAGCTCGTGCCAGACATCGAGCACGCGCGACGCGTCGACTGGATCATGCAGCGTTCGGCTCGTCGCCGAGCTTTCGCGAAAGCCGTGGGTCGTCGCTCTCCCTTCCACGCCGCGTCGCACGCGCGCGAACAAGTCGTTCTCGCCGTCAGTTGGAAAATCAGAGCGCTGGCTGCGCACGATGAACGAGACCGTGATCGCGTCTGCGACGTGCACGGAGACTTGAGCGTCCATCAAGTGAGAGCGCACGCGCTCCGCTAGCTGAATCGTGCTGCCCTTGGCCCGAAACATTTCGAAGCCAGCGTCGAGCACTGCCTTCTTCACGACATCGAAGGTGAGGATACTCACCCCGGTCGAGCTCCGCGTACGCCCATGTGCGAGAGGTTATCACCTGCCGCAAGCATGCGGCAAACTGCGATGACACCGTGTATCCTCGCGCGAGCGGCGCAGCCCTCTCGGGATGCGGCGCATGCCCCAACATGGCCGAGCGCCGATCTTCGCATTCCGATCATCCGGGACGTCGCGCCGCGGATCGCTATCCGCAGCACGCGGACGTCGAGGTCTTGGAGCCATGGAACGCGCACGGTGTGGTGATCAACGCCAGCGACAGCGGTCTGCGCATCGCGCTCGATCGCGACTTGCCGGTTGGCGTCGTCTGCGTGATCGAAATCGCCGTGGAGGAGGGCAAGACCGTCGAGATGGCGCGTGTTGCCTGGACGCGCGAGCTGCCTGACGGTTTTCTGGCCGGCCTGGCGTTCGTACGCGACTGACGCGCGAGGGTGGCGTTGGCGGCGTTGTCCCGAAACGATAAACGCCGTCCTGGCGCGGCCCTTTTGCAGCCTCACGGCAATTCAGAGGCGCTCGCGCGCGCCAGCTTGCGACCCGCAAAAGGCCCATGTAGATTTATGTGAGTCCAACGGGTGTACCTGATTGTCGGGACGCTACGGCTGGCGAGGTAGGTTCAAATGCAACTACGAATGTTCTGGTCGAAGATCCACCGGGCGGTGATCACGCATGCCGATCTTCACTATGAAGGTAGCTGCACGATCGACGCCGAGCTGCTGGACGCCGCGGACATCCTGCCCAACCAGGAGCTGCACATCTGGAACATCACGCGCGGCACGCGCCTGGTGACCTATGCGTTGCCGGGCCCGCGCGGCTCGGGTGTCATCTGCATCAACGGGGCCGCCGCCCACGGCAACGTGCCCGGCGACCTCGTCATCCTTGCCACCTTCGGCGAGATGAGTCGCGAAGAAGCCCGCTCGCACCAACCCAAAGTCGTCCGCGTAGATCGCGAAAACAAGCTAGTCGGCATCCGCGAAGAGACGCCGGGCCCGCAAATGCCCGAACTCCTCGATGAGTATAATTAACCGTAGCGCGCCTTGGGCCCTATCCGCGGCTTACGTCCTCGCTCGTCTCGGTCATGCACGGGAGTGCACTCCCTCAACTCGCTGCGGGCGCGCTCGCGGCTAGGACCCAATTCGCGCCGCTCGCGTCTTCCCATCTGGGGGAGCAGAGGCTCGCGCGTCGGGTCCGGCCTCTTCCCATCGTGGTGCGAGCGAAGCGCCGCACGCGCCGGAGGCCTCTTCCCATCGTGGTGCGCGCGAAGCGCCGCACGCGCCACTTGATGGTGTAACGTCCGTGCGGCAGGACCGGCGAAGTGGATTTGCTTCGATCCGCGAGCGCGCCCGGAGCGAGGCGAGGGAGTGCACTCTTGTGCATGACCGACCCGAGCGAGGACGTAAGCCGCGGATCGAAGCAAAGCCACGAGCCGGGGAATTAGCCGGGATGGCGGAATGGCATACGCAGGCGACTTAAAATCGCTCGCCTTAATCGGCATGCGGGTTCGAGTCCCGCTCCCGGCACTAGAAATCTAGACGTTTTTTTGACTGCGGATCGACGGCCAGGCATTGCTCTTGTCAGTTGCGCTTGCGCGCACCGAACAGGAGAGCGGGCAATGGGACACGAAGAGCTTTTGACGCGCGTACGTGGGCTTTTGCGCGAGGCGATCGAGCTGCGCTACGAGGGCACGCTGCACGCCAAGAAGGTGCAAGCCCAGGCCTACGCGGACGGCTACATGCGCGCGCTCACGGACGCCCACAAGGTCGACCGCGGCGAGCTGCTGGCGCTGGTCACGGAAGAACGCTCGAAATTCCTAAACGCTCGCTGAGCGTGTGGTGGCTCAGAACGCCGTCAGGCGGCGGAAGTGTTCGAAGCGATCGTTCACTTCGTGCGGCGTGGCCGACGTCAAGCGTTCGGTGCTGACGCCTTCGACGCAGAACGACGCGAGCACCGAGCCGTAGACCACGGCTTTGCGCAGGTTGGTCGTCGAGAGATCGTTGCTGCGTGCCAGGTAGCCGATCAGCGCGCCCGCGAACGTATCGCCGGCGCCGGTCGGATCGGCCACGCCGCCCAGGGGCAGCGCAGGTAGGCTGAACACGTCGTCGCCTTGAAAGAGCAGGGCGCCGTGCTCGCCTTTCTTGATGATCACCGTCTTGGGGCCCGCCGCGAGCAGCGCACGCGCTGCGCGCACCAGGTTGCCTTGGCCCGAGAGCTGGCGCGCCTCCTCGTCGTTCAGCACGAGCAGATCGACGCGCTTACAGAGCGCGATCAGCTCCGCGTGACGGATGTCGATCCACAGGTTCATCGTGTCGGCGAGCACGAAGCGCGGCCTGTCGATCTGCTCGAGCACGTCGATCTGCAATGTGGGATCGATGTTGCCGAGCATGACGAACGGCGCCGCTCGGAATGCTCCGGGAATCTTCGGCTTGAAGTTCGCGAACACGTTGAGATCGGTGCGAAGCGTCTCGCGCGAGGAGAGATCCTCGCTGTAGCGACCCTCCCAGTGGAACGTGTCGCCGTCGGCGATCTCGAGGCCCGCGAGATCGACGCCGCGATCGCGCAACAGGCGCGTGGCCGAATCCGGGAAGTCTCGGCCGACCACGCCGACCAGCTGCACGGGGCCGAAGTGCGCTGCTGCGATCGAGGCGTAGGTGGCGGAGCCTCCGAGCACTTTCTCGTGGCACTTGCCGCCGATGTGCAGGGTGTCGAACGCGACCGAGCCGACGATCAAGGTGGGACGTGTGCTGTGCATCGAGTTCACTCCGCAGGTAGATACTTACCGATCAAAGGCGCAAGAGCTTCGCGCGTGACTTTCGAGATCTGCGAGGGCGAAGTGATGATCGCGTCTTTGAGCGCGCTCGCCGCGGGGCTTCTGCTGGCGTCGGGCAGACGGGAGGCGAGCTCGCGCACGATCGAGCGTGCGGTGCTGACGTTCTTGGTCAGCACCGCGATCACGGCCTCGACGGTGACGGCTTCCTCGCTCTGGTGCCAGCAGTCGTAGTCGGTCGACATCGCGAGGCTCGCGTAGGGAAGCTCGGCTTCCCGCGCGAGCTTGGCCTCGGGCAGGTTGGTCATGCCGATCACGTGTGCACCCCAGCTGCGGTACATGTTCGACTCGGCGCGCGTGGAGAACTGCGGACCTTCCATGCACACGTACGTGCCGCCCTTGTGCAGGCGCGCGCCCACGGCCTTGGTCGCGCTCGCCACGGCTTCGGTCAGTGCGGCGCAGGTCGGATCACCGAAGCCCACGTGCGCGACCACTCCATGGTCATCGAAGAACGTGCTCGCGCGATCGCGTGTGCGATCGATGAACTGATCGACCAACACCATGTCGCCGGGATGGATGTCTTCGCGCAGCGAGCCCACGGCCGACACGCTGAGCAGCTGGTGCGCGCCGAGCTTCTTCAACGCGAAGATGTTCGCGCGGTAGTTGATGCGATGCGGCGCGATGCGATGTCCGCGGCCGTGTCGCGGCAGGAACAAGAGCGTGGTGTTGCCCAGGCGTCCGCGCACGATCGCGTCTGAGGGCACACCGAACGGCGTCTGCACGTGGACCTCTTCCACGCCCTCTAGGCCTTCGAGCTCGTACAGGCCGCTTCCGCCAATGATTCCTAGCGTGGTGCTCATGATTTCCCTCTGCCGGGAGCGCTCTTAGCACGAGGACGGCGCCTGCAACACCAGGGCTTTTCACTCGCCCGCGTCGTTCCCGGAAGCAGCGTCGGCGGTCGCGGCGTCAGACCCTCCGCGCGGGCTGCCGGCGTCTGGGGGCGGCGGCTTCCACGTGCCCGCCGGAACTACGATGCGCAGGGTTCGCTCTTCGAGCACGACGCCATCGCCCAGCACGCGCACGGCGACCCGGAAGCGCTGCGCCACGTCCCTCGGGGCGAGCTGGTCGTTGCGAAGCGTGATGCGAAAACCCAGGCGAGCGCCCGTGTGCACGTCGACGTAGGTATCCGGCTTGCCGTCGTGCGCGCCGCTTGGCAGCCGATCGGCGGTCTTCGGTGCGATCACGCCGCGAGCCTGAGTCAAAGGGTGGACCTCGATGCTTTGAATGAAGCCGAGTGGGTCGTCGGCTACCAGCGCGTGCACTTCGCTGAACTGAAGCTGGTCGAGCAGGCCGATCACGGCGTCGCTAGCCGTGGATGCGAGACCGGTGCCGTCGTCACGCACGTCGAACACGAGGGGACACGTGCCCTCGAACGTGGGCAGCGCGCCGCCCTTGATGCCCATGGGGCACTTGCCGTTCGTGGGGTCGATCGTGGCGAGCGTTTGCCACGCGATGCGCGAGAGCTCCGCGCGCAGGCCGAGGTACGGGTCGCCCGCGCGACAAGCGTCGTCGGTGCAGGCCGTGCTCATGATGCCGATCAAGCGGGCTCCCAGCTTCTGCAACGCAATCGAGGCCTGGTCCATGCTGTGCGTGCCGGTGAGCCCACCTGTTTCGTACTCGGCCGGGGTGTGCGCACGCACGTCGGTCACGTGCATCACGACTTTCAATGCGAGCGGCCGAAAGCCGACGCCGCCGAGCGTCCCGCCGCCAACAGCGGCAGGGCCGCGCCAAGGTTCGATGTAGGTGATGCTTGCGTTCGCGTAACCGACACCAGTCGCGACTTGGTACAGCGCCTCGGCGCCCGCTTCCGGATCGTCGCCGCCGCGGTCGAGCGGCTGATCGAGCATGGCGACGGCGCTGGTCACGCGCGCGATGTCGCTCGTGATTGGGGTGAGCAGCCGGAACGGGCGATCGCCGGTCGGCGGCCGACCCACGCCGAAGGGCGCCACCGGGAAATCCGCGAAGCTGGAGACGCCGAAGCTGACCTGCGGCACGCGACTCACCAGCGTCGAGATCACATTCGTGCGCAGCTCGCGTTGCAGCGCGTCGATCTCCTGCGAGATGCTGGCGGTGGTGTCGACGTCGAGCTGCAGATCGAGCTCGGAGAGCCCCGCCTTCAGCTGCAGGTCGTAGTTGGTGTCACCGGCTCCGTAAGGCACTTCGACCTCGGCGTCGGCGCTCGGCCAGATCGGCGTGGCGCCGCGCGTCTCACCGGGCGAATGCACTTTACCCGCGTCGTCGCCCGCGTCGTCGCCCGCGTCGTCGTCACCCGCGGGCGCACCGGTGCTCACGCCGCCGCTCCGGGCACTGCCGCCGCAGCCCACGAGCACGGCGCAGAGCGTCAAGCAAAAAGCTACGCGCATGGCACACCCACGAGCAGATGGTGCGTCACGGCCGGACAAAGGCAAGCGTCGGGAAAGGTATGACTTTCTCGGGATTTGACACCCTCGGGGCACTGCGTAGCATTCGAGCTTAGCCTGCGGCCTGGGACGCGAACTCCACGATGGTCAGACTCGTCATTTCCGACAACGAAGGTGCCACGACCGTGGTGCCGCTGCTGCGTGACGAGATCACCATCGGCCGCAAGGAGGGGAACACGATCCGTCTGACGGAGCGCAACATCTCTCGTACGCACGCGCATCTGCTGAAGCAGAACGGCGTGTACAAGCTACGTGATCTCGACTCCTACAACGGCGTGACGATCAACGGCCGCCGCGTGCAGGGCGAGTCGGACGTCAACACCGGCGATCAGATCCAGATCGGCGACTACACGATCTTGGTCGAGGAAGAAGCGGCGAAGGTCGCGCCGCCCGAGCCGCCCGCTGCGTCGAAGCGTCCGGTCACGCCCGCGCGCTTCATGATGCTGAGCGATCCTTCGCCAGGCGTCGAGTTTGCGTTCCCCACCGAGCGTGCCGTGCGCTTGGGTCGGTCCGAAGACGTCGATTGTCCGATCAACCATCGCTCGGTGTCGCGCGAGCACGCCGAGGTGCGCTGCACGGGCGGCACGTACAGTTTGCACGATCTCGGCAGCGCCAACGGCGTGAGCGTCAACGGCCAAGTCGAGAAGGAGCACGTGCTCAAGTCGGGCGACGTGATCGAACTCGGACAGGTTGCGTTTCGTTACGTGGAACCTGGCGAGCACTACTTCTTCGATCCCGCGGAGGTCGCGCGTTACCGCAGCACCGTGGTGGGTAAGCAGCGCGCGAACCTGAAGCTTGCTGCGATGGTCTTGGGTGCGGCGTTGGTGATCGCGGTGGTGGTGGTGATGAGCGGCGGCGAGGAACCGATCGCCAAGGAAACCGTCACCCCGTTGCACGGTACGCAGCCCGCAGCCGGAGCGACGCTCGCGGACGACGGCTACGACAAGGCCGTCAACGCATGCCGATCGGCGCTCGCTGGAATGCGCTTCGCGGAGGCGCTCGCGCACGCGACACTCGCGCTGAAGGTGCGCTCCGGGGCAAGCGACGCAACGGCGTGTCAGACGCAAGCCCAGTCGCAATACGAAGAAGAGCAAGCCTACGTTCGTGGCAAGTCTGCGTTGCAAGCGGGCGATCCCGAAGCGGCGTACCAGGAGCTCACGCGCTTGTCGCCGAGCAGTCCGTTCCGCTCGAAGCCCGAGGTCGCGCTGGCCACCGAGCAAGCGGCGCGCGCGCGGCTCGCGCACGCGAAGACGCTGTTGTCGAGCAATCGTGCCGAGGCGGTACGCATCGCGCAGAGCGTCGCAGCCATGACCGACGCTCCGACCTCGATCGTGAGCGCAGCGGAGCAGCTGCTTTCGGAAGCACGCAAAGAGTCGGCGCAGGAACCGTCGTTCGTCGCGCGCTCTGCGCCGACGCGCGGGTCCGCAGCTGCCGCTCCGCATGCCACGCATGCCGCGCGTGCCGCGCCGGCTACGCCACGTGCTGCGGCTGCGCCATCGGCCGGGTCCACGATGGACGTGGCCAGCGCGTGCTTGGCGCGGGGCGACAACGACTGCGTGATTCACGCGCTCAACGGCCGCGCCAACAGCGCGCAGGAGCTGGGCCTCTTGATCGAGACCTATCGCGCGATGGGTGACACCAAGCAGGCGCAGAAGAACATGGCCGTGTATGTGAAGCGATTCCCAACGGCACGCCGCGCCGATGCCTATCGTCGCATGCTCGAGTTGCAGGGACAGTGACGCACGTCGGTAGCTATGTTCCGCGAGCCCATGACACCGGCTCGCGTTTGACACTCGAAAAAGGAACATGGTACTCCGCACACGCGCGGGGTCCGGTTTCGTAAGGTGGAGCGAGAGCGAGCATGATTCGGCAAAACGCCGCACGCGGCGGGCTGTTCAACATCGCCGCGGAGCTGTGCTTACTGGTGTTCGGGCTGCTCTGCCTGGTCACGCCGAGTAATGCTTCCGCACAGACAGCGTCGTTCGTAAACACGAACAAGGGCATGGACGTGCACTTGTTCCGGCCCGCGATCGACTCGAAGGGCTACATCAGCGTTGACGGCACGGGCGTGCTCGGCGCCAAGGACTACAGCTTTGGCCTCGTCCTCGACATGGGCCTCGGCATCTTCCCGTTCCACGGCTTCGCGTACGACACGCAGCGCAGCCTCGCGAAAGCGGAGAAGACCGATCACCTCATCGGTACCGCGATCACCGGCACGCTGCACTTCAACTACGGCATCGCGAACACCGCGGTCGTCGGCGTGCAAGTGCCGATCATGGTGGTCAACGGTCCGAACCAGATCATCCCCGGCGTTTATAACGATGTATCTTCGCCGATCGGAGCGGACTCGCAGGGCTTCGGCAACCTGACAGTGCACGGCAAGCTGCGTCTACTCCGCAGCGAGTCCGAGCCGATTGGCTTGGCGGCGATCCTGCGCATCGAGCTGCCGACGGGTAACGCCGCCGAATTTCGTGGCGATCCTGGTTTCTCCCTGTGGCCGGGGCTTGCCGCCGAGTGGGTGCCGCATCCCAAGTTCCGCGTCGGCTTGAACGTGGGCTATAGGTTCAATACCGGTTCGAGCGTCACGCTGCCTTACGACGGCCACGTCTCGGCGGTCGGGAATCTGATGGGTGCGTCGACGGCGCTCATCAACCCGATGAAGACCTGTGACTTCAGCGCGACCGCCGGCAACAGCGTCTCGAACGCAACGTGTCCCGGCAACGTCACGGGCGGTCATCCGATCAAGTACGACGACATGATGACGTTCGGCGCAGCAGCCAGCTGGCGCTTCGCGAACTCCGCCGAGCTGGTGGGTGAGTTCTATGGCAACCAGGTCGCGCAATCGATCGGCAAGACCGGCGCGCTCGGCGCCGAGGCCATCGGCGGTCTCAAGATCTACGTCGAGGCCAACAGCTACCTCGTGCTCGCGGGTGGCGCTGGCGTGCTGCAGAGCTTGAACTCGGCCGACGTGCGCGCTGTGCTCGGCTTCATCTTCGAGCCGTCCATCGGCGACCGCGACGGCGACGGCTACAAGGACGACGTCGACGAGTGCCCGGACGACCCGGAAGACTTCGATCACTTCCAGGACGAGGACGGCTGCCCCGAGCCTGACAACGATCGCGACGGCATCCTCGACGTCGACGACGAGTGTCCGCTCGTGCCGGAAGACCACGACGGCGACGCCGACGAAGACGGCTGCCCCGAAGGCTCGATCGGCGATCGCGACGGCGACGGCATCCTCGACAACGTCGACAAGTGCCCGGACGACCCGGAAGATCGCGACGGCTTCGAGGACGAAGACGGCTGCCCCGATCCCGACAACGACAAGGACGGCATCCTCGACGTCGACGACATGTGCCCGATGGACCCCGAAGACAAGGACGGCTTCGAGGACAAGGACGGTTGCCCCGACGAGGACAACGACAAGGACCGCATCCTCGACCGCGACGACGTGTGTCCTAACGATCCGGAAACATACAACGGCTTCCAGGATGAAGACGGCTGTCCGGACAAGGGCAGCGTCATCATCGAGGAAAATGAGATCATCATCCTCGAGAAGATTTACTTCGCGACGGATAGCGCGCAGATCTTAGAGAAGTCGTTCCCCATCGTGGACGCCGTCGCCGCTACGCTGATCGGCAACCCCCAGATCATGAGAATCGAGATTCAAGGTCACGCCGACGAACGCGGTCAGGACGAATACAACATTCGTCTGACCTCGGATCGTGCGGCGTCGGTGCGGCAAGCGCTGATTCAGCGCGGCGTCGATGCGGCTCGCCTACGCAGCGCAGGTTACGGCAAGCGCTGCCCCGTGGACCCAGCGCACAACGCGCCGGCCTGGGAAAAGAACCGTCGCGTCGAGTTTAAGATCATTCGTACCGATGCCGGACCGACCGGTGTCGAGGTGGCTTGCCCGGCTGGCAAGGAACTGGTACCCAAGGATTGAGCGCTGGACCCATGGCACGCGAGCAATTCGTGGGATTCATGCGGGGGGCCATCGTGTCCCTGCCGCAAAGCTTGAAAGCGGCACTTCGCGTCGCTGAAGATCCGGACATCTCGGACGATGGCCGCGCGCTCGTCGCCGGCGCTTTGGTGCACTGGCTGTCGCGCACCAACACCATCCCCGGCGTGCGCGGCGCCGCGCTCGCGTACGTCGACGACGTGCTCGTGCTGCTGCTGGCGATGGAGCGGCTCACGCAGATGGCGCCGGATGCGGTGGACCGGCTGAAAGCCGACGCGCCCGAGCTGTTCGACACGCTGGCAGACGACCTCGCTGTTTCGCGCGCGTATCTCGGCAGCGGCATGAAGGTGATCGAGCACGCGCTGGAACGTCTCTCGAAGCTCAAGCACATGGGTCGCACGGCGGCGCAGTGCGTGAAGGACGAAGCCTCCGCGACGATGCTCTACGAAGAAGTGCACGCCGCGCTGATCGACTTCGATCTGGAGCCGGATGCCGTCGGTCGCGAGCTGAAGGAAATCGACGCGATCGTCGAGGACCTGAAGAAGAAGAGCAGCTGAGCTGTTAGTGACATACCCGCGGAGCGATCGATCACATGCCTGCGCAGCGGCCTTCGGCTCTGCGCAGCGGCTCTCCGCGTAGCTGCTCAGGCTGCGCGCGGGACTTCGAGCTCGCGCGTGAGCCAGGCGAGTAGTCGCGGCAGCTCGGTCGCGGGGTCCTGTGAGACGCTGATGCACTCGGTGCGCGTCACGCGGTCTTTGCGTGTGCACGGGCGACGGCGGGCGTCGGGCAGGGCGTAGGCGAGCAGCGCGTCGGCCGGGCTGCCTTCGCGGCTGACCGCGAGCCAGGCGAAGGCGCGGGTGGGGCGGCCGCGGAAGCTGTCCTCGGCCAGGGTGATCTCGAGCTTACCCATACCCGCCGGCACACGTCCGGGCAGGATGCGCAGGCGTGGCGAGACGATGCGCCCGTCCGGGGTCTCGTGCACGACCAGCTGCAGGGTTGCTGGCAGGCCGCGCAGGCTGCGTAGCTGCTGCTGCAGGTCCGCGAGGCGGCCGAGCGCACGTTGGCAGCTGTCCGGCTGCGACGCGCGCGTCGCTGTCACGAACAGCACGCTGACCAGGCACGCGGCGCAGACGGCCAGGTCGACCAGCTGCGGGTCGCGGCTTGCGCCGCCCGTGGCCACGAGCACGAGCCATGCGCCATGCACGAGGGCCAGTAGGGTTGCGCCGATCGGGGTCGTGGCATCGAGCCAGGCGGCCGGGCCCGTGAGCCGCGACAGCTCGCGCGTCCGGAAGCCGAAGTCCGCCCGCGTGACGTCCCGAAAGACGCGATCGTCCGGCGCTTCGCCGCGACGAAAGCCGCGGTCCAGCGCGAACGTGATGGACACGACAGCCAGGAGCGTCGAGAGCAGGCTCGCGCTCTCGAACAGGAATCCCGAAGCAGCCGCCGCGGCGAGCACGACCACGGTGCGCGTGACGCCACCGGGCACGCCGAACAGTGGAATCACGTGCAGGTCGGCTTTGGCGGCGTCGACGCGAACGAGCTTGCGCTTTGCGAGCGCGACTAGGCCCAGCGACGTGAACAACAGCGTGAGCAGCCAGGCGGGTCGTCCTTCGGTGCTGCGGGTGGGGGGGTGCAGCTGCGCCGTGCCGGCGGTCGCGCTGGGCGCCGAAGGATAGGCGCTGGCGGGCGCGTCGAGCACGGCTTCGAAGATCTGGCCGCGCATGAGCTGCGGGCGAGTCAGCTCGATCTGGGTGGTGGCCTGATCGAGGTCCTGCACTTGGGCTTCGCCGAGCGCGTCGCCGCCGTCAGCGGCAGGGCGAGACCCGTGCGGCGAAAGGACCACCACGCGCACGTTCGACAGGCCGACATCCCAGCTCGGCAGCCCAACCCGGACACGCAGCGTGCGCGCGTCAAGCTTGTCGGCAGCGCGCAGTGGCATGGGGGTGAGGTAGCTGACGTGCAGCGTGTAGTCGCCGCGGCGCGGCGCCGTGTGCTTGTTCTCGAACCTGAGCACGACGGTCGTCGGCTCGGGGGTGGTGACCGCCGGCGTGTAGCGCTCGCCGGTCGCGGCCTCGAACACGGGTGGCGCATCGGGTGCGAGCGCGAAGCCCGAGTCGAGCCCCAGCAGCTCGAAGCGCGACAGAAAGCCGGCTGCCACGCGCACTTGGACGCTGAGCTCGATCCGTGTCTCGGGCTTGCGCACGTCGACCTGCGCGCTGAGGCCAGTGACGCGCGCGTCGGTCCAGGCCTGCACGGGCGCGGGCAGCGCGGACGTGGTCAGCCAGAGCAGCGTGGAAGCCAAGAGCAAGCGACTGCGTGACACAGCGCGGGATGTTAGCCGCCACGCCCACGTCTCCGTAAATTCCTGACACGTCTCGCGTCGACCAACGTGTCAACCAACGTCTCAACCAGGCACCGCTCGCAGCCAGGCGGGCATGAACAGCAGCACGAACAGGCCGAGCGTGAGTCGGGCGAGTATGCGCCGGCGCGGCGAGAGCTCGTGGTCGTCGGTGGGCGGGTGTTCGTGATCGCTGCGCCGCGCGAGAAAGCCCAGGACGAGCGACCATACCAACCATTGCATGCCCGGCGCGAATGCGTCCTGCAGAGCTTCGCCGCGTGCGCCTGCAAAATAGGCCGGCAATCCGTACGCCAACGACACCGCCGCCGCCAGCGGCAGCAGCGCGCGACGGAGCAGCTTCGAGTAGCGCTGCTGGCGCTCGCCGAACAGCGCGTACGCGACATGGCCGCCGTCGAGCTGCACCGCGGGGATCAAGTTGATCATCGTGACGAGTAGGCCGGCCCAGCCTGCGAACGCCGTGGGCGAGAGCAGGATGTCCGAGCCCTCCGGGATCGGGCCTTTGAGCAGGCGCAGGAGCGCCAGGTAGAGGAGCGAGTGGCCTTCCTGCAGATGGGCCGCGTGCGGAGTCGGACCGACCTGCGACTGCACGATGCCGTAGGCAAGCACGGGGATGGCCACCGCCAAGCCCGCGAGCGGTCCCGCCGCGCCGATGTCGAAGAGCGCATTGCGCTGAGCGATTCGGCCCTTCATCAGGATGACTGCGCCCATCGTGCCGAGCGGCGGGAACGGCATGGGCACGAAGAACGGCGGCGAAGCGGGCACGCGGTGGATGCGCGCGGCGATGTAGTGACCCAGCTCGTGGGCGAGCAGGATCGTCATGAGCGGGATCGAGTACGAGAGGCCGCGCGCTAGCTCGTGCAGCGTGAATTTCTCGGCCCCCGCGTTCAGCGCACCCACCCAGGTAGTCGAGACCAGCGTCAGGCCGAACAACACGAACGACAGGTGGAACCTTCTTTTCGGCTCGCCCGCGCGCGCGAGCTCGGGCTCCTCAACCAGGTGCTCCAAGTCCGTATCGTCGTTCGGTTCGTTCCAGTCGCTCATCGGGGATCCGTCTGCAGTGCGCGTGCGAGCTCGTCGACCCGGGTCTCGACGCGTGCGTCGAGCTCGCCGAGGCTCGACTCCACGACGCAGCCACCACGCTGCAGGCTGGCGTCGCAGCGAAGCTCGACCGCGCCTTGGATGTCGAGCCGCTTGCCGTGTTCGTCAATCCTGGCGCGTAGCGCGGGCTCGTCCTCGGGGTTCACGCGCAGCACGATGCAACGCGCGCGACGCACGCGTGCGAGCAGCGGTGCGACCAGCGCGTGAATGCGTTCGGGATCCGCGGCGAACGCTTCACCCACCAGACGCTTCGTGATCAGCGACACGGCTTGCACCGCCGACGCCTCGATTTCCGCGACGGCCTCCGCTCGTGCGCTGGCGATGTCGAGCAGCGCGCGCGCGGCGTGCTCACGAGCCTGCGCGCGACCCTGCTCGAGCCCCTGCTGCAGCGCATCGCGTTCGAGCTGCGCGGCCCGTTCGGTGGCTCGCTCGACGATCGACGCCGCAGTTTGTTTCGCGTCGTAGACGGTTGCGGGCAGGAGGCGCCGACCCTGATGCTGCGCGCGGATCACGCGACCCATGAGGGCCTCGGGTAGGTCATGCTCGCGGGCTCCGTGCTTTGCTTCGCGGTTCGGTCCGGGCCTCGGCCCTCAGCAACGAAAGTCGCGTCGCTCGCGTCGGTTGGTCCACTTGGTCTACGAATGCGGCCACGAGCTGCCGTACGCGCTCGCGCCGCGTGGACTTGTCGAGTCGTGCGAGCTCGTGTGCCAGCGTGTACAGCTCGGGCTGCGCGTGCTGATGCAAGCCGCGCTTGGCCAACACTGCCTCGCTGTCTTGCGCGATCGTCGCGGCGAGCGCGAAGCCTGCGGGGCTCTTTTCGGGCCAGTCCATGGTTCCTGCTCGGTCTCCGGTCGGCCTCGACATAGCACACCGTCACGCGGCAAGTCGGACAGCGCCGGTCGTTTTCTGGTACCCTGGGCGCACTGTGCCAAAGGAAGCCGCGATCCGGTTCTGGCCCAAGACCGACGTAGGTCGGGTGCGCGACGCCAACGAGGATTCGTTCCTCGTCGACGAAGGCCTTGGGCTCTTCGTGGTGGCCGACGGCATGGGCGGTCACGCTGCGGGCGAGGTAGCGAGCAACGTCGCCGTGCACGCAGTGCGCGACACCGTGGCGCGCGAGCGCGAGCTGATCGAGCGCTTCGAGCGCGGTGAGCCCAACGCGAGCCGACAGGACGTGCTGCGCCTGCTCGAGCTCGGCGTCCAGAACGCCTGCGCCGCCGTGTACAACGAAGCGCAGAAGGATCCGAACAAGCGCGGCATGGGGACGACCATCGTCGTGCTCTTGCTCGTCGGCACGCGCGGCTTCATCGCGCACGTCGGGGACTCGCGCATCTACGTGTGTCGCGGGGACTCGCTGCACCAGCTGACCGAGGATCACTCCCTGATCAACGAGCTGCTCAAGCGCGGCCGCCTCACGCCGGAGCAAATCGGCAAGCTCAACATGAAGAACGCCGTCACGCGCGCTGTCGGCGTGTACGAGAGCGTGGAAGCCGACACGCTCGACTTCGACGTGCTCGCGGGCGATCGCTACTTGCTCTGCACCGACGGCCTGACCGAGTACACGCAGCCGAACGACATCCTGCGCGTGTTCCGGGAAGCGCCAGAGGAGAAGTCCGCGCAGACCTTCATCGACCTGGCGAACCAGGGCGGCGGCAAAGACAACATCACCGCGGTCGTGGTCAAGGTGCCCGACACGCGTGGGCTCGATCGGCTCGCGAACGAGGTCAACCTCAAGCTCGAGACGCTGCATCGCATGCCGCTGTTCCGTCACCTCACGTACCAAGAGCTGGTGCGGGTGATGAACATCACGGATGTCCGCGCCTACGCGCCCAACGACGTGATCCTGGGCGAAGGCGAAGACGGCGACGAGATGTTCATCGTCCTGACCGGCGGCGCACGCGTGCACTCGGGCGACGCCAAGATCACGGTGCTCGGCCCCGGCCAGCACTTCGGCGAGATGGCGTTGGTCGACAAGGCCCCGCGCAGCGCCAGCGTATCGAGCGAAGGTGCGAGCAAGCTCATGGTCATGAAGCGCCGCGACTTCTTCGACATCGTGCGCAAAGACCACGACGTCGCGGTCAAGCTGCTCTGGGCGTTCTTGGGCGTGCTCACCGAGCGCTTGCGCAACACGTCGCGTGACTTGGGCGAGGCCCGTGAGCAACTCGCGCTGCGCGCGCTCGACGAAATGGTCGCGGACGTCGAAGACGCCTGATGTCTGCCAAAGCGCGTGTCCTGTTCGCGACCATGCTGCTGGTTGCCACCGCGTGCACGCCGAAATCGGCTGAACGCGCGAGGGTCGACGAGCATGTCCCAACGCAGCCGGTTCCGTCAGCTGCAACGGAAGCGGTGTCTGAGCCTGCGCGCGTCGTTCCTTCGGAAGACGCGCGAGCCGCGCCGGGCGTAGCCGCTCGAGTCGCAAAAGTGACGGGCCAGGCGACGCTGTTCGGCTCACCCGAACCACTGAGCGTTGGTTTGCTGTTGTCACCGGGAGCGCTCGTGGTCACCGAGAACGGCGCTGAGCTGACGCTGGATGCCGGTGACGGATCTCGCTTCGTGCTCGACGAAGGCACGCTCGCGCTCTTGGCACCCGAGGACGACAACGCGCTGGTGTTGATCCATGGCAGCGTGCACGTGCTCGGCTCGGGCCCCGCGTCCGCCGCCGCGCGACGACCGCTACGCGTGGCCAGCGAGCTTGCGTCGTGCGAGAGCCTGCGCGCGGTCGAGGCCTTCATGCGGGTCGAGGGTCCGGGGCGGCTGTCCATCGCCGTATTCTCCGGAGCGCTTGCCTTGGATCTGGACTCTGCATCGGGCGCCTCTACGCAGCTGCCTGCCGGCCGCATGCTCGAGGTCTCCGTGCGCGGAACGAAGCTCGACAACGCTCCGCGGGACGTGAGCGCTGCTCGCACGTTGTTCGTCGCGCAGAAGTCGACGCCATCAGTGACAGGTCGCGCGGGCCTCTCCGCATCGTTCGCCCAGTCGAGCGCCGAGCTTACGGCCGAGCGCAATGCACAGAAGCTGGCGTCCGACGCGCAGCGCGCCGCACACGCGTCCGGCGCCGTGGCGCGCGTTCATGCATTGCAGACCGAGATCGTGGAGCGCGCGGAACACGTGATCGCGCATCGACGCCGGCTACGTACGCTCTACGAGCGCCGGTTGGCCGCGGCTTGCGAAGGCGCGCTCGAGGCGTGTGCGGCCGAGGTCCGGAAGCTCGCGGCCGAATACGTGGCCAGCGGCGCGCACGCTTCGTGAGCGTGCTGGGTCAGCGTCGTGCTGCGGGAGAGCCGTGAGCCTCGCGAGTTGCCAATGACAGACGCTCGTAGCTGATCATCGCGCCGAGTGGCCGCTCGCCCCCGAACATGGCGAGCCACGCGGCCGTGTCCGTGTCGGAATTGCCGTGAAAGCCGCCTTCGACCAGCAGCCGCGCGTACTCGTCGGGCTCGAGCAGCGTGCGCACGGGCTCACCGAGCGCGCGCATGCCGAGCGAGACCAGCCACTTCGTGTGGCGCATCCAGATCAGCGCGGGGGTCGCGTACGTCGTCGCGAGCTCGCTGCCGGCGGCCGAGCGCTCGGCCACGGCCTGCAATGTCGCTCGGATCGCAGCGCGCTCCAGGTATGGCACGACGCCCTCCCAAATCCAGAACGTGCGCCGGCTCGGGTCGTGCCCGTGCTCGTCGAGCCGCAGCGACAGCGAGTCGTGCGTGAAATCGACTGGGACGTAGCATAGCGCGTCGGCCCGCAGGGGCAGGCTCGCGGCGCGCGCCCGCTTGTTCGCCTGCGTGTCGGGATGGTCGACCTCGTAAACCGTGGCAGATGACAACGCGTCGAGTCGATGCGCGCGCGTGTCGAGGCCTGCACCCAGGATCACGATCTGATCGATGCCGCGGGCCAGGGCGCTCCCCGCCGCGCGATCGATCGCGAGCGAACGCAACGCCAGATGATCGACCAGGCCGAAGCTCGCGAGCGCGATGGCGCGCGGTAGAAAGGGCGCGACCCGCGCGCCACGGTCGAGCGCGGAGAGCGCGCGGTTCACCGTGCGGGGCAACAGCACGCGCGCGGCGCGGTCACCGGGATCGCACGCGGCCGCGCCGGCGCTCGAGGCCAGCGCGCGTGCGGAGGCAACGAAGATCGCGGTGACGCTCGGCAAACCAGCGCGCATGCTCGAACGTGCTCACACCTTGAACGAGACCTTGGTCGCGGGAAACGCCATGACCGTGCCGTCTTCGATCTGCATGTCGAGCTCGCTCACCTCCGCCCTCCGCGCCCTCTCGCGCTCCCCATCCGAACGCAGACGATACCATGCGCGTGGCTGCGGAACGCGCGCCGCATCGGCTCGAACGGCTCGGCCCCACAGTCACCTACCTCGGTCGCCTGCCGCGTCGGCGCAGGTGCGTGCGCTTTCCGATCCGTGGTATTGAGCCGGCGCTCATGGGGAACCGCGCGCGTATCACGCGTCTCTCGGCGGCGGTCGTGACTGTCGCGACCGCAACGCTTGCCACGCTCTTCATGGGGCCGCTCTGCGCGCGCGCGCGCGCAGAGGAGGCGGCGCCGCGCGTGATGTCCGAGCCGACCGAGTACACCGATGTCATCGACGCGTTCGACGCTCCGGACCCGTTCGACATCAACATGCATCTGGCGTTCATGCGCAGCGTCGAGTCGTCGTCGATCGATCGCGAAGTCGCGGGCGGGCCAGGCACCCGCTACACGCACGTCGCAGACAGCACGCAGACGCTCAACTCGCTTCTGCTGGGTGTCGACGTTGGTCTGTACCAGGACCTGATGGTCTTCGTGCGCCTCCCGCTCGTGCTCAGCGATACGCGCTCGTTGCGGCTGCCGTCTGGGGGCACCTGCGGCTCGGGTCCGTGTGCAGCGATCGACGCCGCGCTGCGAGACGTGCCCGCCGCCGACAGCGGCAGCGGGTATTTGTTCGACCCGAGCTTCACGTCGCCGACGCGTTCCGGTGTTCCGGATATGGACATCGGCGTCTCGTACGGCATCACGAACCAGTTTCGCAAAGCGACGCTGCCCACGTGGGTGGTGTCGGCGCAGAACCGCCTCAGCATCGGTCACGTGATGGAGCCGTGCGCGTCGGGCACGGGTTGCAACGGCGGCATCAGCCGCGGCACCGCGCGCATCCTGCTCGAGTCGCGCTGGTCGTATCGGGTGCGTTATCTGGAGCCGTACCTCGGCGTCTCGTACGCGCATGAGTGGGCGACCTCGGGCAAGAGCGGGTTCTCTCCGGGCGGTGCGCTCCCCGGTTACGTGGACATCACGCCGCCGCACGTGCTCGAAGGTACGCTCGGCGTCTCGATCATCCCGTGGGAAGAGCGTGGTCGCTTTCAGCGCTTCGCGATCGATCTGCGCGGACGTGCCAGCTACGTCTCGGCCGGGCGCGACTACACGCCGCTGTTCGACGCGCTCGGCGTCTCTCCAAGCGCGTTCCTGACCACGCCGAACAGCGATCAGTTGGTTACCGGGGGCAGCGGCGGAAAGCGTGTCCCGTTCACGGGACTCAGCAATGTCGACGCCCACATGAAGCTGGGCGTCGAGACGGCGTTCGTGATGCAAGCTGCGCAGTACATTCGTTTCCGCTTAGGGTTCGGCTTCGCGTACCAATCCGCGCATCTATTGACCAACGCCGATCGCTGCAACGCCGATGTGCATGTCGCGCTTGGCGATCCGCGCGGTGGCAGCTGTGCACCGAGCGCGTGGAACCCGCTGTATCGCCCCGTGATCGATCTACCCGGCCAGCGCTTCCGCTTGTCCGGGGACCTGATCTTCGATCTATTCGCCGCCGCCGTCGCGCAGTTCTAGAGCGCATTCATGAATGCGCTCTGCTTCAACTCTAGATGTTGAAGGCTGCGCCGAGCAGCAGCGATGGAGTGCCGAGGCGCACAGTGAGCGCGAAGCTTCGGGCGAGCGTGAAGCGGGCGCCGAGCCAGAGCACGGGCTGCAGATCCGTGTGCGACGAGTCGCCGACACACACGTTGTAGCCGTTGACGCGCTGGCAGCCTCCCGGAACGGGGCCGTTCCAACTCAGGCTCGAGTGCTGCACGGCGAGGCCAAGCTCGGGAAATACCGAGACGACGTCGCTGAGGAAGAAGTTCCATTGCACGACGATCGGTACCCAGAAATCGTTCGCGCTGCAGATGTCGTTGTTGTAGGGCCCGCAGTTACCGAAGTGCGCCCAGTCGAGGCCGAAGCTGATGGCCAGGTTGTTGTTGATGGTCTTGACCGGGCCGTCCTGGATGACCGGAATCGATGCGCGGAAGCCCACGCCGATGCCGTCGTCGTTCCACCACGGCTGGTCGCTCCACTGGTACACGAGATGCGGCTCGAGCTCCGCCGCGTAGTGCTCGTGTGCGCCCGGGCTCTTGATCTGCGCGTGCGCGACGTGAGCTGCGCTGGTCGCGAGGAACGCCAGCCCGCACAAGAGCCAACTGACAGCGCCCACAAAGCGAACCGTGTTCAGATTTCTCACGGACATTCGAAGCTCCTGGTTTCGCGGGCTGTTTGTCCTGCGTATGGCACGCGGACGCAAGCCCCTCTTGAACTGTGGTGCCCAGCATCGTCCCGGATGAAAGTTCTCGAGCCGCCTCGGGCTCTTCGGGCTACATACCTACGGATCACTCCGTGTCACGCGCCGTCTTGCAGGCTTGTGCGCGCGCGTAGAGCGCTTTGCGCGGCAAGCCGCTGACGGTGCCCAAGACCTGCACGATGTCGCGCACGGAACGACCGGCGTCGAGCTCGGCCCGAATCCGCTCGTCGAGCGCGGCCGGGTCGCTGGCCGTGGCCGCATCTTCCGGTGCAGCGCGATCGTTTTCGTCCGGGTTGCCCGACACGACGATCGTGATCTCGCCGCGCGCGCCTTCGGCGAAGTGCTGCAGAAGCTCGGTGGCGCCGCCGCGCACCACCTCTTCGTGGAGCTTCGTGAGCTCGCGACAGACCGACAGAGCGCGCTCGCTACCGAGCACGTCTGCCAGCTCTTCCAAGGTTGCGAGCAGGCGCTGCGGTGCTTCGAAGAACACGCTGGCGCCGCGCTCACGTCGGATCGCCTCGAGCGCGTCGCGCCGCCTGCGTCCACTGCGCGGCAGAAAGCCCAAGAACCGGAACGTGTCGCAGGAGATGGCGGCAACCGTCAGTGCGGCAGTCACTGCGCTCGGGCCGGGTACGGCTTCGACGAGCAGGCCGCGCTCGCGTGCTGCGCTCACCAGCTCTGCACCTGGGTCGCTCACCAGAGGCGTGCCGGCGTCAGTGACCAGCGCCATGCGCTGACCCGAGGCGATGTCTTGCACCGCGCGCTCGATCGCGGCCGGGCTCGAGTGCGCATGCAGCGCGCGCAGTGGCCGCGAGATCCCGTGGTGGGTGCACAGGATGCGCGTGCGCCGCGTGTCCTCCGCGAGGATCACGTCGGCCTCGCGCAACGTACGCAGCGCACGCAGCGTGATGTCTTCCAGATTGCCGATCGGTGTCGCGACGATCGACAGAAGACCCGCCGACCGAAGGTCCGTTGCTGCTTCGCGCTCGCGCGTCACGCGTCGAACATGCCTTCGCCAAGCTCGCTGGCGAGGTAGTCTTTGAGCTTCATCTGCAGGCGTTTTTCCAGCTGACGCACGCGCTCGCGGCTCACGCCGAACTCGTCGCCCAGCTCCTGCAGCGTGCGCGGCTCTTCGGTCAGCATGCGTTGGTGGAAGATCTGCGCGTCTTTGCCCTTCAGCGTGTGGCCGAAGGAGTCGAGCTTCTCACGCAGCATCTCGCCGATCTCGGCGTCGGCCAGTACGGAGTCCGCGCCATCGGCCTTCGCTGGCAGAAAGTCCACGCGGCTCTGGGCCGAGCCCTCGCCCGCGTTGATCGGTGCATCGAGTGACATGTCGCCGGCGGAAAGTCGCCGGTCCATCTGGATGACTTCTTCCGTAGGGACTTCGAGGCGGGCGGCGATCGCTTCGGGCGTCGCCTCGATGCCGAGCGCGGACAGCCGCGCTTTCTCTTTGCGCAGGTTGAAGAACAGCTTGCGCTGCGCTTGGGTCGTGCCGACTTTCACCAAGCGCGCGTTGTTCAAGATGAAGCGCAAGATGTACGCGCGGATCCACCAGGCCGCGTACGTCGAGAGCTTCACGCCCTTGTACGGGTCGTACTTCTTGACGGCTTGCATCAAACCGATGCTGCCCTCTTGGATGAGGTCGCTCAGGTTCTTGTGCGCGCGTCGGTAGTCGTACGCGATCTTCACGACCAGGCGCAGGTTGGCAGTGACCAAGCGCGCGGCCGCGTCGACGTCGCCACTCTCGAAGTACAGGACGGCGGCTTCGTGTTCTTCCGCGGGGGTCAGCAAGCGATAACGCTGCACGTCGCGCATGTACGCTTGCAGAGGATCATAGCGAGCCAGCGGCGAGCCTTTGCCCGCGGCCAACGCTGCTTTGTTCGGCCGACTGACCCGTCCGGAATGGCCGCCGCTGCGCGCTACCTCCGGCAGCTCGTCTTCGCTGACGAGCTCGGCGGCGACGCCGTCTCCGCCGTCGTGTTGGCGGCCGTCGCCTTGGCCGTCTCCGTGGCCGCCATCGGTCACGAACTCCGCCACGAACGCCTCGGCGTCCGGCTCGGACTCGCCAGCATCAGGATCACCGCTCGGCTCGCGCTCGACGCTCTCGTCGGCTTCAGCGGACGGTCTTGCCTTTTTCGGACGTGCCACGGCCCACCGATATGCGTGCTCCGTCGCAAAACGTCAAGTCGGCGCGCTTGCTCGCCTTTTTACAGGGAAATGCAGACCGGCCGGAGCACCATCACCAGCTCTTCGTCCTCGCGGAACAGCGCCAGCTCGATGCCCACGCGCCGGTCGTCGATGCGCCGGCAAAATGCGTACGTCGGCTCGATGTCCGACAGCCGCTTCGCGCTGGCTGGCGCACGCCAGGTGCAGCCGATGAACTCGTCCTCGGCGCGCAGCATCTGCTCGAGGCCCTCGTCGTCGACGAGCGCGCTGAGCGTGGTGCATTGCACATGCGGCAGCCGGTTGAGGGCGCGCACAGGGTCGCTGCCGGCCGTGATCGTGACGTTGGCCGCGTACGGGCTGGCGGCGAGGGCGTCCGCGGGCGAGCACACGCGCTCTGCGTCGAGCACCATGCCGCGTCCGCGCACGTTGCGGCGGACTTCGCCCTGCACGAGCAGGCCGTCGCGCAACGCTTCCTGCAGCAGATCCGCGTCGGCATCGCGCAGGATGTCCACGATCTCCTCGCCGATGTCGTCCGGCAAGACCAAGTACGTGTCTTCTTCGCCCAGGTGGTACGGCGGTTTCAGCGTCACCGGCCCCGAGCCCGCTTTACGGATGCGCGAGATCTCGTCTGCTTCGGCGAACACGACGACCAACGTGGTCCCGATGAACGAAGCCGCAGATCCGGCTGGCTCGCTCGTCTTTCTCGGCTGTGCTTGTGACGCGACCAAATGCATACGCGTGACCCTCCCGGAGCGAACGTGTGCAGCGACTCTCGGTCGCACGCTCGGGCGCGTCAAAGAAACGACGTGCGCACGGCCGACCGCGTGTACGCCTGCGCACCTTTGGGCACGCACGCGCGGCGCGTGACGTCCGCTACGCGACTTGGGCTGCGGACTCGGAACCCACCACGCGCTCGGCTGCGCGCTCGATCTGGCCCCGGAACCAGCTACCCCCGTCCGGATCCTTGAGCACTTCGCCGACGCCACCCGGGTGCGCGACCCGCAGCGCGCTCTTGGTCCGCGCGAATGCCGCTGATGGCGGCAGCTCCATGCGGTTCAAGTGGTAGGCCACGCGTTCCGCATCGAAGTCGAAGTCCTGCGTGAGCACATGCGCGCGACCACCGCGCGGGCAGAGCGCTTGATCGAGCGTCAGCACGGCGAGCGCGCAGCGCACGAATTCACTGTCGCCGTCGTGCGTCAGCAGCCAAGCTTGCAGCGTGGCGCGCAGCACCGCGTACAGGCGTGGCAGCTGCGCGAGCGCCTTCAGGTACAGCTGATCGCGGTTCTCGTACACGACCATGCGGTCGGTGAGGTCCAAGGCTGGCAGCTCGGCGGCGAGCTCGTTGGCGATCGCGCGCAGCGCCACGCGGAACAGAGCGGATACGGGTGCGCCCTTATGGAGCGCCAAGTAGCGCGCCGTCAGAGGCATCACGTAGCCGCGGATCAGCATGATGTGGCCGCTGATCAGGAAGTAGCCTTCGATGCCTTCGTCGCGGCCGAAGGTGTGGCAGCCGATCACGTACTCGCCCTTGGCCTTGCCGTAGCCGGCGACCGGGATCGCGTCGATCTTGTATTCCTCGCGCTTCTCGAAGAACTCGGTGCCGGGCAACAGCGTGTAGCCGAAGATGTTGATGTTCGTGAACACGCTGATCAGCTTGTCCAAGTTCTGCTCGAACTCGGCCAGGTTGTCGCCCGGCAAGCCCCAGATCAGCTCGGTGGCAATCTGCACGCCTTGCTCGGCCATCGCCTTGGCGATCGGCTCGTAGCGGTTGCTGCGCATGTTCTTGCGGTTGCTGAGCTTGAGCGCGAGCGGGGTGAGCGTCTGCAGCGCGAGGTTGTAGTGCTGGAGCAGCCCGTGGCGCTGCAGCAAGAGCACGATCTCTTGCACGCGATCGTTGTGCGTCTTGGACCACGAGGTTTGAAACGTCGACGGCCGGCCGGTGCGCTCGCGCAGCTCGACGATGATCTTCGCCGTGTCGAGATCTTGCGGCAGCGCGCCGAAGTTCGAGTCGCACAGCCAGATGTCCTGCACGCCGCCGGCGATCAGCCGCTCGAAGTCCGAGCGAATGCGCTCGACGCTGTGCTGGTACATCTTGGTGCCGATGGCGCCTGTGCCCCATTCGCAGAATGCGCACTTGAACGGGCAGCCGCGACTGGTCTCGTACGCGACGCGCGGGAAGCGCGGCTTGCCTTCGGCGTCACGCAGCTCGAGCACGTCGAGCGCGGAGGGCAGCACATCCAGGTCGACGAAGCGTTCGCGCTTTGGTGTCTCGTGGCACACGCCGTCTTTCAAGAACGCGATGCCTTTCACGTCGGGCCACGCCGCACGCCACGTCGCTGTGTCGACGCTCGGGTCGCAATCCAACCATTCTTGCAGGCTGGCTTCGCCTTCGCCGAGCATGACCACGTCGATGCCGTCGTCGAACAGGAAGTCCTGTGCGCGCTGCACGTGCGGACCGCCGACTACGATCGTGATCCCTGGACAGCTGGCACGCACGTGCTTGATCGCCGCGAGGAAGTACTCGGCGTTCCACGTGTAGATGCTGAAGCCGACGACAGGACCTTGCCCGAGCGCCAGCGCGTTCTTCGCGCGCGCCAGCTCGTGACCGTCCCACTGCGCGTGCAGCCACGGCGTGATCTCGTCGCTCTGCAGGAAGTGCACGAGCTGGACGTCGGTCGCGTCGCTCGTACGCCCGTACTTCTGGAAGTACGCCTTGAGCCGACCGGTGGTCATCGGCACGGCGGAGAACTGCTCCGTATCCAGACTGAACAACCAAACAGGACGCTTCATGTATTCGGCTCGCGGCGCGCATTTCGCGCGGGAGCGGCAATAGCAGAGATCCTCCGGCCACGCGATAGGCGCTGTCGCACGCGTGTTTTACGGTGCGCTGGCGCCCGGACGGGCCTTGTCCGCCCCCGCGCCGGCCTGCTTGCGGGGCGGGTGCACGGCTCGCGCGTTGCTGCTGGCCGGGCTCAGGCGCAGGGCCTGGAACGTCCCGCCCATGTGCGCGTGCAGGGCGCCATCGGCGGAGGTCGCGCGGCGCCAGTCGCTCTGCATACCGATCAGCTCGAACAGCCCCTTCGTACGGTCGTTCTTGTTCCTGAAGCCATCGCTGAACTTGAGCTCGAGCTGAATGTCCGGTCGCGAGCGACCGAGCGGCGCCTGCAGGCCGATCGAGCCCGAGCCGGTGACTTTCAAGTCGTGTCCGTTCGAGCTGAAGCGCTCGATGTCGGCTACGCCATCGCGCAGGTTGATGGCCACGTCCAAATCACCGGCATCGACCTCTTCGAGCGTCAGGCCCGAGCCCATGCCGGGGATCTTGATCTTGGCCTTGCCGTCGCCGATGTGCAGGTCGACGATCTTCAGCGCCACATCGCCCGACGACTTGGTCGGATCGACGTCGAGCACGAGTTTCATGGTGCCGCCAATCGCGCCTTTGAGTGGCACACCGACGTAGCCGCCAAGGCCGAGGTTCTGCACGTCGACCGCGGCCAGCTCGGCGTCGATCTGCTGTTGGCCGTTCGCCTGGGCGTAGCTCACCGCGAGCGTGCCCTTGCCAACCGTCGCCGTGCCGGAGCCCTTGAGCGTGCCGAAGAGCAGCGCGAACGGCGACGCGCGCACGGTGAGCGAGTCGAGGTGCAGCAAGTGGGTGTCGGGATCGCCCACAGTGGTGCTGGTGAAGTCCACGTCGGCCAGCTTCACGCCGGTGATCCACGACGGACCGAGCTCGCCCACCTTGATCGCGTACGTGGTGCCTGCGCTGCCGAGGTGACTGACCTGCGCGCTGATCAAGTCGCGCAAGCGGTCATACGGGAACGTGTAGTACGCCGAGATGAAGAACGCGAACAGGAAGAAGCCGGCATAGCCTCCGCCGTAGATCAGTCGCTCTCGCAGGGTTGCGCGGGTCATGCGGGCTCCTCAGGTTCCGTCCACGGCGTCAGTTGCTTCGGTGCTCGCGCCGGTGCCTTTGTTCGTGCGCGCCTTGCCGCCGGTGCCGCTCTTGTCGTACGTCAACACGCCCAGCTTCACGTTGTACTGGTCGCCGGGCTGGAAGTGATCGATCTGGATGCTGTCGATGGCAACCGGGTAGGGGCTCTCGGTGATGCTCGCGAGCAGGTTGATCACGGGCGACAGACCGACCGTTGGCAGCGACACGGTCACGCCGCGGCGCGTGTAGCGGCCGCTGGTCTTGCCCGGTTGATCGGTGACTTCCTGCAGCGTCAGGCCCTGCTTTTTGGCCTCGGCTTCCATGAACGAGCCGAGCGAGGGCGTCTTGTTGTGGAAGCGCTGTTCGTCGGCATGGCGCGCGTTCGCGAGCTGGGCCAGCTTGTCGTGTTGCTCCGCCAAGTGCTCGAGGGTGTCGCGCAAGTCGGCGTTCTGCGCCTCGAGCTCTTGGTTATCCATCGTGAGCACGATCGGCGGCATCAAGAGCGCCAACAGCGCCACGATCAGTCCGAGCACCGTGAGCATGCGGCGCTCGCGGTCGTTCAGGTTCTCCCAGCGTTGGCGTATGCCTTCGAAGATGGGGTTATTCATCGTCGCTTCCCGTCTTCTTCTTTTTCTTGGCCGGCGTGGCTTCGCCTGGGCAGCGGATCTTGGCTTCGAGCTGGTAGTTGATCTGATCGTTGCTACGCCCGGGCGAGGTTCGCCCGCGCTCGATGTCCGCAAAGCAACCGTGCGCTTCTAACTTGGTCACGATTTGGTCGCGCTGATCGATCGAAGCCAGCGCGCCTTGCAGCTCGATCTGCCCTTCTTTCTTCTCGTCGGCGAAGTCGATGCGCAGGTGCCGTACCTCGTGCGTGACCTCCTGCGGCACGGCGTCCGAGATCGCCGCGAGCGCGTCGTAGGCGTCGAAGCGCGGCAAGGGATTGTCGCTCTGCGGGCTTGCGATCATGGCTTCGACCGCATGCGGATCGGTCTCGGTCTTGCCGAACACCGCTTCGGTGGTCTCGCCGAGGCGCTTCTGCAGCGCCGCCTGCTCGTCGAGCAGCAGCGTCTGGTGCGCCTTGAACGCGAGCATCATCGACACCAGCACCGCGACGCAGCAGATCGCGACGACGTTCAAGTGTGCGGCGAGCTCGGTCTGCGCGCGCGTGGAGGCGAACTCGCCGGTGCGCAGGTTGATGCGCTTGCCGGCAAGCGTGATGCGGCCCGCGAGCGCCGTGGCTCGCGCGAACACGGGCAGATCGTCTGGCGTCGTGGTTGCCGGGTTCGTGACCTGTGGCAGCACCAAGACTTCGACCGGCAGTGAGACCTCGCGCGCCAGCCACGGGGCGAGGTCCGTCAGCGGCCCGATGCCGCACAGGTACAGCGTCTCGAGCGTCGGCCCGCCGCTGGCGCGGTACGCGGCGACGGTGCGGTGCAGGGCTTGCCAAAGCTCGGCTTCGTGCTTCGGGTCGCCATCCCAGCCGACCGAGAGCGTGCGCGCGAACGTGGCATGCCCACGCTCCAGCACGCAGACGTTCGCCTCGCGCTCGCACAGCTCGAGCAGCACCACGGGCTTCTGCGCCAGCTCGGGGCACAGCCCGCGCAGACCTTCGAGCGCTGCTGCACCCACGGCCACTTCGCGCGGATCGATCTGCGTGCCGGCGAACAGCGCCAAGTGCGCGCGCACGCGATCCTTGAGCGCGGCCGCCGCCATCAGCTGCAGCTGACCGTCCTTCGTGCCGATCAGCTGGTGATCGATCACCGCGTCCGAGATCTCGAACGGCAGCATCGACTCCAGCTCGAACGGCAGCACTTCGGCGACGCGCTTGCTTGCAGCCGCCGGCAGCTCCACTACGCGCAACGAGGCTTGCGCGCCATCGAGCGAGCTGACGATCGTATCGGGCGGCTTGCCGATCGCACGCAGCAGGTTCTGCAGCGCGTCGTGCAGCTCGGGCAGCGCGCCGGGGCTGCCGGCGGGCTCGGTGAGCGGGATCTGCACGTAGCGCTCGATCTCCGTGCTCCGGAACGTGGTCTTGATCACGGTGCCGCGCACTGCGCCACGGTCGATATCGATGCCTAAAATGCGTGCCATGGGTTGATTCTTTCGTATCTCGTGACGCGTGACATCAGTCGATGCGGTAGTGGTGAACGATGCCGAGGTTCATGGCCCGGCCGGGAGCGGGCGGCGGTGGCGTCCAGCGGTCGTCGAAGTTCACCACCGTGGCGACGCGCACGCTGGTGTGTCCGACGCGACCGGTCGCCTGAATCGTGAAGATGCCGGCGCGCGTCACGAACGCGTTTTGCAAACCGGCGAGCCGATCCGCGGGGATGTTGATCGGCACCCACTTCATCAGCGGCATGTCCTTGCCCAGCATCGTGAGCAGCATCGGATAAAGGTCGGTTGCGCCGCTCTTGCCGTTGGGACCCTGGATGAAGTTCAGAAAGTCGGTCGCCGTCGTGAACCATGGGATCGGCAGGATCGAGCGGGCGGTGTTCAACAGCTGCGTGAACGCCATCGCCTGCAGCTGATCGTTACACAGCGGTTGCTCGGGCACGAACGAGCACACACGCGCGAGCAGGACTTGGGGCAACGCTTCGTTCGGGTTCACCGCGCCCTGTCCGTAGATCGTCATACGGCGCGTACGCGGATCGTCGGGATCGGATTGCACGAACGTGGCCCAGAAGTCGTCCGTGATGCCGCGGACCATGCGCAGCTCTTCCAGCGAGTCGAACGCAGCATTCTTCACCACGTAGGGGTCGGCGAAGCGCGAGTACACGTCGTCCTCGCCGCCGGCAGCGGTGATCGTGAGAGCACCGGGATCGAAGACGGTGCGCTGATCGTCCGGATCCCACCAGTCGATCACGTCCGACACGATGTCGAGTCGGGTTGTCAGCTGACCGTCCGAGTCGATCTTGTTGAACATCGAGTCGTACGGGCTCTGGGTCTGGAAGCCGCCCGTGAGCGCGTACAGCTGCATGGCCAGGCTGCGCTGCGCGCCCGGATCCGGCGCGAGCGGGATGTTCACGTTGAGCCGCGTGTTCTCGGGCAACGCCACCACTTCGAACGTCCCGCCGGTGTCGGTCAGGCCCTTCATCTGGCCGAAGTCGAGACCCGGCCCCGACGCGAGCTTCGCGCCCTTGAGGTTCGCGAACGGCGCCAGGATGTCGTCCGCGAACGTCCACACGTTCATCTGCGGCGGCGACCGGTGCAGCACCATCGAGTACATCGGCGCTACCACGCGGCGGATCTCGGTCTCTTTCGAGATCAAGAGCCGCGTCAGGTTGATGCCGCTCTTGGCGAGGTACTCGGCCTTCAACCGATCGCGCTCGCTGACCGCGACTTGGAAGGCCGTGGCGGTGTTCTGCGTGAGCTCGGCCACGAGCGCCGTGATGATCCCAATCACCGTGAGCACCATCACGAGCGCGACGCCTTGTTCGCGTCGACCCGCCTTACGTGCGCGTGCTTTCGGCCTCTGGACGCTCATTTGTACATCGTGAAGTTGAGGGCGTACGTGATCGGCAACCAAGTGCGCGTGACGAAGGTTTGGTCGGCGCCCTTGCCGGTGAGGTTCGGCACCGTGAGAGCGATCTTCGCCTGCGTGGGCAAGCGGTTCGGCTGCATCGCGGCCTGCGTGGTGTCCCAGCTGTCGACCCACTCGGTGGTGAGGGGCTCGAGGAACGAGACCTTGAACCCTTTGATGTTCTCGATCAGCACCTGGGATTCGCCGCCCTTCAGCGGGTCTTTGTCGACGCGGCGTTGCTCACGGCGCGCGAGGACTTTTTCGCTCGGCTTGTGCGGGTCCGAAGTCACGAAGAACGACAGCTCGTTCTGATCCGACTCGTGCGCGTTGCGATACAGCCGGCGGTGCGAGAACGAGGTGAAGTCCAGGCGCGTACCGTTGCCCACGGGCTTGCCGACGAACGCGGTGAGCATGGGGGGCGCTGCGCCATTCAGCAGGTTGCGCTGAATCGACGTATACGCCATCGACATCTCGTTCGCGACGCGCTCGAGGCCGAGTCGAATCTCGTGCGAGCGATCGAGCTGCGCCTCGATGCGCTCCTTGTTGCGCGAGGTCGTGACGAAGCCCCCGTAGAGCAGCGTGGCGACCAGCGACAGGATCGCGAGCGAGACCATGATCTCGATCAGCGTCATGCCCTCACGGGAGCGCGCGCGCGCATGTCGCTTGGCTGCGCTCATCGCGTTCATCCACCCAGCCCGAAGGGCGATGCGCCCGGTTGATTGCCGCCGCCGAGGATTCCGCCGAGCGGCGACGCACCCGGTGCGGTGGCCGCTCCGCCCGCTTGCGTGCCCGGCGCGACTGGCTGGCCGTTCGCGCCCACGCCATCGATGGCATCCTGCTGACCTGGCAGCACGGCCGTCTCGCCGACGAGGTACTGCGTGACGGAAAATGAGTGCTGCGCGCTGCCCTCGCGCCAGTGCACGTTGATCGTGGCACGGCGGATCTGGCCTTCGAACGAGGGCTTCAGGATCGGGTAGATGAACGTCATGGCCATGGACGCCATGCCGCCCATGTCGGCGCTGCCGCTGAGCATCTTGGACGGGTCGCTCAATATCCCAGGCTGCGCGTTGCCAAGCGGCGAGCCGGCGCCCGTCATGCCGCCCGGGCCCGGCGTTGCAGCTAACGGCGGCAGGCCGGCCGTCGAGCCGGGCAGAGCGCCGCCAGTCGTTGCGCCAGAGCTGGATCCGTTCGTGCCTTTTGCAGTCTTGCCGTCCTTCGGCTCGGCAAACATCGTGTCGGGAAGCTGAATCAGGTCGACCAACCAGTCGCACGTGAAGCCGTCGATCTCGCCGCCGGTGCAGCACTTGTCGGTGCCTTGATCGAACACCGCCGGCAGGCCCTTCTTCGCGATCTGCTCTTCGACCTCGCCCATCTTGCAGCGCGCGAGCAGCGTAGCGTTGCCCATCTTGCGCGCGCGCGCCGCCATGCGAATTGCGCCAGCTTCGGTGGAGAACACCGCGGCGAGCGAAATCGCGAGGATGGCCAGCGAGACCATCACCTCGAGCAACGTGAAGCCCGCGCCGCGTAGCGTTACCCGCGTCATTGGTCCTGCACCTCCGACACGCCTTTTTCGTCCGGGTTGTCGAGCAGCACCTTCGGCGTATAGGCCTCGGGATACACGTGGATGCGTCCCGTCAATGGATGGATCTCCACCGAGTACACACCTGCGCGGCCATCACTCAGCTGAATCACAGCGTGCTCGGTGTGACCACCTGGGAAGAAGTGGACCGCGCCGTCGCCTTCGCTGAGTGGACCCGGCTCGTGCGCGACGATCAGCTTCACGAACTGGATGCCACGCCCGAGCGAGACGTCGCGGAAACGCTTCACGGTCTTGCCGTCGAGATCCGACAGCGGCCGAAACGGCGACGCACCGACCGTCGGCTTGAGCGGCGTATGCAAGAGAGACTGCGCCGCGGCCCATGGGTCAACGGAAGTCACCGCTTTGCCTTGGTCGTCGACCACGCGCTTGTCGGCCTTGTCCTTGTTGCGCGCGAGCGTGACGCCGCTGTGGGCTTCTTCGAGCGTGAACTTGTTGCCCGGAATGGTGAAGTGAATGCGAATGGTCTGCTGGTGCGTGATCGCGCGGTTGTACGCGAAGCGGACCGCGCTGCCGAGCTTGCCTGCCGCGGCGCGCAGATTGGTGCGCGCGAGCGCGCCGAGACTGAACGACAGGCCCGAGGTAGCAAGCATCATGATCGCGAGCACGACCAGGATCTCGAGCAGGGTCATGCCCCCCCGCGAAGAGCCGAAGGCTGCTTCGCGGTATGAGGACCC
>JADGRF010000100.1 GCA_017881055.1 Sandaracinaceae bacterium
AACTGCGCCGCCACCTCGCGCTGCGTGGTGCGCCGCTCCGCGATGCGACGCATCGACGCCAACCGTGTCAGCTCTTGGGTGCTCATCGTGATCAGGTTTGTTGGCATGTCGGCAGCGGCAGTAGCCCAAACCCGACATTTCTACTTTGCACAAACCCGACATTTGCACTTTGGCCCTACACGTGCGCCGCGATGTCCGTCATGCGCTTGCCGCAGCAGCTCGGGCAGAACCCGCGTCCCTTGCAAGACAGCGCCACCAACCGCTCATGGCTGCAGTCGGCGCATCGAAAGCGGCTGAAGCCGTGCGCGAGTACGCCGCACTTCAGGAACGAGCGTAGCTCCTTCTCGACGAATTGCGGCACGCCGACGCCGTCGTGCCCTTCGACCGCGTTGCTCAGGAACATCTCGAGGTGCTCCTGGATGGTCTGATAGAGGACCCTGTCTTCAGGACGTCGCCGCTCGTAATTCAGGCTCGGCCGCCCGCGAACGCGCGCCAGCGGCGGTGCAACGGCGCTCGCTGCGACGGAAGACACGCACGCCCGTGGCGCAGCTTCTGTGCCGAACGGCGCGTCGTATAGTTTCGATAGCTTGCGTCAGCACATATGACGCATTCGGCGGCGGCACGGTGGCGGACGCCGGTCGTTGAATTACCTCTACGCCCTTCGTCCCCTGCCTCGCCGCGGCGGCTCGTTCTCTATTCGCCCAGCAGAATCCCGTCGCATTCCATGATCGGCAGCGGCTTCTCGCTGTTCCACGTGACGACGTGCATCACTCGGCCGTAACACTTCAGCTGCTGGGCTGCGGAACTCGCCGACAGCTGCGCACACGCGTGCGGTGAAGTCACGACGGAGCGGGCGAACCTGCTCTCGTGCATGACCAGCACCTTCGTGCCCAGCAGGACGCCGGTAGCGATGACGACGCCGGCACCGCCCGATCGTGCGCCTCGACTTGCTTCAAGGGATGGCACTGAACCGTCTCCGCCCAAGCGGTGGACGTAGGAGATGTAGATCGTGTCTCGGACCTCGGGAGCCTCTGACCTGACCGAGGCGTCACGAATTGGGCCCTAGCCGCGAGCGCACAAAGCCGCGGATAGGGCCCCTGTCAGGGGATTCGCGTTCGCGAATCCCCAAACGAGCGTGGCGCCGTCAGCTGATCTTGGCGACGGAGGCGGGCAGTGTCTTTGCGACGCGGATGATCGGGATGCCGGTCTGGGTGTTTTCGCGCATGTCTTTGAAGCAGCGCGGGACGTCTTCGAAAGAGTAGATCTCTTTGTGGATGCTCGGCTTCCAGACCCTGCCGTAGAGCTCGGTCGCGGCGGCGCAGCCTTCGGGGGTCTCGTAGTGCGTGTGGTCGATCGTGACTTGCTTCACGGACTGGATGGTCGTGTTGTAGGTGACGACCTGTGACAGCTGCCAACCCGCGCTCACGTTCACGCCGCAACGGGCGGCCACAGACAAACCGGCATCGAACACCGGACCGCGCAGCATGTCGCACACGATGTGGAAGTTCTCGCCGGAGGTCAGCTCTTTGCACTTCTTGCCGAAGGCTTTGACGTCGTCCTTGGTCTTGAAGCGGTTGAACGCCTTCTGGTCGATGCCCTTGATGCCGAGCTTCTCGAGCGATTCGCGGCGCTCGGGGCTGCCCGAGCAGAAGTACGCGTTGTGGCCTTCGGCTTTGGCGATCATCAGGAACAGCTCGCCCACGCCGCCGCCGAACGACAGCACGTTGAGCACGGCCTGACGCTCGTTGCTGACCTTCAAGCGATAGATGCCGATGCCTCGACGCCACAGGTGGTACGCCGTGGGCGCGCGCAGCGGCAGCGCAGCCATTTCCCAGATCGACAAGCCGCAGTCGAGCGGAACCTTGATGACCTGCCACTCGCCGACCACGGCCTCTTCCGAATACCAGCCGATCGAGTCCGGTTGATCGTAGGCCCAGATGCGCAGCGGGTAGCCGTACTTGTCGGGCTCGCCATTGCAGTGCGTCGCGACGATGTCGCCGACCTTGACGCGCTTCACCTGGGCGCCGATCTCGATCACTTCGCCGAGCGCCGAGTTACCGGGGTACATCTTGCCGCCGCGCGTTTCCGCGATGTTGACGGTGTCAGCGAGCGCGGCGTGCTCGATGTTGTGCTCGGCCGAAACGGCCAAGACCTTGAGCTTGACGTCGGTCGGACCGACCTCGCGCAGCTCCAGGGTGTCGAGCGCGATGATCCTGGTCACGTCGACTTGAGTGAGATCACCCCCGGTGCGCGCGCGCTCCTTCGCAACGGCTTCGGCGGTGATGGCATAGGCACGGGTCTGACTCATGGTTCTTCTCGCTGGCTCGGCGCAGAGCCGAAGGAAACCGCAGAGCCGAAGGCCGCTGCGGGGATAGGGAACTAAGATGCCTCGAGAGGCGGCGGGGACCGTGCTGCATACACGATCTTCGGGTGCAAATCAGCGGGGCACAGGGGGGTCCGAGAGCTTCGGTGACGGAAGCGGGCGGCGGAGTTGAAAGGGGTCCACATGGGAATTGCGGCAGGGCAGCGCCTGAGAGATCATGCGCAATGCTGGCGCCGCTGCGCCGGCACGGAGGGATCGTTCCATCGGCAGGCAACTCGCCGTAGTCGTCACGCTGGTATTGGTCGGCCTTTCCGGGCACGTCGGCTACTACGAGTGGGCTTACCGGGGGCTTTCGCGCTCTCTGGACGCCGACCTCGGGACGTGGCGTCGTCTGCGCTGGGAGAGGCCCGTGCTGCGCGGAACGCCCGGCGACGGCAACGCGGCGCAGGAGGAGTTCGCCGCGTTGGCCGGATTCGCGGCGTTGCCCGATCCGGTGCGAGAGGCGCTTGCCGATCAGGTCCGTTACGGCAAGCCGCTAGGCAAGGACCAGCTCGCGCTGCTGCAGGAGCGCGGCCCTGCCCTCGACCACCTGCGCGACGCGACCACGCATACCTTCGCGCGCACCGAGCTCGTTCCGGAGCGCGGCCTTGCCATGCGCGTGCCGGACTACCCACGCATGGTCGACGCGAGCCTGCTCTTGCTCGCACGTGCCGAGACCGCGCCGCCCGACGAGTGTCTGCGCATCGCCAACGACGTGATTCGCCTCGGGCAAGATCTGGTGCCGGGCGGCCCGCTCGAAGCCGCCAGCGTTTCGATGCGCCTGACCAGCCTGGCCGCGCCGGTGATTGCCCGCTGCGCCACGAAGGCCGATCTCACGACGCTGCGACGCAGCGCGCACGAGCTGCACACGCTTGCGACGCATGCTCCGCCGACCGGCGCGACGATCGAGCTGCAAGACATCGTGACCGCGATGAAGCTGCGTAAGCTGGCCACGCTGGCGGACAAGCCGGACGCCTCGGCTGTGCTTGCGGCGCTGCTCGATCGACCGAAGTTGCTCGCTGCATGGGCGCTCTATACCGATCCGACGCGCTTTCGGCAGCTCGTTCCGAGCCACTACCCCGATGCCATCGACGATTGGAAGCGCGAGCAAGATGCTCGTGCGCGCATGCAGACCCAGATGCCGATGGTCGCGAACGACTCCGCCGGCATCTTGGATTTCCTGTACGACGACATGCGCGGACAAGCGATCCTGCGCGATCTGACCGTAGGTGTGGCAACGCTGGCGGACCGCGCGTATCGAGGGAAGTTACCCACCGACGCGGTCGGCGCACGCGAGCCCGAGCTGTGCGATCCGTTCTTCGGCAAGCCACTCGGCTATCGCATCGGCTCGGACGGAACCGAGTTCGTGGTTTGGTCCGTCGGCGAAGACTTGCATGACGGAAACGGCAGCGACGAATGGGCCGACGCTGCACCGCTCGACGTCACGGTGCACTTTCCCGTGGTCGGCGCAGTGGGCATGCCCGTAGTTGCGAAGGAAGAAGGCCGCTCCAAGCGCGGCCCGTGAGCGCGCCGCGGAAGATCGCAAGACAGGCCTGCGCACAGGCCAGTTATTGCAGCGTCACTGATCGGCCAAGCACTTTTCGCGCAGCCCCGATCGCGGTATGCGCTACTCGGCTTGACAGCACAGCCCTCCCGTAGCTAGCTCGACTCGCGCGACGGGTACGACGAGAGGCTGCGAGATGGGACCGAAAGACACGCCACGCGCCAGCCGCGCAACCGACACGCGAGAAGCGACGACCGACGGCAGCTCCGACGCACGAGTTGCCGGCGAGCGCTACTCGGACGTGGTGCCCAAAGAGATTTCGCAGGTCATGCCCGCGCTACACGCGAACGTCGTACCGGGACTGTCACACGGGTCGCACGTGTCGCACGGGTCGCACGTGCCGCACATCTCGTGGCCCGAAGGGCTGCGCGTCCCAGATGAGACACGCAGCGCTTGGATGGATGCGTACGAGAGCGGTTTCGAACGCGCCTTCGCGACCTGCGAGCGCGGCGACTGGTTGGTTCCGCTGATCTACGCAGCCGGCGACAACGACCAGCATTTCGGCCGAGGCCTGCTGCGCTTCGCATACGAAGCCGCGCTCGAGCTCCCGGACACGGACGAAGCGTTGGCGGTGCTCGAGGTCGCCGAGGCGACGCTCGCGGGCAGCATCGGCAAAGACCTTTGCGCGCACATCGCGGAGAACTTGGTCGACGAGGCCTACGCGCGCTTCGAGCGGGATCGACGCTTCGATCGCTACTTCTTCTGCCACTGCGCGGCGGCGGCGGCGCGTGTGGCGGCCAGCGTCACACAGCCCAGCTCGGCACATGACGCCGTCGAGGCAATTCAATCCGCGGTGTCCGCGATCCGTGCGCACCACGAGCAGCACGGCCGCGCAGCACCGAGCGAAACCGAGACCACGGTGTTGCAGCTGTCGGCCAAGTGCATTCGAGAAGAGCTGTCGCGCCGCGACGCACGTGACACGCGCGACGCGCACGATGCAAACGACACGAACGCTATTTCTTGAGCGGCACCGTCAGCACGGGGCAAGGCGCCGTGCGCACGACGCGCTCAGCCACGCTGCCTAGCACGAGGTGTGACACCCCGGTGCGGCCGTGGGTGCCCATCACGATCAGGTCCGCGTGGGCGGCCAGCTCCACGATCTTGCTCTGGGGCGCACCATCGACCTGCGCGGTCTCGATGGGTACGTCGCCGACGTGGCTGTCGCGCAGCTCGTTCAGATGCTGCACTGCCTGCGCACGCGCCTGCTCCAAGAACTGCGTGGTCGCGGTGAGCGCAGCCGGGCTGTCTTCCCAGCCGACGTAGACCGGCGTCTGGAACACGTGTGTCAGCTGGACACGTGCGCCGAGCACACGCGCGAGATCGAGCGCGACCAGCAGTGCCGCCTGCGAGCACTCCGAGAAGTCAGTGGGACACAGGATGGTCTCGATCTTCAGCATCTGGTCTATATACCACCCACCGCATACACCCAGTGCGGCGTCCGGCACGTCGTGTCGTGAAAAGACAGCGACACGACGCGCGGAGCCGGGGGCACGTCACCCGACGGTGATCTGCCGCGCCTTGGGCGTCTTCGTCGCGGCCTTCGGAATGGTCACGCTGAGCGCACCATCCTTGAACGTGGCGTTGATCGTTTCCTCTTGGGCGTCGTCCGGAAGCGTGAAGCGGCGCAGGAAGCGGCCGTAGCTGCTCTCCACGCGGTGGTACTTCTCGCCGTCGTCGCGCTTTTCCTGGCGACGCTCGCCTTCGATCGTCAACACGCCGTCTTCGTGCGTGAGCTTGACGTCTTCCTTCTTCACTTCGGGCAAGTCGACCTTCACCAAGTAGGCTTTGTCGGTCTCACTGATGTTCACCGCCGGGGCCCAATCGAACACCTTCATGGCTTGCTCGCCCTCGCCGCTTTGATTCTGCGCGTTGGGCTGGAAGATGCGATTCAACCGGTCCGAGAGATCCTGAAACTCGCGGAAGGGATCCCACACATTCGATTGCTGTTGTCGTCGAGCTAGGTTCATGGCTGACCTCCTTGCCCGCCAACGTGTGTCCGCCGGCGCAGCTGTCAACCCCGGCTCGAAGAACCTCACAAAATGCGGCGAAATCTGTAGAAAAACTCCTCGAGCACGCGGTCCCAGAGCGGTCGGTAACTCCAGCTGCGCGCGTCGATCTCCACCGATTCGGCCATGTCGCGCTCGATGCGCAGGGCCAGCTGGGCGGCCACCGCGGGATCGGCGATGCTGACGTTGATCTCGAGGTTGTAGAGCCAGGAGCGGTAGTCGAGGTTGTGCGTACCCAGCGTGCAGAAGTCGTCGATCACGGCGGTCTTCGAGTGCAGGATGCTGCGTCCCCACTCGAAGATGCGAATGCCGTGGCGCAGCAGGGGCGCGTACAGCTTGTGCGTCGCATAGCTGACCACAGGCACGTCGCTGTCGAGCGGCAAGAGCACACGCACGTCGACACCGCGCTTTTTTGCACGCGTCAACGCACGACGGACCAAGAAGCCCGGAATGAAGTAGCTGTTCTCGATCAGCACCCGGCGCGAAGCGGATTGAATCGCGCGGACATAGGCCCGCTCGATCAAGCGCCGGTTCTTGCGCTCGTCGTTCGCGAGCACGCTCACGGGGCTATCGCCACAGGCTGGCGCGAGCGGCAGCGACGGGATCGCACGCATGCCGGGGCCTTTCACGAACGTGGCCGCGAAGATCTCGCGCATGACCGCGACCGCGGGACCTTCGATCACCACGACGTCGTCGCGAAACGTGGTGCCGCCATCCGCGGCAGCAGACCACGCGTCGGCGAGGTTCACGCCGCCGGTCATGCCCAGGCGTCCATCGATGATCAGCTGCTTTCTGTGGTTGCGGCGGTTGCTGATGCGCCACTTGAGCCACGGGCCACGCAGCGGGTTGTATTCGTAGATCTCGCAGCCGGCAGCGCGCATCGCGTCGAACATCGAGCGGTCGACCCCCCAGCTCCCCACGCTGTCGTAGGTCACGCAGACCCGCACCCCGGCGCGCGCCTTATCGGCCAGGAGCGCGGCAAAACGCCGGCCTGTGGCGTCCGAGTCGAACCAGTACATTTCGAGTAGAATCTCGCGCTCCGCCGCGGCAATCGCGCGCTCCATGGCCGGCAGGCAGTGCTCCGCGTCGTGGACGAGGGTCACCCGGTTGCCGGGAACCATGTGCGCGTCAGTGGGCAACATGCGGTGGTCGAGATTACCAGAGCGCTGACAAGGGCGGCGCCGTGGTTATATAAAGAGCAGACTTTCCGCCTCACGCGTTCGGAAGTGGAGTTGCCCATGCACGAGCGCCTTTGCGTTCTCACGTACAACATTCGTAAAGGCAAGGGCGCGGACGGCAAGTCGAAGGTGGAAATGACCGAGCTCGGCAAGGCGATGCGCGGTCATCCGATCGACCTCGTGCTTTGCCAAGAAGTGTTTCACTGCGCGCGCACCGGCAGCTCGCAGAGCTCGCACTTGGCGACCGAGCTGGGCTTCGACTCGTATTACGGCGGCAACAAGTTTCGCGAGATCGGGCATCACGGCAACACCACGCTCACGCGCCTGCGCGTCCGGCACTTCGAGAACCACGACATCTCGACCAACCGGATCGAGAAGCGGGGCGCGCTGTACGTGTGCGTGAGCTTCGGGCGCAAGCCACTGCACGTGTTCAACGTGCACCTCGGGCTGAATCAGTGGCAGCGTGCGTCGCAGATCGCGCAGGTCGGCGAGATCATGGGCGAGCGCTGCAAGCCGGGCGAGCCGGTGCTCTTGGCGGGTGATTTCAACGATTGGCACAAGAAGCTGGACCGGCTGGTCACGCGCGATCTCGGCCTTCAGAACGCGTTCGAGGGCCACGACGAGCGTACGATCCGCACCTGGCATGCCAAGCGGCCGGTGTTCAACTTGGACCGCATCTACACGCGCAACCTCGTGACCAAGCGCGCGGAACGCTTCGCGGGCGAGCCGTGGTCGGAGCTGTCGGACCACCTGCCGCTCTGGGCGGAGCTGACCGTCGCGACCTGATCGCAGCGCCGGGCTGCCCATGAGTCGTTTGCCCTCGCGGGACCACGGATTCCTTGATACGAACTCTTGCACCCGGCCAACCAAAATCGCCTGAGGACGCCCATGCACGCCATCGACCGAGTGCTTTGCCCTGTGGATTTCTCCGAATGGTCCGTCGAAGCGATGCAATACGCGGCCTTCGTCTGCAAGAAGGTCGGCGCCGAGCTCACGCTCCTGCACGTGTTCGAGATGCCGGCGTACGCAGTCACCCCCCCTGGCGCCAGCTCGGTGGCCGGCGCATCGATCGACGAAAGCATCCGGCAGCTGAGTCAGGAGCTGGAGCGCAGGCTCGACGTCGAGAAAGCCAAGCTCGACACGGGCGGTCGTCCGATCGCCACGCGCTTGGTCGATGGCGCGCCGTTCCGAACGATCGTCGACGTGGCCGAGGAGCTGAAAGCCAACTTGATCGTGATGGGCACGCAGGGGCGCACGGGCGTGCAGCGGCTGCTTGTGGGCAGCGTGGCCGAGCGCGTGGTGCGCTTCGCGCCTTGCCCCGTGCTGACCGTGCCGCGTCCCAAGACTGGAGGCGAGTCATGATGCCGCGAGGGAAAACACGTAACAGGATCTGCGCGTCGTGTGCCGCGATCTTCCTGCTGTCCGTTTCGGGCTGCGCGAGCGCCGCGGTGCAACGGGGCGCAGCGATCGGCGCAGGCAGCGGCGCGCTGCTCGGCGTGGGCACTGGCGCGTTGATCTCGAGCAGCGTCGCGGGCTCACGTACGGGTCCGGGCCGCGGCGACATCACGCTCGCGCCGGGCACCACGATCTTGGCAGCCGCGTTGGTAGGAGCCGTGCTGGGCGGTGTCGTGGGTGCGATGGTTGGCAAGTCCAACGATCACGGCGAGGACGCCGTTGTTCCTGCTCTCGCACCCGCCGCGGAGAGTAAGCCTAGCGCGCGCCTGCCGCCACGCGCGTTCTGAGTTGCAGCGTACGGTCGTGCTCAGCGCGAGTGAGGTGCTGTCGTGGTGGCGCCGCCGCCGCTGCTCGGTACAGCAACGTCGAATGACTCGAGCCGCTTGTGAGCTGGAGGCGGCGCGCTCATGCGCTGCCCAACGGGCTCGGGAGCAGGCTTCTCCGCGGCATGTTCGTCGCGATCCTTGGTCGGCGCAAGCTCGAACGGAGGCGTGGCGCGACCGCCCGCATCGGAGCCCCAGCACTCGACCCAGCCCTCGGGTGACATGGCGCAGCTGTGACGCTCGCCCGCCGCGACGCTGATGAACTCGCCCTTCGGCGCCTCGGACTGACCGTAATTGCGCAAGCCCGAGCTGCCAGGCAGACCCGCACCCCAGCACACGACGTGCTTGTCCTCGGCGAGCGCACAGGCGTTGAACGCGCCCGTCGAGAGCTGCACGAACTTGCCGTCCGGCACCGTGAGCTCGCCCTCTTTGTCGCGGCCCCAGCAGTGCAGCTTGCCGTCTTTGTCGGTCGCGCAGCCGTGCTCGGCGCCGACGCTGACTTGCGTGAAGGCACCAGCGGGCGGCGCGGTTTGACCGCTCGTGTTCGCGCCCCAGCACGCCAGCGTCGCATCCTTGCGTACGGCGCAGCTGAAGGCGTGGCCCGCGGAGACCTGCGTGTATTCACCTTCGGGCACGTTGGTCTGGCCACTGTCGTTGGCGCCCCAGCACAGCACTTCGCCCGTGGTCGTGACGGCGCACGAGTGATCGTGGCCAAGTGAGATTTGTGCGTACGACTCGGACGGCGGATTGACGCGACCGTCGCCGTTGAAGCCCCAGCAATCGACGTGCGCATCGGCCGCGAGCGCACAGGTGTGAATGGTGCCCGCGCTGATCTGCACGTACTCGTGACCAGGCGCCTTCGCCTGCCCGTGCATGTCTTGTCCCCAGCAGGTGACGGAGCCATCCGCGCTGAGCGCGCAGCTATGCGCCTGCCCGACCACGATCATGGGCGTCACGGGGCTGTCGGCGGCCGCTGACGGCTCGGGGACTGCAGGCGCCGCAGCCGCAGCAGCTCGTGCACTCTGTGCAGCCGGCTTAGGCGCTCCGCCGCAGGCGCTCACGCAGACGACCACACCCGTGATCACGAACGAACGCACGGCCGGAGCGAGCCTCCGAGATGGCACTGCCAAAGGCTCTGTTGAACGCATGCCCCCTCCTTGTTCGAGACCCTACCGGCCCAAATTCTCGCCAGTTGGGGACGCAAGCGCAAGAAAACGACAGGCCTTGTTGGCGCGAACGTCCCGACTGACAATCGCGCCCCGCATGACAGAGCGTTCGATCAAAGAAATCACGCGCCTTTTGACGGCTCCGGGCGCGCCGTTCGAGATGGAGACCCGCGTGATCCGCGGCGTCTCACAGCGCGTGTGGAAGGGCCCGCCGCGCAGCTTGCGCGAGTTGCTCCTGGTCGCGCGCGGCTACGGCGAGCGCAGCTACTTGGTGTACGAGGACGAGCAGCTAACCTACGCGCAGACGTTCCTGCGCGTGTGCGCGCTCGCTACGCACCTGCACGGCGAGTGCGGTGTGCGCAAAGGGGATCGCGTCGCGCTCGCGATGCGCAACTTCCCCGAGTGGCCGATCGCGTTCTGGGCCGCCGCTTCGATCGGCGCGATCGTGGTGCCGCTCAACGCGTGGTGGAAGAGCGCCGAGCTCACATACGGTCTCACCGACTCGGGCGCGCGCGTTCTGATTTGCGACGAGGAGCGCGCGCAGCTGATGGCGGCAGGCCTGCGTGACTTGCCAGCCGTCGAGCACGTGCTCGTTGCGCGCGCCGAGCATCCGCTGCCCAGCGGTATGCGTCCGCTCGCCGCGGTGTTCACGGAGAACGCGGCGGCTACCGAGCTCCCGTCGGTGGAGATCGACCCCGAAGACGACGCCACGATCTTCTACACGTCGGGCACCACCGGCAATCCGAAGGGCGCGCTCGGCACGCACCGCAACATGTGTACGAACGTGCTGTGTGCGTTCTTCGCGCGTGTACGCAGCTTGCTGCGGCGCGGCGACGCCTTGCCCGCCCCCGGCAGCTCGGCTCAAACCGCGGCTCTGGTGTCGGTGCCGTTCTTTCACGTCACGGGCTCGCACTCGCTGCTCGCGGCCAACACCTTCGCGGGCAACAAGCTCGTCATGATGCATCGCTGGAATCCGGAGCGTGCGCTCGAGCTGATCGAACGCGAACGCATCAACACGTTCGGCGGCGTGCCTTCGATGGTGTGGCAGGTGCTCGAGTCACCGGACTTCGCGCGCCGCGACATCAGCAGCGTGACCAGTGTCGGGTACGGCGGTGCGCCCGCAGCGCCGGAGCTCGTGCGTCGCATTCGCGAAGCGTTCCCGCTGTCGACGGCATCGAACGGCTACGGGCTCACCGAGACCTCGGCTATCACCACGACCAACGCCGGCGTCGACTACGAGCAGAAGCCCGACAGCGTCGGCGTGCCGATGCCGATCTGCGACGTGAAGGTGGTCGACGTCGACGGCAAGGACCTGCCAGCGGGCGAAGTGGGCGAGCTCTACATCAAGGGCCCGAACGTGGTGCGCGGCTACTGGAACAAGCCCGAAGCCACCGCCCAGAGCTTTTCCGAAGGCTTTCTGCACACCGGTGATCTCGCGCGTATCGACGAGGAAGGCTTCGTGTACATCCTCGACCGGGCCAAGGACATGCTGATCCGCGGCGGCGAGAACGTGTACTGCGTGGAGGTCGAAGACGTGCTGTACGGCCATCCCGCGGTGATGGATGCCGCGGTCCTGGGCATTCCGCATCGCGTGCTGGGCGAAGAGGTGGGCGCCGTGGTGCAGCTGACAGCGGGCAGCACCGTGAGCACCGAAGAGCTGCAGGCGTACGCGCGCGAGCGGCTGGCCGGCTTCAAGGTGCCCGTGCGCATCGAGCTGCGCGCAGAGCCGCTACCGCGCAACGCCAACGGGAAGATCCTGAAACGCGACCTGAAGAAAGAGCTGGGCTGGGTCTGAGCTTGCCGCTAGTGCAGACGAGCGCGGGGCAAGGCCGCCGTAGCGGTGTCTTTGCCGGTCACGTCGGCGCGCGCGGCCGCGTTCTCGATCGCGGAGGACGCGTTGCGCAAGGCCGAGCGCACGGCGCCGTCCACTGCGTTGCGGGCGATGCGGCGCTGCTGCGCGACGAGCACGGCGCGCACCGGGTGCTCTGAGGTGCGGGGTTCGAGGCCGGTCGCTGCGCCTTTGAGCACGGTGCGAAGATTGCGACCCGCGTCGTCCATCACGAGCAGCGACACTTCGCAGTGCACGGAGACTTGATCGGGATTCGGCTCACTGACGAGCTGAGTGACGTTGCCCTCGAGGCGCAGCACCGGCAGGCCGCGCGCCACGGCGTCTGCGATGGGGGCCGCCGCGTCGGCGCGCAGCACCGCAACTCGACGCAGCTCGGTCAGCTCCCGCCACAAGCTGGCGCCGAGCACGCGGCGCGGCTCGTTGCCCGAGAAACCAGTGTCGTCGTGCATGGCCCCGACGACGAGCACGTAGCGAACGTCAGGTGGAACACGACCGTTCGTACCGGCCACGCGCTCTGCCGCGGGTTCGACGCCAGCTGCTCGCCGGCTGTGCTCGATGATCGCAATAGCTGCACGGGCTTGCTTGCTGACTGCCGACACATCGTCGTTGGCCGCGACGCGCAGCGCGGGCAACGAGCTCCTACCCGCAAGCTCGCCCAGCGCGGTCGCTGCGGAGGCGCGCACGAGCGGATGCCGATCATGCAGCGCCAGCTCCAACGCATCCGCGTACTTGGCGCCGTGGCTGCGACCAAGCGCCAGCGCCGCTTGCGAGCGCACACGAAAGCCACGTGCCGACGCGAGCATGTTCACGAGCACACCCGAGTCTTCAGCGTGCGCGACCGAAACGAGCATAGTCAGCGCGGCACCGGCGACGAGCGCGAGCGTGGCGATACTGCGAGACCAGCTTACGACTGCCACGGGCGACACCGTCCCCACTAAGCCCGATGCCCGGAGGCTCGTCAACGTTGCGACGCGCTGCGCACGAGCATTTGTCCCACCTCGACACTCATGCGCGGCCCGCGACTTAGCTCGACGCACGTCGCTGCGCGCGGACTCTGCTCGCTCCGTGAGTCGCGTCACAGGACTTGGTTTCATTCACGCAAGCCTGCATGCCCCACGTTGCAATCTCGAAAGGCAGACAATGTAGGCGCGAGCAGAATCCCGAATATTTCCGAAGCTCGCGATGCGGCACGCCACGTGCACAAGGTCACAGGATGCTGATTCGCTCTACACCGTATGCCTGCTTCGTGATGCTTCGGAACGGTCTCACGCTCGAGCTGGTGTACGACCGATCGCTTGCCGGCATGAGCCCGAGCCAGGACGTGACCACGAGCAGCGAGGCCGATCTTCCGGTCCCGGCGTCCTGCGGTGTCTGGCTGATCGGCGAGACGGTGTTGACCGAGGTCGTGGCCGGCCAGGCCTGAGGCGCTCTGGTTACTGCGAACGCGCGATGCGCTCGCTCTGGTTACTGCGAACGCGCGATGCGCTCGCTCTGGTTACTGC
>JADGRF010000101.1 GCA_017881055.1 Sandaracinaceae bacterium
ATGTGGTGCACCTCGACCAACGCGGCTGCGTCGTCGAGCGTGCTGCCGTCCGCGAGCTTGGCGCGCATCACGCGCGAGAGACCGTCGTCGCTCGGTGCTGCGCGGTGCTTGGCGATCTCCACGCGCAAAAGATCGAGCCGTACTTGGTCTGGCGATCCCGGACGAACGCGAAGCTGTCCTTCAGAAACGAAAACGTTTCGCCCGCCAGGGGCAGCCCCATCGAGCCGGGTGGCAGGTTGGAAGCGGCCAGCGCCACCGTCGGCTTGGTTTCGGATGTCGTCGTCATTTCCCGTGTTTCCCCTCCGCATGCCATTACGGCCGACGCGCGGTTTCGGTTCGCGAGCCTTGCTAACGCGCCGCGGAGTCTCGTATTGCGGTTCCGCGAGCGGCATCATCCCGCTCCAGCCTGGGACCTCCGATGATCACGATCCACCCCGACCAACGACCCCTCGCGGCCGAAATTGCGCCCTTGTACGCGGTGGCTCCGCTGCGCCGCCCGATTCACGACCTGGCACGCCTGCAGCAGATGTTCGATGGCTCGAACGTCGTGGTGTGCGCACGGCAAGCACCCGGCGGCGCGCTGGTCGGGATTGTGCGTGGCTGGACCGACGGCGTGTACGACGGCTACGTCTGCGATCTCGCGGTGCATCCGCGCGTGCAGCGGCAGGGCGTCGGGCGCAAGCTGCTCGGTGCCGTCGTCGAGGCCTATCCGCAAGTGCAATGGATTCTGCTCTCGTCGCCGCTCGCGCAAACGTACTACCCGCACCTCGGCTGGCAGGCCGCGCCCGCATGTTGGGTGCGGTCGCGGGTGGGCTGGAACCCCGGCTCCTACGAGGAGTTCGCGCGCGAGCATGCGGAGTTGGCGAAGGCTGCAGCTCATGGCGGCAATGAAAGCCGGTGACGAGTTGCACGGTCGGTACGTCGCGCTGATGCAGTGGATCGCGCTGGGCACGCTCGTGGGCGGCGTGTGCGGCACGGCCTCTGCGGCGTTTCTGTGGCTGCTCGGGCGCGCCACCGACTTTCGCGTCGCGCACGAGGCCATCGTGTACGCGCTGCCGGTCGCCGGGCTCGTCGTTGGCTTCATCTACGAGCGCTTCGGGCAGTCGATCAAAGCGGGCAACAACCTCGTGATCGACACGATCCACGACGAAGGCCCGGAGCTCCCTCTGCGCATGGCGCCGATGGTGCTGATTGGCACCGTGCTGACTCACGTGTTCGGCGGCAGCGCGGGTCGCGAGGGCACCGCGGTCCAAATGGGCGCGAGCCTGACCGACTGGTTGTCGCATCGCCTGCGTGTCAGCCGGAACGTGCGGCGGCAGATGCTGGCGGCAGGGGTGGCAGGCGGCTTTGGCTCCGTGTTCGGCACCCCGATCGCAGGCGCCGTCTTCGGGCTCGAGTTCATCGTGATCGGGCGCATCGAGTACGACGCGCTGGTTCCGGCGCTCGTGGCGTCGCTCGTGGGCGACCTGACTACGCGCGCGCTCGGCATCGAGCACACGCACTATCCCGAGGCGCCCTACGTTGCGCTCACGCCCGTGCTCCTGCTCGAGTGGCTGGTGTTTGCTGCAGCGGTGGCGGCCACGGCCACGGTGTTCATCGAGCTTACGCACTGGCTCAAGAAGCGTGGTGAGCAGCACGTGCCGCGCGTGCCGCTGCGCATGCTCTTCGGAGGCGTAGTCGTCGTAGGCCTGTGGAAGATCGTCGGTACGAGCGACTACCTCGGCCTTGGTATTCCGCTGATCGTGCGCTCGTTCAGCGATCCCACGCTGCCTGTCGTGGCGTTTGCGTGGAAGCTCGTGTTCACGGCGGTCACCCTCGGCGCGGGCTTTCTCGGTGGCGAAGTCACACCGCTCTTCGTCGTGGGTGCCGCTCTTGGCAGCGTGTTCGGGCGCGCGCTCGGCATTCCGCTCGAGCTCGCTGCGGGCGTTGGCCTCGCCGCTGTCTTCGCAGCCGCCTCGAACACGCCGCTCGCGCTCTCGATCATGGCGATGGAGCTGCTGGGCGCGCACGCCTTTCCGCACGTGGTGATCGTGTGCGTCGTCGCGTACCTGCTGTCCGGGCAGCGCAGCATCTATCCCGCGCAACGTTTGTTGCACCGGAAGGGCGCGCCGACCGCGACGAAGACCGATGCGTGAACGCGCGTGAGATCGTGTATCGTCTCGCGCATGGTCCGACACGTGCTTCTTCTACAGCCGCGCCCAGATGCCACGGCCGAAGCGATCGATGCGTGCCGCGTCGCGCTCGACGCGCTCGTGGGTCGCATCCCCGGTCTGCTCGATTGTCACTGGGGCGAGAACTTCGCCGCCGCGCAGCGACGTGAAGGCTTCACCTACGGCTTCAGCATGGATTTCAGCGACCGCGCCAGCCTCGAGGCGTACGCGCCGCACCCAGAGCATCTGCCGGTGGCGCAGCGCGTCCGTGCCACGTTCGAGAAGATCCTCGTGTTCGACTTCGAGCTATGACTAGACAGTAACGCGTGGGGTTGGGGCCCAAGCCGGTTCTGGTGCGTGCTCAGCTGGTCACTGGACCGTTCCGCCGCACAGGATCAGCGCGCCGGGGCACGCCATGCGCAACGCGCGTACGTGCGTCCCGTGCAGGTCGGTCGTGGTCCAGCTGACGAGCACCGCATCGCTGCCGCTCGCGGCAACGGCCGTGGTGTTTCCGCTCGTGGAGTCGTCGACCTGGACCAGCTCGGTGTCGTAGACCACGGCGCCGAACGGGTTCACGAAGGCGATCCTAACGGCGCCGTGATCGCGACCGAGGGAAGGCCGCTCGCGGTACACGAGCGCGTAGCCGCGTCCGAAGGCAGCGATGCTGCCCGCGCTCACGATGCGCGGCGCGTTGGCCACGTTCAGCACGGGCCCGTCGGGCGCGGCCTGGTCGGTGATGCGCCGGAGCTTCAAGGCAGGGCGCACGTTGCCATCGAGCGCGGGGTAGAAGAGGCCGGCGCTGTCGGCGCGACCGGACAGCCCGAACGCGGCATCCGCGATCGGGTTCTTCGAGAGCTGGCTGGGCTGGCTCGTGGCCGTGAGCGCGCCGTCCAGCGCTTCGCCGAATACATTGGCCGTGCCGCCCGCACCCGGCTCGCGCCAGGCGACTACGAACGTATCGCTTGCCAGATGTGCCAGCTGCAACGACTGGCTGCCGCGCGCCACGATGCCAGCGAGCGGCTGCGGGCTGCCGGTGGCCGCCGCATCGTCACTCAGCGTGCGCAGGCGCAGGTTCTTGTCTGCGGCGTCCATCCACACGGCCACGAATCCGGAGCCCGCAGCGGAGAGCGCCCAGGGCTCCCCCGACGAGGCGCTGACCGCGAGCCGCGTGGTGAGCGCAAGTGGCGTGGCGGCGGCTCCTGCCATCAGGCTGCGCACGAGCAGCTGCTTGTCGACGCGGTACCCGAGCAAGAACGTGGTGTCGTTCGCGACCAGCGCCGGCGCCACGGCGTTGTCCGCAGCGGTGGTGGCGGCAATCGCGCCGGGTGGCGCACCCGTCTCCGGCACCGCTTGCACGAACAGCGCGCCGTCTTCGCGCTGAAACAACAGGCCGAAACCGCGCTGCGTGGCTGCTGCGGCGAGGACGCTCGTCTGCACGGAATCGGCGATTGCGAGCTGGTCGGCGTCTTCGTAGCTGCACAACTGCGTGGCGCCGGAGCTGATCACGTGGCCGCCCGCGTCGCTGACCGCTATCAGCCCAGGGCCGGCGTCATGGTCGCCACCGCCGCCGTCGTCGTCGCCCGTGTTGGCGTTCATGAGCTGCTTGTTCGGGCGATGATCCGCACAGGCCGACAGCTGGCACGCGAGCGTCAGCAGCCAGGCGAATGAGCGGAGACTCTCGGATTTGCGGTTCATCACAGCACCGACCGGCAATAGTAGCGCGCTTCCCAGTAGAAGAGTGCGGGCGTGCGTGAGTGGTCGCCCAAGGAGGTAAGGTCGGCGCGCATCCGCACGAACGGCTCGAGGTTCGCGGCGCCGAGGGCAACGGCAGGGTTGGCGTCGGGCGAGCTGAGCTGACACGTGGTGCCGAGCGTCGCAGCTGACGGTCCCGCATGGCAACGTCCCGGCGCGCTGCCCGGGCAATCCGCGTCGCTGCTGCAGCTGGCGCCTTCCAAGAACTGACACACGTTCGTGTAGGGCGAGCAGTACCCCGAGGGGCAATCCACCCCTTGCGTAGCGACCGTGCACGTAGTGCCCACGCCTTGTCCGGCGGTGACCGTCACGACGCGAAGGTAGCCCGAGCTGGTGCCGCCGGTACCCGCACACAGCGCGAGGTCGGCGCTGGCGTACGCGCTGCACGCATAGAAGTCGATCTGCGTCTCAGGGAGCACATCGGCGTCGAACATCAGGTCGTCCCATGAGGCGGCGAAGTTGCCGTGCTCGCACGCGCGACCTTCGAGGTCTTGGCTGTAGCTGCCCATGTCATATGTGCCGGGCGCCGCCCCACCGCTCGGGATCACGTACAGCGGCACGTCTTCTTGATAGAGAATGCTGCCCTGACGCTTGCCTTCGAGGTGCAGTGTGAATTGGTAGCTGCCAAGCGGTCCCGGGCCGGGCAGCACGGGGGTGAACAGCGGATTGAGCAGCGTCATGCCGTACGTCGGTCGCGAGCCAGGACCGCAGTGGTTGAACGTGACACCGTCGCCGGCATCGATGCAGGCCACGCTGGTCGGAACCGTTTGCGCGCCGAGCGTGACGAAGCCGGGGTTCGGGCTGGGCGAAAACTGGAGCTGGCCGGTCACGGTGTCGAGTGACGCCAAGTCGTAGACCGCGTTCGCGACTGCCGCCGGCACGTCGCCCGCCGTCGCGGCCAGCTGCACGTTGCCATTGGTGTCTTTCGCGAGCTGCGTCGCTTGGCCCTGCGCGTCGGCGCACGGCGCGCCCTTGCACGACAGCACGGTCGCGACGCGCAGGTTGTTCGCGCCGAGCGCGGCGATCGTCTGATCGTACGTGGGCGGCACGAAGCTGCTGCTAGTTGCAGTCGCGCCGCCAACCGTGAGTCGATAGTTGCCTGCTTCAGTTGGACCGCGACCCTTGAGCACCGCGTAGTACGTGCCCGTGTCGAGCGGCAGCGTGAGTGCCGAGCCGCCGCCCGGACCGCTCTGCGCATCGCAGCCCAAGCGTGCGCCACTGACACGCGAGAGATCGCGGATCGCCAGCGTGTAAGGGCCTTTGTCGATCGGCGTGTCGCCCTTCACGAGCGCGTAGTACTGGTGGCCGGGCTGCGCGGTCATCGTGACCTGGGCCGGCGCACCCGTGCCGCCGCCCGCGCCACACGTCAGCTCGCTGGTTTGCACGGCGGTCACATCGCGCACGGTGAGGTTGTACGCGCCCGCGTCGTTCGCGTGCTTGCCCTTCACGACCACGTAGTAGTCGCCGCTGCCGAGTGTGCTTTGAATGACCGCGCTCGTGGTGTCGGCTACTCCGTTGTCGTCGCAGCCGAGAAAGCCGCCGCTCGGGGCGCCTACGTCCACGATGCTCAGGTTGTACGGGCCCGTGCAGGTGTTGCCGTTCTGGCCGTCGGCGATGCCCTTCACCACGACGTAGTACGTGCCGGCATCGAGCGTCACGTCGCGCGAGGTGTTCTCCTGCTCGCAGACGTACGGCCGCTCGACGCCGCCTGAAAAATGCGGCGACGAGAACAAGCCGCCGCTGCCGAGGTGCACCAGATCCGTGAGGCTGATCGAGCCGGCGCTGAGCCAGCCGAGCACGCCGCCGGCGAGGTTGGCGAGCGTGCTGCGCAGCGCGCCGAGCAAGCAACCGTGCCCGAGAAAGCCGCACGAGGGCTTCGGCACGGCCGAGCACGCATCCGTGGACCACTTGCCCTGCGGGTCCAGCGTTACGCAGTTGTTGCCCCAGGTCACGTCGGTTGGCTTCGGCTCGGTGTTGGACACCCAGGTGCTGGCCGAGCTCCAGGGGTTGCTGTCCACCAAGTCAGCTGCAGCGGGGTCGCTGGGCAGGTCGTTGATGAAATGACCCTTCGTGGGTGTCGTCGAGCATGGTCCAATGAAGGGGCAGTTCTGCGCCGAGGCCGTGTCGGTGTGCCAGACCAGATCGTTGCTCGGGTTCTGGAAGTCCACGTTGGACTGCAGGTCGAGCCAGTCGCTCGAGCTCGCGCGCTTGACGCCGATCCAGCTCGGTCCGCTCAGGTACGACGCCACGTACGCGTTCTCGCCGACGGTATTCACGTCGAGCAGCTGCATACCTGCGGCCTTGCAGGCCAGGCCGGCCGAATGCCAGGTGCGCGACTGGGTCGAGCAGAACGAATAGCTCTCGCCGGTGCTGGGTGAGGCGCCGTAGGTGCAACCCGCCTCCGGCGCCTGCGCCAAGGATTGACACGCGCTCGCGAACGGCAAGTCGACGGCGCCGTTGCCGAACGCGACCTTGTTGGCGCCGCCGCCCGGCTCCGCCGACACGGGAACATTTTTCACGCCGGTCGCGCCATTGCCCAGCTGATAGTGCGCGCCGTCGCCCCAGCACACGAGCTCGCCGGTCGTTCGCAGCGCGCATACGTGATCGTAGTAAGAAACGACCTCACTTGCGTCGATCAGCGACGCTACGCCGGTCGGTCGCGTGGACGAGCCGTTGCTGGTCCCATCGCCGACCTGGCGCTTGCTGTTATCGCCCCAGCAGAACACGTAGCCCTCGAGCGTGCGCACGCAGGTGTGTGCGCGCCCGCCGCCCGCATCGCCCACGGCGTTGTCGAGCATGCCCGAGCCGTCGTAGTTCTTCACCGCGACCGGCGTGGCTTTGTCGCTCGTGGTGCCTTGTCCGAGCTGACCGTTGGCGCCGCGTCCCCAGCACATCACGCGGCCCGACGAGAGCACCGCGCAGCTGTGGTTCTGGCCGAGCGACAAGCTCGTTGCATGGCTGAAGCCGGGGACCAGGCTGGGCGCGAGCGCAGTGTGGATCCCCGTGCTGCCGTCGCCCAGCTGTCCGTAGCGGCCTTCGCCCCAGCACAAGACGGCGTGATCGGAGGCGCGGATGCCGCAGGTGTGGTTGCCGTTGGCGGCGACCAGCACGAATGCCGTTCCACCTGACACGAGCACGGGGGTGAGGCGCTGCGTGGTGGTTCCGTCGCCGAGCTGGCCGCGCGCGTTGTCGCCCCAGCAGGCGATGCTGCCGTTTGCGAGCAGCGCACAGCTGTGCGCGTCGCCGGCTGCGATCTGGATGGACGTGCCGAGCGCGCCCAGCTGCGTGCTCACGGGCGCGAGCGCGTCGGTCTGGCTGTTGTCGCCGAGCTGGCCGCTGCCGCCTTGACCCCAGCAGCTCACGCTGCCGTCGTTCAGCACCGCGCAGCTGTGACGCGCGCCGGCGGCGAGATCCCGCGCCTGGCTGATGCCGCTCACGGCAACCGCTGCGGCGGAGTCGGCGCCGCCGCTCGCTCCTCCATTGCCGAGCTGACCGTTGCTGTCGCTACCCCAGCAGTATGCCGCGCCGCCCGACAGCGTGCAGGTGTGCGCGGCGCCGGTCGCGAGCGAGTGTACGGCAGCTGCAACGGTGTTCGCTGGATCGGCCCGCGTGATCTGGACGCCCGGGATGTAGCCGCTGCCTGTCACGCCGAAGCGCAGCGTGGTTGGCTTGCTCAGGGTCACTGTGTACACGGCGTCGCCGCAGCTCGCATCGAGTCCGCAGCTGGCACTGTCCTGCAGATCGGCGCTCATGCCGGTCGTGTCGCCCTGGTAGATCTCCTGGCGGCCGATCATGTCGCCTACGTCGTAGGCGCTGCCTGTCGTCTCGTTCGTGTTGTCGTGCGTGGCGCTGGCGGGATGCGTCACCCAGTTGCCCGTGCTTGCGAGCGGCGGTCGCGAGTGCAGTGAGAGCACGGTATCGAAGCTCGAGCCTTCGGTGTCGAAGCGCAGCGTTCGTGTTCCGTTCACGTGCAGGTGAAACGCGGCGTCCTTGGCGTTCGCATCCGGATTGCACAGCGAGCCCCCGAGCACGCTGGGGTCGTAGTCGGCGGCGAGGCTGCTGGTGTCGCCGGTGACCGTGAAGTAGTCGGAGCCGGCGCCGGAGGCCGGCAAGTCGTACGGACTGGCGTGCGCGTTGTCGTTGCCTGCGGCCCTGAGCGTGGTCGTGTACAGCGGCCAGCGCGGCAAGGGGCCCGCGCTCTTGTCGTACAGCGCGAGCACCGGGTGCGCTGCGCCCATGTCGAGCGACAGCGCAAGCTGCACCGGGCCGGAAGCGCCGTTTACGTCGAAGGCGAACGCGGCATCCGGGGCCAGCGTGTTGGTGCCGCAGGCGTTGCCGAATAGCGAGCCCTGGTAGTCGTCGACCATGCTCTGCGTGTCGCCCGAGGCGACGAGCGACTTGCCGGTGACATCGCCCACGTCGCTCGCGTTCGGGAACAGGTCGTTCTGGTTGTTGCTCCCAGGCAGCGTCGTATCGACGAGCGGTGGGCCGTCGAAGACCGAGAGCGTCGTCGCAAACGCTGAGCCGTCGGTGGACAGCGAGATCGGCACGGGTCCGGTCGTGCTCGTGACGTCGAAGCGGAAGAACGCATCCGGCGCGGCGTCATCCGCGCTGCAGCCGGCGATGCTGTCGGGTAGGTCCGCCGTGAACCCCGTGTCGCTCCCCACGAACGTCGCGAGGATGCTCTGCGTGTTGCTCGACAACGCGTATGCCTGCGCGACGGTGTCGTTCGTGTTGGGAACGACGATGTCAGAGGGCGCGGTGCCGCTCATGGTCGTGAGCGTCGTGAGGTCGTAGTTGTACGGATACACGCTCGGCTTTGGGCCGTTGTGCATCGGCGCGTCCGTCACGAGCACCACCATGCCGCTCGCGGCGCTGCGAAAGCACGGATAGCCGTAGTGCCCAGCAGGGCATGCCGCGGACGGCGGCACACTCACGCGGTCGAGGCCCATGGCGAAACCCTGACCGGTCGCGAGCGCGTCGAGCGCCACGATCTGCGAGCCGGCAAAGTCCGGATTGCCGCTCGACTCGACACCGCCGAAGCTCGCGATCGCGGTCTTGATGGACGCGGCGGTGCTCGTCAGCTGCTGCTGGTTGCGGAACGCGATCTCGAGCTTGGCGTTCCCTGCTTGCTGCGCAGCAGGCAGCGTGCTGTCCGTCGCATACGGATCGAACGGAATGTCGCGAAACATGCCGGCGCCCACCTGCGGGTTCGTGAACATGCACGCGAGCGCACCCGAGATGCCCTGATTCAGCAGGGTTTGATTGCCGCCCACGCACGGCAGCGCCGGGTTGAGCAGCGGCCCCGGCCCCTGCGTGTCCCAGAGGTCGTAGAGCCAGAGCGTTTCCTGGGCCATGCTGCTCGATTGATCGATCAGCAGGTATACATCCGCGTCGTCGGGTCGGTATTGCCCTGCGTATTGCGTGCTCGCGGGCACGCCGGCGCGCGCCATCAGCGTGAGGCCCGTGCCGGGCAACATGCCGCCGGGCGGCGGCATGAGCGGCGAGAGCGTGAGCCCGGAGCCGCTCGAGTCGTAGTCGAGGCCGGCGCTGAACAGGGGCTTTAGCGGTCCGTCGGCGGGGTCCAGCGTGTCGATCAAGCGAAAGCAGTTCGGGTCGCACTGGCTGCACGGAAGATCGGCGGCCGTCTGGTCGATCAGCGCGGCGGTGGCAGGGCGCGCGCTCGGAACGAAGCCATGCACGTTCTCGCAGCTACCCCAGAGGCCGCTGCGGCAGTAGCGCGTGCCCTCGTAGCAGAGCGCGGTCGCGCCAGTCGAAAGGGTCGCGGTCTGGGCAGGGTTGCAGCTGACCGGTGGTGTATGAAGGCTGCACGCGCAGCCTTCGTGGTGGTCAGAGCAGGTCGCGCCGCCCGTGATGCTGCTTTCGTGCTGGGTCGCCTGCGCCGGGTCGCTCGTGCAGCTCGTCAGCAAGCACGCGAGTTGTACGCATGCCGCCGCCAACAGCAGTCGCCAAACCCCCGCCATGTGCCCGCCGTGGCTCATGGCGCGCAGCTCATCGGTGCCATGGTCGCTGCGCGACAGGTTACGCAGGCGGGCGCGGAGCAGCCTGGTGCTGCGCAGCCACCGCCTGCGCAGTCGGCGTCGATCGCGCCGCAGCCGCAGTTGCAGCTGTCTCCACTTTGCTTTTCCAGCGTGCAGTACCAGTCCGTGCAGGCGGTCGCGCCGCCGTCCGCGGCGTGGCAGCGTCCGCAGCTGGGTGTGCTGCAGCCGGGCGTCACGCAGCTGGCGAGGCCGGCGCAGTCCGGATCGCTCTCGCGACAGCCGCAGTCACAGACACCATCGCCGAACAGCGCAGCGGCGCAGGCGCTGCGCTTGCAGTCGACCGCGCTCGCGCTCGCGTCCCAGCAGCGCGTGCAGGCCGCGCTCCAGCACAGCGGATCGCTGCAGCCCTGTCCGCCGCAGTCGGGATCCTGCTCGCCGCAGCCGCAATCGCAGCCGTCGCCCGTGCCGAAATGCGCGGGGTCGCACGTGGAACGACAGCTCGTGTGCGTGCCGGTCGCGTCGCGGCAGCTATCGCAGTGGTCGTCTTGGCAACCCGGCTCGGCGCAGCCACCGCCGCCGGCATGGCAGTCGGGGTCGAGCGCGCCGCAGCCGCAGTCGCAGCCATCGCTCGCGCCGTAGCTCGCAGCCGCGCAGGTCCAGGTCGCCGGGGGCAGGGGCTTGCCGTGCGCGCCGTGACGGACCTCGCAGGCGCTGGCTTTGCAGCTGACAGAGTTGCAGCCTTTGCCGGCACAATCGGGATCCGCCTCGCCGCAGCCGCAGTCGCAGGTCGAGCCATCCGCGAACGTGGCGGGATCGCAGGCGTAGTGCGTAGGGCAGGGCACGTTGCGGCCGAACTCGTCGTGGCAGCGCGCGCAGGCGCTGACGTCGCAGCCGGCGCCGCTGCAGCCGGCGCCCTTGCAGTCGGGATCCGCCGTGCCGCAGCCGCAGTCGCAGATTCCGTCGCGCTCGGCTGCGGCGCTGCAGGTCCAGCTGGCAGCGGCGTGGCATGCACGGATCGCGCCCTTTGCGTCGCGACACACGTCGCAGCCATCGGCACGACAGCCCGGCTCGCTGCACGAGCGCGCCTTGCAGTCGGGATCCAGGTTGCCGCAGCCGCAGTCGCAGCGACCGTCGCCGAGCGCGCTCTTCGCGCAGGTCCAGGCCGCGGGCTTCTTGCACGCGCCCCAGGTGCCGCTCGCGTCCACGCAGCGCTGGCAGCCGTCGACGTCGCAGCCCCAGGGGTAGCAGCCTTTGCCCGCGCAGTCGGGATCGTGATCACCGCAGCCGCAATCGCAGATGCCGTCGTGCTTGCGCTCCTGCGCGCACAGCCACGCGCCCGGCTCGCCGCAGGGCACGCGCGCGCCGTTCGCGTCGAAGCAGGCGTTGCAAGCGGGCACGGTGCAGCTTGCGTCGGCGCAGCCGGCGGGCTCGCACGCTCCGTCGATCGCAGCGCAGCCGCAGTCGCAGATCGCATCGAGCGCGAAATCAGGACGACACATCCAGCCGCTCGGCGCGCGTGTGGGATTCTTGCGACCGCCACCACCGAGCGGACCCGCGTCGACACCGAGGCTGGGAAACGCAAAGCTCGCAGCGTCCGCGGCAGCATCGCGCGCGACCGGCGATCGCATCCCGCCTGCATCGAGACCGTTGCCCGAGACCGGCTGCACCCTGGTCATCGAAGCGCCTTTGCTTCCGCACGCGACGGAGCTCGCGGCAGCGACGACGATCAGAGCGAGGCACGAAAGGGCACCCCTCGTGTCGCTCCGTGAAGTTGCGGCGAAGAACCGTCTCACTGCACGGCATATGCCACACTTCCGACGGGCATACGACACCACTCGGGCTCTGACCTACTCAGGCCGCGAAGCGTTTGCTGGCCCACATGGTTGTGTGGCGATTGTGCACGGATCCCACACCGCGCGCCGGCTCGGCTACGAATGGCCCGGCAAACGCGAGGATCCGCTCACGGGCGCGAGCGCCAAAGGTCCGAGCGCAGCGCCCATTTCGCGAATCGACTTGGTCCGGACGGGACATCGGCTCCACGCCTTCGCGCAGCGCGGCGATGGCAATGCCCGCGTCGTTGGCCTCGCCCGCGATCGAGGCCAACGACGCGGGCATCGCGTCGCTGTCCAGCAGCTCGATCACGTATTGCCCTGCCGTGGCTCGGCGTGCGAGCAGCTGCAACAGGCGCTGGCGCTACGGCCGACCGGTGCGCTGACGCCAGCGCTCGTATGCGGCAAAGACTTCGTTCTCGAGATCGAAGGCACGCGCCGTCTGGATGTGGTCTGAACGCGACGTGTGAGTCGAGGTGAGGGGTCCGCATCCCGTCACACCCATGGACCGCGAAGCACTCGGACGGCTACGATCACTCGGTGCAGGTCGAAGTAGCGCCGAGCGAGGCTCTAGGCGGAGTCCCGGCTCCCAAGGTCATAGCGGGTCGATACGAAGTGCTGGGCGTGATGGGTCGCGGGGGCATGGGCGCGGTCTACCGTGTGCGCGACCGCTACAACGATCGGCCGTACGCGCTGAAGCAGTTGACGCGTGGGGGCGCCCACGCGGAGCAGGCGCGCGCGCTGTTCGAGCGAGAGTTTTGCACACTCGCTTCGCTGCGGCACCCGCGCATCATCGAGGTGCACGACTACGGCCGCGACGAGCGCGGCCCGTTCTTCACGATGGAGCTCCTGGAAGGCGCGGACATGCGAGATGTCTCGCCGTTGCCTTGGCACACCGCGTGTCACTACCTGCGCGAGGTAGCGACCTCGCTCGCGCTCTTGCACGTGCGCCGCCTGGTGCATCGTGACGTGACCCCACGCAACGTGCGCATGACGCCGGACGGACACTGCAAGCTGTTCGACTTCGGCGCGCTCGCCGACACGGGCCAGAGCGGCAGCATGATCGGCACGCCGCCCTGCATTCCGCCGGAGGCGCTCGACGGAAAGCCGATCGATGCGCGCTTGGATCTCTACGCGCTCGGCTGTCTCGGCTACTTCATGCTGACCGGCAAGCATGCGTTTCCCGCGACCGACACGCGTCAGCTGCGCACGTTCTGGGCGCGCGAGCTGGTGCTTCCGTCGGCCGCGAAGCCTGCCGTGCGCGAAGATGGCGCTGAGCTGCCGGCGATTCCCCCCGAGCTCGACGCGCTGATCGCCTCGCTGATGCAGCTCGATGCCATGGCGCGCCCGTCCAGCGCGGGCGCGGTGATCGACCGTCTGGAAGTCATCTTGGGCGAGAGCGCGAGGGACGACGTCGGTCTCGCCGCGAGCTACCTGGGCAGCGCACCGCTCACCGGGCGCGAGCCGCAGCTCTTGCGCCTGCGCCAAGCACTCGAGCAGACCCAACGCGGCCGCGGTCTGTCGATGTTGATCACAGGTCCGACGGGCATGGGCCGCTCGCGCCTGCTGCTCGAGATCGGCACCGCGGCCAAGCTGCAAGGCGTGCGTACCGTGCGTGCGAACGCCGAGGAGCACGCGCGTCCGTACGGCACGGTGCAGGCGCTGATCGTGGCGCTCTTGGAGCAGTGCCCCGAGGCAGCACAGGCCGTGGCAACCGCGCAGGCGCCCGTGCTCGCATACTTCTTTCCGCAGCTGGCGCCCGCGCGTAGCTCGTTAGCGCCGAAGCTCGACGATGCGATGCACTGGCGCTCGCTGTGTCAGAGCGGGTTTCGAGACTTCTTCGTCGGTCTCTCGCGCGTGCAGCCGCTCGCGCTCCTGGTCGACGACGTTCATCGGGCCGACGAGAGCTCGGCCTTGATCCTCGCCGGGCTCGCGCACGAAGCGAAGAACATTCCGCTCTTGCTCGTGTGCACGCAGCGTGAGGAGGACGCGGCCGTGGCGGACGGCGCCGTCGCCGCGCTCACGCACAGCTCTCAGGTGTTGCGTTGCGCCGCGCTCAGCCAGCGCAACCTACAGCGCTGGCTCGAATCGGTGTTCGGTGACGCGCCGAATCTGCAGCGCTTGTCGCTGTTCTTGCACGAACGCACGGCGGGTCAGCCTGCGCTCGTGACCGAGCTGCTGCGCTTCTTGATCGAGCAGCGCGAGCTGCGTTACCGCGAGGGCACCTGGGCGTTACCCACAGAGCCGTCGCAGCTGCGTTTGCCGGAGCGGGCCGAGCAAGCGTTCATCGATCGCCTGACACGGCTCGACACCAGTACCCGCGCGCTCGCCGAGGCACTCAGCATTCATCGCGGAGCGTTGAGCTTTACCCTATGCCGAGCGCTGGACGAGCAGGCAGAGGCGGAGCCCGAGCTGCGCGCTCGCCTCGATGCGCTGATCAAGGCCGACGTGCTCTTACCGGCGACCGAGGGCTATCGCTTCACGAGTCAGCGGCTGCGCGAGCTGTTGAGCGAGGGGCTATCCCCGGAACGTCGACCCGGCTTGCATCGTCGCGTGGCCGACGCAGTGCTCGCTGCGGACGCGCTGACGGCGCCCGAGCTGCTGGGGGCAGGTCTGCACCTGTTGCAGGCCAACGACGACCGCGGCGCGGACTTGGTCGTGTCCGCCGCGCTGTCGCTCGCCCGGACGCAGACCGACGTCGGTGCTTCGGTGCGCTTGGTCGAGGCGGCGTTGGCGCTGTTCCACGAGCGCGACGAGAACGACGCTCGGAAATTGCTGCTGTTGGGCGTGCTCGGGCAAGCGGCGTACATGGTCGATCGCCGGCTGGCGAAGTACGAGAACGAGCTGGCCGACACATTCGATCGCGTGCTCGGCATGGAGCGCGCTCGGCGGTGGGCGAGCCGGTTCGGCAAGAACGTCGGCGCGTTGCTCGGTCTCGGCTTCGCCGCCTGCCGCTATTGGCTGCGGCCGAAAGCCGAGCGCCCGTGCGGCTTCGCCGAGATGATGCAAGTCGGAGTCTCTGCGCTGACGTCGCTCGCGGGCACCGCGGCGATCTGCCTCGACGGGCCGGCGATCCAGCGCATCGTGAGTCGCATCCGGCCGCTCGCGGCCTTGGGGCGAGAGCACGCCGGTGGCTACGCCTACGCGTATTGCGTTGGTCTGCACATGGTCACCGAGGACCGCTTCGCCAAGACGTATGCGTGTTTTCTTCAGCTCGAGGCCACGCTGAAGAAACCAGGCGTCATGCCGACGGTCGCGCCGGCCTCGCTGCGCGTCTTCGAAGGCGGCGTGAACTACGTGCTCGGTGTGTTCGAGAGCTTTCGCAGCGACGCGCACGCACTCGAGCGTGCCGATGCGCTCGAACGCAGCGGCAACCCGGTGCACGAGCTGATCGCCGAGCAGCTGCGTCTGCAGTACTACGGCTTCCGCGGCGAAGCCGAAGAAGTGCGCAAGGCCTACGAGAGTATGGAGGCTTGTGCGATCCAGACCGGCTACTCGTGGCAAGTCGAGACCTGGTCGGCGATTGCAACCAATTTGTACGCCACGCTGTGGGAGGACGTGATCATCGCCAAGCGTTCGCTCGACGAAACCGCTCGCATGGCGCGCGAGGTGCCCTCGCTGCAGCGGTACGCCACGACGAGCGATGCCACATACAACATCTTGCGCGGCAAGCCGCGCGAGTCCATCCAGCTGTACGCGGCGCTCTTGCCTGCTGAGCCACCGCTGTCACGTATCGGCTGGTCGGTGAGCTACGGTCTGCTTGCCCAAGCGCACAACCAGGTCGGCGAGCACGATAAGGCCAAAGAGATTTGCGAGCGCGTGCTGGCGACAGTCGACCCCGCGGACGCGCCCTACGCGGCGATGCGCATCTACGTCGAGACGGCGCTCGTCAACGCGCTCGCGGCGCTGGGCCAGGGCGATGCCGCGCGCAAGCTGATTGCCGAGCTGTTGCAACGCTACGCGCCCAGCGGCAATCCGCTCGTGCTTGGCACGGTGCACGAGGCGGCTGCGGAGATTGCGCTGGCAGCCGGTGACCGCAAGACCTTCCTCGTGCACTTGAAGGAGGTGGAAGCCCACTTCACGAAGCTCGGTAACCCCGCGCTGATCGCACGCTTCCAGCGCCTCTCGGACATCGCGGGCGAGGGTGGCGGGATGGGCGCGAAGGTTGCGATCATGCGCGAGGTGAAGGCGTTCGATGCCGCGATGTCCAGCGTGGCAGAGCTCGAGCTCGGCGCGCGTCACATGCTCGCGTGGCTGATGGACAAGTGCGAGGGCCTGGAAGGCTACTTGCTGGTGCGCGCAGAAGGCGAGCCGCGCTTGGTCGCTGCGACCAGCATCAAAGAGCCACCGAGCGAGGTGTTCGATACCGTGGCGCAGGCGCTGCGCTCGTTCGGCAGCGAGGACGACACCACGAACATGGGGACGCAGGTCGCGACCCAGACGGGCCGCGACGGCAACGCCTCGCACCTGTACCTGCTCAGCTACTTGGAGGGTGACCGCTACTGCGCGGAGGGCGCGCTCGTGTTGCTCGGGCGATCGTCGCGCGCGGCGCCGCCGGTGCGCTTCGAGTTGCTGCACGCGGCCGCGAAGCAGCTGTGTCGGTTACGCGCCACGACGAATACGACGCCCCCGACGGAACACCAAGAGGCCGCAGGCGAGTAGGAAGAACGGCGCGCTCGAAGAGTTGCCAGGGTAGCGCTCGTAGAGTCGCTGCAACGCGGGTAGCTCGCGCTTGCACGGGCCGCACCACGAGCCTCACGCGAGATCGAACGCCAAGAGCTCGGCGTGCTCGACACCTTCGAGCGTGACCTTTGTTGCATCGCTGATCGCGACCGCATCACCGGCCGACAGCTCGTGGCCCTGCACGCGTGCCTGACCGCGCGCGACGTGAATGAACGCGTGGCGACCGGGCGCCAGCTCGAGCGTGACGTGCTCCGAGCGATCGAGGCGCGTCGCGTAGAGCGCGGCATCCGTGTGAATCGTGACGCTCCCCGCTCGGCCGTCGCGCGATGCGACCAGGCGCAGCTGGTTGCGCTTGTCCTGCTCGGTGAACGTCTTCTGCTCGTAGCTGGGCGCAAGGCCGCGCGCGCTCGGTACGAGCCAAATTTGCAGGAAATGCACGGGCTCCGCAGTCGACGCGTTCTTCTCGCTGTGCGTGACGCCGGTGCCTGCGCTCATCCGCTGCAGATCGCCGGGACGAATCACCGAACCGGTGCCCAGCGAGTCGCGGTGCTCGAGGCCGCCTTCGAGCACGTACGAAACAATCTCCATATCGCGATGCGGATGGGTCGGAAAGCCGCGGCCCGGGGCGACGCGATCTTCGTTCAGCACGCGCAGCGCCCGAAACCCCATGTGCGCGGGGTCGTGGTAGTCGGCGAACGAGAACGTGTGATGCGAATCGAGCCAACCGTGGTCGGCGTGTCCGCGCTCCTTGGAACGACGCAGGGTGATCATGGCGGGCAGCGTAGCACTACGCGCAAGCCCCACCAGCGCTGGACTTCACTCACTCATTCAGTCAGCAGGCTCGACCCGATCGCGGCCGGCGTTCTTCGCGCGGTAGAGCGCACGATCGGCCTTCTCGACGAACGCCTCGAGCGTGGACTCACTGAGCATCTGAGTCACACCGATCGAGACGGTCACGCTCGACAGCGGCGTTCCGTCGAAGTGCTCGATGGTCGTGCTGTGCACCGAGCTGCGTAAGCGCTCCGCCACGTCGCGCGCGTTGGGTAACTGCGCGCCGGGCAGCAGCACGGCGAATTCCTCGCCGCCGTAACGCGCAAGTAGATCCGTTGGCCGAACCACGGCGCGCATCGCGGCCGCGACGCTGCGCAGCGCGGCATCACCCGCGACGTGTCCGTGCCGATCGTTGAACTGCTTGAAGTGATCGACATCGACGAGCAAGAGCGACAGCGCCTCTTTGCCACCGCGCGCGCGATCCATCTGCCGGCTGAGCATCTTGTCCATCCAGTAGCGGTTGAACAGGCCCGTCAGCGCGTCGATGCTGGCGTGAAACTTGTATTGCTCGAGCTGCTCGCGCTCGCGCTGGATGATCTTGTTGCCGCTGCGCAGGCGCGCCGCGAGCATGCGCAGCAAGTTGTACGCGACGGCGTGCGATGAATCGGCCAAGATCCAGAGTAGATCTTCGTCGAGCATCAGCACGCGCGTGGGCTCTGCTGCGATCACGTGCGCCGACGCGGGTTGGCGATCGATCAACGACAGCTCACCGACCGCTTCGCCAGGCCCGAGCTTCGCGAGCGGTGGCGACTCGGGCGAGTCCAAGTGCACGCCGAGCTCGCCCGACAGCACCAGGTAGAGATGCCGGTTGTCAGTGCCCACTGCGATCAACGTCTCGCCCCGCGCGAGCTTGCGCACCGGACAGCCGAGCAACATCGGCTCGAGCGCGTCGAGGCTCGCGGCCGAGAGCAAGGCCAGGCGTTCCAGCTCGGCGCGCGTGATGGTGGGGGCTTCGGAGGGAGGAGTCATCGAGCGCGAACCGGCACGTGAAGCATCACTATACACGGCACGGGTAGCGCATCGCGTGTCGTCTTGCTGTAGGACAATGCAGGCAGAACACACAGACGCTCCGGCGCCGGATCGCCTGGTACGCTTCTGCGACCTTAGGGGAAGTAGTGTGCGACCGGTAGTGCACGACGCCGCCGCGGATCGCACCAGCTTCATGCAACAGCCGAACACCAGGCGAGCCGTGTGCACCGAGCTGCTGGCGCGCGTGCTGCTCACGATCGGCGCGCTCTTGCCGTACTGGCCTCTGCTAGGGTTCGACACGCTGCACGTCACCGACGACGGCTTCATGTCCGACATCTGGAACGGCGAGCTGCCGACGCGCGTGCTGATGGGCGCTGCGCTTCGCGAGCACGGCAGCGTGCCCAGCTGGACCAGTCAGATCTGCTCGGGCACGCCCCTGGTGGGTGGTGAGGAACCGCTCTCGCTGCTGCTCTTCTCCCGGCTGCCCGTCGCGCCGGCGCTCGATGCATTGCTGATCGCATGGCTGCTAATTGCCGCGCACGGTGCGTATTTTCTGGCCCGTCGCGCGCGGGCCGATCGCCCCGGCGCCGTGCTCGCTGGCATTGCGTTCGCCGTCTCCGGCTACCTGGTCACGCAGCTCAAGCACCTGGCGATCATCAGTACCGTCGTGTGGTTGCCGCTCGGCCTCGGGCTGCTCGACCGTGCTCTGGCCCAAGACCGCGACACATCCGGTGCGTCAGCTGCGCCAACTCCCGCGCGCGCACGAGACCTCGCCCTTTTCGCGCTGGTATTCGGTGAGCAGGCGCTCGGCGGCTTTCCTCAGTCGCTCTACATCTGCGCGCTCTGCTACGGCGCGTTCGCGCTGTTTCGCGTGGGCATCAACGCACCGCGTCGCGTGCTCTTACCGCTGATGGCGGCAGCCTGCGCCGTGGGCCTGGGCGCTCTGCTCGGTGCTGTCACGCTCTTGCCACTGGCCGAGCTCGCCCGCAGCTCCGACCGCGCGGTCAGCAAGGGTTTCGCTTGGGCCACGCAAACTCACTACTGGCCGGGCGACGCGATCATGTTTCTCTTGCCGTACGCGAATGGCGACATCTCCAACGCGACCTATCACGCGCCCGCGCTGTTCTGGGAAGACTACGGCTACGTCGGCCTCGCCACGTTCGTCTTGGCGCTCTATGCGGTCGTGCGTGCCGCGCGCCTGCCCTACGTGCGGTTCTTCGCGGCGCTCACGTTCGCTGCGTACCTGCTGGTGCTCGGCCCCGCGACCCCGGTGTTTCGTTGGGCGTTCGAGCTGTTGCCCGGCCTCTCTAACTTCCGGTTCTCGACGCGATTTCTCGTGGTCGTCGATCTCGGCCTGTGCGTGCTCGCCGCCGTCGGGCTCACTCAGCTCTCGCGCACGCTCGCCGCGCGGGTGACTGGCCCGCGCGCCCAACGTCTCGTGTCGCTGCTCGCGCTCGTGGTGTGTCTGGGCACGGAGCTCGATCTGTTCATCCATCAGCCGCGACAGAACCCGTTCGTGAGGGCCGCCGATTGGCTCGCGCCGCCCGGCATCGTGGACGCGCTGCGCGCCGAAGGGCCGTTCGTGCGCGTGTTCACGCCGTTTCACATGAAGTACCACTTGGCGGCCAACGGACGAGCCCGCAACTGGGTGACCACGCAGCCGTACTTCGCGCTGGGCGAGCTGTTGCAGCCGAACTCCAATCTGTATTGGAACGTGGCCAGCGCGGATTGCTACGCCGGCCTCGGTCCGCGCTGGTACGTCGATGCCTGGGGTGACCACAACCGCGAGGGTCAGCTCGTGTACCTGTCGATTCGACCGAGCGCACGTCCCATGCAGCTGGAAACCGACGACGTGTTTCCCGCGCTGATGCGTGCGTTCGGCGTGACGCACATCATCTCGCCGTACTCGATTGCCGCGCTCGAGCCGGCCGTGCCGTTCGCGCAGGCGCTCGACCACGGCACGCACCTGTACCGCGTCCCCGGTGCCGCGCGGGTGCGCGTGGTGCCGCGGGCCGTGGTCGCGGCGAGCGAGGGCGAAGTGGCCTTCTGGCTGCACGCGCCGCGCTTCGACCCGGAGGCGTACGTGATCCTGACCGACGCACCCAAAGAGCTTGCAACCCCGGTGGCGGCCTTGGAGTCAGCTGCAACGTCGGGACATGCCACGCTCGAGCGCGACGAGGGCGAACACGTGATCGTGCGCGCCGAGGCGCCGCCGGGTGGCGGCTTTCTCGTGGTCTCCGACACGTTCTTCCCAGGCTGGACGGCTCGGGTCGATGGCAAACCCGCGCCCATCTACCGCGCGAACCTGTATGTGCGAGCGGTGCCGCTCGCTGCCGGAGCGCACCGCGTCGAGCTGCGCTACGCCTCGAGCGCACGCGTCCGTGGCTTCTGCTGGAGTCTCGCGGCCCTGACCGTGCTACTCGGCGTGCTGGCGAGCGCGCTTTTCTTCAGCCGGCGTGCTCGAACGCCGGGACGCCCTGCGGCCGTTCGAACTGGAAGACCGGCGTCCGGTGGTTAAATGACAGGCAGAGCCCACGCGGGCTGCCATCGGCTGCCGTGTCGGTCATACTCCAGCCCCCGTGCCCCCTCCCAGTGACAACGTAGAAACGGCAGCCCTGTCGCAAGGGTCGGCACTGCACGATGTGATCGAGGCCGAAGCGCGGCGCGAGTCGCGGCGCAAGCTTCTGCGCTTCGTCTGGCTGGGCCTATTCCTGCTGGCTGCGGCTGCGGGTGCGTTCGCGCTGCGGCCGAAGCCGGTGCTCGAGAGCGCGAAGTTCCGCGTCGTGGCGATGTCGCATGGCGACGTGGTGCACACGGTATCCGCCACGGGCCGGCTCGAGAGCCGACGCACCGTGCAGGTCGGCGCCGAGCTCTCGGGTCGCGTCGCGGAAGTGCTCGTGGACTACGACGAGCAGGTGAAGGCCGGGCAGGTGCTGTTGCGCTTCGAGACCGAGTCGCTGCGTGCGCAGGTAGCTCAAGTGAAGGCGCAGCTGCGAGCGGCACAGGCGGCGGAGCTGCAAGCGCACGTCGATGCCGAGGAGGCGCAGCGTCAGCTCGCGCGCAGTCAGAAGCTCTTCGCCGCGGGCGCGGGCTCGGAGACGCAGCGCGAGCAGGCCGAGTCCGCCGTGAAGATGGCGAGCGCGCGCATCTCGGCCGCGAGCGCGCAAGTCGAGCTGCAGAAGGCCAGCTACGAGCTGGTGCGCACCAACATGGATCACGCCGTGGTCCGTGCACCGATCTCGGGCGTCGTGATCTCGCGCAGCGTGGAGCCAGGTCAGGCGATTGCAGCTGCGCTGCAGTCCCCCGTGTTGTTTCTGATCGCGGAGGACCTGCGCGAGATGCGCGTGCTCGTGGCGATCGACGAAGCCGACGTCGGCGTCGTGCACGTCGGCCAAGAGTCGACGTTCACGGTCGACGCCTATCCGACGGAGTCGTTCAAAGCGCAGGTGCACGAGATCCGTTCCGCACCGACGCTCACCCAAGGCGTGGTCACGTACGAAGCGGTGCTCTTCGTGGACAACGCCGAGCGCAAGCTGAAGCCCGGCATGACGGCCTCCGTGAAAGTGCGCACGCAGTCCGCTCCGAACGTGCTGCGCGTTCCCAACGCAGCGCTGCGGTTCTCGCCGCCGAACCAGCCGAGCCCCGAGGGCTCGCACGTGTGGCTGGTCGGTCCGTCTGGACCTACCATGGTCAGTGTGCACGCGGGTGTGTCGGACGGCACCGACACCGCGATCGAAGCGACCGGGCTTGGCGACACGAGTGAGGTGATCGTCGACCTCACGCCGGAGGGTCGGAAAGCATACGGGCTGGATGACAAGCGCAAGTGAAGAGGTCGCGGCCGGCGGCGCGCCGCTCTTGCGCTTTCACGAGGTGAGCAAGATCTACGGCGAAGGCGAAGCTCGCGTGCACGCGCTGCGCGACGTGAGCTTCGAGGTCCACAAGGGTGAGTTCGTGGTGATCATGGGCTCTTCGGGCTCGGGCAAGTCCACGGCCATGAACGTGCTCGGTTGTCTGGACGTACCGAGCTCCGGGCAATATTTGATAGAAGGCGTGGCTGCGAACGAGCTCTCGGCGAACGTCCTGGCCAAGCTGCGCAACATCCGCTTCGGCTTCGTGTTTCAAGGCTTCAACCTGCTGCCGCGCACCTCGGCGCTCGACAACGCGCAGCTGCCGTTGATCTATGCCGGCATGCGCGCGAGCGAGCGCGCGATCCGCGCCAAGAAAGCCTTGGCCGAAGTTGGGCTTGCGGGTCGCGAGGGCTCGATGCCGAATCAACTCTCGGGCGGCCAGCAGCAGCGCGTCGCGATTGCGCGTGCGCTCGTGAACTCTCCGGAGGTGCTGCTCGCCGACGAGCCCACCGGCAACCTCGACACCAAGACCAGCCACGAGATCATGCACTTGCTCACCGACCTCAATCACACGCTCGGTCTCACGATCGTCATGGTCACACACGAGCCTGACGTCGCGAAGTACGGCTCGCGGTTGATCACGTTTCGCGATGGTCGGATCGAGAGCGATCGCCAGCAGGTGCCGCTATGAACGTGTCGACCACGCTCTCGCTCGCGGGCAGCGCGCTGGTGCGCAACACGCTGCGCTCGCTGCTCACTACGCTCGGCGTCGTGATCGGCGTCGGCGCGGTGGTGATCATGCACGCCATGGGGCAGGGCGCGACCGAGCTGGTGACCGGCGAGATTCAAAACCTCGGCAGCAACATGCTCGTGATCATCCCCGGCGGGGATTCACGCGCGGCGTTCGGCTCGGCGCTCCTGTCGGCGCCGCTGTTTCGCCATGCCGACCTCGAGGCGATTCGACGCGAGTGCGATGCGGTGCGCTACGTGTCGGCATCGAACTCGCTGATGGTGCGCGCGGTGGCGGGCGAGAAGAACCGCCTCACCACGCTGTTCGGCACCACACCCGAGCACTACGCCACCCGCGACTTTCATGCCGCCCTCGGCCGCTTGCTCAACGAAGAGGACGAGCGTCAGGCCGCGAAGGTGTGCTTGATCGGCGAGACTGTGCGTCGCGAGCTGTTCGGCGCGGGCAATCCGCTCGGCGCCGAGCTGCGCCTGTCGCACCTCACCTGCAAGGTCGTGGGCGCGCTGGTGTCGAAAGGCGTCTCCACGTTCGGCACCGACCAAGATGATCTGGTGTTCATGCCGAGCACCACGTTCGCACGCCGCCTGCTCGGCGACGACCGGCTCGGCATGATCATGATCTCCGCCGTTTCGGAAGCGCGCACCGACGAGGCGCGCGAGCAGGTCACGTCACTCTTGCGCCAGCGACGGCGCATTCGCCAAGGTGACGACGACAACTTCGCGGTGCGCGATCTGCGCGAGGTGCAAGCGCTGCTGGGCAAGGTCACGGGCGTGCTCACGTCGTTGCTCGCCGGCGTCGCTGCCATCTCGCTCGTGGTTGGCGGCATCGGGATCATGAACATCATGCTGGTGTCGGTCACCGAGCGCACGCGCGAGATCGGCTTGCGACTCGCCGTCGGCGCACGGCCGCGTGACATCCTGCAGCAGTTCCTGATCGAGTCGGTGCTGCTGTCGTCGGTCGGCGGCTTGATCGGCCTCGTGTTCGGAATCAGCGGCGCGTACCTCGTGAGTCGAGGCATGCACATTCCGTATTCGGTTTCGCCCGAGGCGTGCACGGTCGCGTTCAGCTTCGCGGTGCTGGTCGGCGTGCTGTTTGGCGTGGTGCCGGCGCGCAAGGCGTCGAAGCTGCATCCTATTGCAGCACTGCGCTACGAGTAGCGCAGTGGGTCGCTGCGCTGCGCTACGAGTGACGCGGTTAGAGCTCTCGCCCGTGTGCCAGCTGTCGGCGCTCGGTTACGGTGCGCATGGAGATCGCGAAACGGAATAGGCGAGCCAGCAGGTGTGGTCGGCGCTGCCAAGCTCACCACGGCTGGACGCTCCAGGCCCATCAGGTCGCCGACCTGCTCGAGATCCACGCGATGAGCGCTCCGTTCGACCGCGCGCCATTGCACTACGCGCGCGCCGAGGTGCCGTGCCGCCGCGCCGAGCTCAGGGCTGCCCGGCTCGACCGTGAGCACCGTGTCACCGCTGCGTACCAGTACCCGTGCCGCCGTCCACAGCAGCTCGAACGCCCCGTTGCCCATGATCACGCGCTCTGGCGTCGTGTGAAAGCGCGTCGCGATGGCCTCGCGCGCCGGTCGGGAGGTCGGGTCGGGATAGCCGCGCAGGGCGTCGTCCGACACGGCGGCCCGTAGCGCCTCCTCAATAGCAGGCGCGGGCCCGTAGCCGTTCGTGCAGGTCGCTAGATCGAGCACGTCGCTCGCCTGGGGCGGCTCGTGTTCGCGCAGCGCGACGCGTCGAAGATCACGGTGTTTCAAGGCCATGCTCGCTGCCTCGCGCAGCTTGACCCGTCGCCTCCTTCATGGGAAGCACACGCCACTGTGTTGAATGTAGGATTCATTGGTTGGCGCGGTATGGTGGGGTCGGTCCTTCTGGATCGCATGCGCGAGCAGGGCGATTTCAAGACCATCAAGCCCACGTTCTTCTCGACTTCGGCCGCGGGTAAGAGCGGCCCCGAGATCGACGGGGTCAAGCAGGGCCTCGGCGACGCCTACGACATCGACACCCTGCGCAAGCACGACGTGCTGATCTCGTGCCAAGGCGGCAGCTACACCACGGACGTGTACGCGCGCCTGCGCGCTGCCGGCTTTCACGGCTACTTCATCGACGCCGCGTCCACGCTGCGCATGGAGCGCGACTCGGTGCTGATCCTCGATCCGGTGAACCTCGACGTGATTCAGCGCGGGCTCGCCGACGGCATCAAGACCTACGTCGGTCCGAACTGCACCGTGAGCTTGATGCTCATGGGCATGGACGGCCTGTTCAAGGCGGGCCTGGTCGAGTGGGTCAGCTCGATGACCTATCAGGCGGCCTCGGGCGCAGGCGCCAGCACCATGCGCGAGCTGGTCGCGCAGCTGGCCACGGTCGCGGATGCGTCGCGCACGCTGCTCGCGGATCCCGCAGCCAGCGCGCTCGCGCTCGACGCGCGCGTCAGTGAGACGCTGCGTTCCAGCACATTGCCCACTGAGAACTTCGGCGCTGCGCTCGCGGGCAGCGTGATCCCGTGGATCGACAAGGCGGTCGCCGATGGGCAGACGAAGGAAGAATGGAAAGGCCACGTCGAGGCCAACAAGATCCTCGGTCGCTCCGAAGCGAACAGCATTCCGGTCGATGGCATCTGCGTGCGTGTAGGTGCGATGCGTTGCCACTCGCAGGGGCTCACGGTCAAGCTCAACCGCGACGTGCCGCTCGACGAGATCGTGGCGCTGCTCGCAGCGGCCAACCCGTGGGTGAAGATCGTCGCGAACGACAAAGAGTCGACGCTGCGCGAGCTCTCGCCTGCCGCCGTCACTGGCACGCTCAGCGTGCCGGTCGGTCGCATTCACAAGCTGAAAATGGGTCCGCAGTACCTCGGCGCGTTCACCGTGGGTGATCAGCTGCTGTGGGGCGCAGCCGAGCCGCTGCGTCGCATGCTGCAGATTCTGCGAGAGCACTTGAAAGCCTGACGGGCGCTCGCGAAGAGCGAGGCCGCGCACCTGACCGAACCGGAGCACGGGTTTGGTGAGCACGAGTGCGCGCGCTAGGCGAGGACGTGAGCGAAGAGCTTGCGGCGCTTGGTCCCTTCGTGATGCGCGTCGCGTCGCGTGCTGTGACGCGCATGCAACGTGATGTGCGTGCAGCGCGCACGATGCAACACGAAGTGTGTACACGAGCGCGCGCGATGTACGCAGACGCATGCAGCATTCTTGCGTTCCACTCATTAGTAGCTGTCGCGCTGTGCCTTCTCAGTTAGAGTGAACGTTCGGCTCTACACGTATGCCATCGGCTTCAAAACCGCTTCGCGTTCGCGGCCAACGCATTGGCTCGCGATTTCTTCCCTTCCTAGTAGGCGTGCTCTGCACGACCGCGTTGCACGCGACAGCGCACGCGCAGGTGAAGCCTCGCTTCGCGCTCGCGTTCGACACGTCCGGCTCGATGAACTGGGACTTCACCGACACCGCGACCTACGGCGACGGCGTCGGTCGCCCCGCCGTGATGGGCGACAACCCGGCCTTGGTGAGCAACGGCGTGTTCTACGGCTGCGGCACCAGCGCAGGCATCGATCGCGACTGCAACGGGTTGCCAGATGACAGCAAGCTCGCGGTCGCCAAGAGCGCCGTGCGCGACATCATCTCCGCGTTCGGCGACGTGGAATGGTCGCTGTCGCGTTTCCACATGACGCAGGCGGCGAACACCACCTGCACCACGTACAACGGCAGCAACAGCTGCACGGTGCAGGTCAACGGCAATCCGCAGTGCAACACCGGCACGGTGGATAACGTCGGTTGCGTGGGCTCTGTTCCGGCGGCGTGTCAGCCCGGCATGGGCGCCAACGCCAGCATGAAGCTCTCGACCGGTGCCGACTTCAAAGGCTGCATCAACTACGCCGGCACCTGCACCGGCGGCGACGTGCTGGTCGGCTTCCCCGACATGGGCCCGTTCCTCGGTCTCGGCAACGAGTACGCGATCTACAAGTGGGTCGACAACGTCGAGACCAACTTCGTCAACACCACCACGGTCGCGAACTTCTGCGACCACGTGGGCACGGGCGACTGCGAGCTGCGCGCGAATGGCAGCACGCCGCTCGGCGGCCTGCTGACCGACGTGAGCAACTACGTGCTGCCGATCAAGACCGCGGACTCGGCCGCGTCCTGTCGCGGCTACTACGTGATCCTGTTGACGGACGGCGCCGAGACCTGCGGCGGCGCGCCCAACACGGTCGCGGCCAACCTGCTCACGGCCGGCGTGAAGACCTACGTGATCGGCTTGACCTCGGTCGCGGCCGATCAAACTTCGCTCAGCCAGATCGCGGTCGCTGGCGGCACCACGCGCGCGTACTTCCCGACCAACAAGACGCAGCTCTCGGCTGCGCTGTCCGCGATCATCGCCGCGTCGATCAAGGTCGAGGTTTGCAACGGCGTCGATGACAACTGCAACGGCCAGATCGACGAAGGCTTCACCAAGTACTGCAACAAGCCGTCGAACATCAACACGCTGTCGCTGTGCATGGAGCCGAACGAGACCGTTTGCGACGGCCTCGACGACGACTGCGACGGCCTCATCGACGAAGGCTTGCTGAACACCTGTGGCCTGTGCCCGGGTACGCGGGAGATCTGCAACGGCATCGACGACGACTGCAACGGCAAGATCGACGACGTCGGCGGAGTCGTTGGGGCCATCTGCAACTGCTTCGCCGAGATCTGCGACAACAAAGACAACGACTGCAACGGCCTGATCGACGACGGCATCACGCGCAACTGCGGCAGCAACATCGGCATCTGCAAGTACGGTACGCAGACCTGCGCGGCGGGTAACTTCGGAACGTGCGTCGGCGGTACGAATGCCGGCACCGAGACCTGCAACGGCCTCGACGACGACTGCGACGGCAAGGTCGACGAGAGCCTGACGCAGCCGTGCGGTTCGTCGGCGGTCGGCGCGTGTCAAAAGGGCACTCAGTTTTGCGTTGGCGGCACGTGGCAAGAGAGCTCGCCAGGCGTCGCTGTCTGCAACGGCAACATCGAGCCCACGACCGAGACCTGCAACGGCAAAGACGACAACTGCAACGGCACCGTCGACGAGGCCAACCCGGGCGGCGGCGTGTGCGGCTCGGCCGTCGGCATCTGCAAGCAGGGCACGCTCACCTGCAGCGCCGGTGCGCTGACCTGCGTCGGCGGCACGGGCCCGGCTACGGAGACCTGCAACAACAAGGACGACGACTGCGACGGAACGATCGACAACGGCAACCCCGGTGGCGGCGCCATCTGCGGCTCGAACGTTGGTCAGTGCAAGCAGGGCACGCAGCTCTGCGTTGCCGGCGCGTACGTGTGTCAGGGCTCGACGGCAGCGACGGCCGAGATCTGCGACGGCCTCGACAACGACTGCAACGGGACGATCGACGACAACAACCCCGGTGGTGGCGGCGTGTGCGGCAGCAGCGTCGGCACGTGTCACCAGGGCACGCGTCAGTGCGTGAGCGGTGCGCTCTCGTGCGTGGGCTCGACCGGCCCGACGGCGGAGACCTGTGACGGCCTCGACAACGACTGCGACGGCACGGTCGACAATGGCAACCCTGGCGGCGGCGCGGTCTGCGGCTCGAACGTGGGCGCCTGCAAGCAGGGCACGCAGCTCTGCGTGAACGGCGCGTACGTCTGCCAGGGCTCGATCCCGCCGAGCGCCGAGCTCTGCAACAACATCGACGACAACTGCGACGGTACGATCGACAACGGCAACCCCGAAGGCGGCGGCGTCTGCGGCTCCAACACGGGCACCTGCAAGACTGGCCTCGTGCAGTGTCAGGCGGGTGCGCTCAACTGCGTGGGCAGCATCGATCCCGTCGCCGAGACCTGCAACAACAAGGATGACAACTGCAACGGCATCATCGACGACGGTAATCCCGGCGGCGGTGCGTCGTGCGGCAGCTCGGTCGGCGAGTGCAAAGCCGGCACGCAGCTGTGCGTGTTCGGCGCGTTCGTGTGTCAGGGCCAGATTGCGGCAACGCCCGAGATCTGTGACGGCAAGGACAACAACTGCAACGGCAGCGTCGATGAGAACAATCCGGGCGGCGGCGGCCAGTGTGGCACCGACACCGGCGAGTGCGTTGCGGGCGCTCTGCAGTGTCAGTCCGGCTCGCTCAACTGCGTGGGCGCGGTCAATGCGATCGCCGAGAGCTGCAACGGCAAGGACGACGACTGCGACGGCGTGATCGACAACGGCAACCCCGGTGGCGGTGCGATCTGCGGCTCGAGCGTCGGCGCGTGCAAGCAAGGCACGCAGCTGTGCGTGAACGGCGGGTTCGTCTGTCAGGGCCAGACGCCGCCCACGGGCGAGCTGTGCAACGGCATCGACGACGACTGCAACGGCGTGGTCGACAACGGCAACCCGGGCGGCGGTGGCCTTTGCGGCACCGATACCGGCGAATGCAAAGCGGGTGCGCTCACGTGTCAGGCGGGCATGCTCAACTGCGTCGGCGCGATCGCGTCGATCCCCGAGATCTGCGACGGCAAAGACAACGACTGCAACGGCATCATCGACGACGGCAACCCCGGCGGCGGCATGGTCTGCGGCTCGAGCGTTGGCGAGTGCAAGACAGGCGCGACGCTGTGCGTGAACGGCGCCTTCGTGTGCAGCGGCGCGACGGCGGCCACCACCGAGATCTGCGACGGCATCGACAACGACTGCGACGGCGTGATCGACAACGGCAACCCCGGCGGCGGCGGCGCGTGCGGCAGCTCGACCGGTGCGTGCAAGGTCGGCATGCTGACGTGTCAGTCCGGTGCGCTGAGCTGCGTCGGCGGTAAGGGCCCCAGCACCGAGATCTGCGACGGCATCGACAACGACTGCGACGGCGTGATCGACAACGGTAACCCCGGCGGCGGCCAGGCCTGCGGCACGAACACCGGCTTGTGCACGAAGGGCACCACGGTCTGTGTGAACGGCGCGTTCTTGTGCTCTGGCGGCCAGCAGCCCGTGCCCGAGGTCTGCGACAACAAGGACAACGACTGCGACGGCGAGATCGACAACGGCAACCCCGGCGGCGGCGGCGCGTGTGGCACCGATACCGGCGAGTGCGTCGTCGGCACGGTCAGCTGCCAGAGCGGCGTGCTCAGCTGTCAGGGCGGCGTTGGACCGACCACCGAGATCTGCGACGGCAAGGACAACGACTGCGACGGCGTGATCGACAACGGCAATCCCGGTGGCGGCGGCACGTGCGGCACGAACGTCGGGGTCTGCAAGACGGGCATGAAGCTGTGCGTCAACGGCGCGTTCCAGTGCTCCGGCGCGACCAGCCCGAGCCCCGAGCTATGCAACGGCCTCGATGACAACTGCAACGGTCAGGTCGACGAGAACAACCCGCAGGGCGGCGCCGCGTGTGGCTCTTCGATCGGCGCGTGCAAGAAGGGCGCGCTCACCTGCAGCAACGGTGCAATCTCGTGTGCGGGCGGCGTGAATCCCACGGTCGAGGTCTGCAACGGCATCGACGACGACTGCAACGGTCGGACCGACGACGGCAACCCTGGCGGCGGCGGCACCTGCGGCCAGTCCGGTCCCGGTGAGTGCAAGCAGGGCATCCAGCTGTGCTTGCACGGCGCGTTCGTGTGTCAGGGCGGCGTCACGCCTCAGAACGAAGTCTGCGACAACAAAGACAACGACTGCGACGGCACCACCGACGAAGGCAACCCGGGCGCCGGTCAGGTCTGCGGCAACGGCATCGGCGTCTGCATGAAGGGCATGACGCAGTGCAGCGCGGGCGTGATCTCGTGCCAGAACAGCATCACGCCAGGCGTCGAGAGCTGCAACCTGCTCGACGACGACTGCGACGGCAAGACCGATGAGGGCAACCCCGGCGGCGGCGGCCAGTGCGGCAACGTCGGCTCGTGCTTGACCGGCCCGAACCACGATCAAGCCTGCGGCATCTGCAAGCTCGGCGCGCTGGCATGTCAGAACGGCGGCCTCGCCTGCGTGGGTAACATCACGCCGACTGCCGAGCGCTGCGATGGGCTCGACAACGACTGCGACGGCACCATCGACGAAGACGTCAACGGCGCCGGCGGCGATCCGAACTTGAACAAGCCGTGCAGCGTCACGATGGGCGAATGCAAGTCCGGCACGACCACGTGCACCGGCGGTATGGTCGTGTGCATGGGCGGCGTGGGTGCGATGCCCGAGATCTGCGACGGCAAGGACAATGACTGCAACGGCATCATCGATGACGGGTTCCCCGTCGGTGGGCCTTGCGGCGCCGATGTCGGCGAGTGCCACGTCGGCACGTACGCGTGCGACGTGAATAACGGCACGCTGGTGTGCGCCGGCGACAAGGGGCCCACGGCCGAGGTCTGCGACGGTCTCGACAACGACTGCGACGGCGTCGTCGACAACGGTCTCGCGCTCGGTGAGCCGTGCGGCAGCACCGTCGGTGAGTGCAGCCGCGGCATGAAGGCGTGCAGCCAGGGCGCCGTGGTCTGCGTAGGCGGCGTCACGCCCGGCCAGGAAGTCTGCGACTGCAAAGACAACGACTGCGACGGCAAGATCGACGAAGGCGAAGCCGGCGCCGGCCTATGCGGTGCGGGCTCGTGCGTGCAGTGCCAGTGCGCGCTCGCGTGCAACGATCGTGACGAGTTCGGCATCATGTGCCCGACCGGCAAGGCGGCCGTCACGAGCGGCGGCAAGTGCTTCTGCGTGGGCGAGCTGTGCAAGCCTTCGGAGTGCGGCACCGAGACGCTGCCCAAGAAGGGTACGCCGCAGTGCGCACCGGACATGCCCGGCGTGGTCGGAAACTGCGTGTGCAAGAACAATGTGTGCACCTCCCCGTGCGACGGCGTGATGTGCCCGCCGAACACGGTCTGCGATCCGACCTCGGGCAGCTGCCAGCGCGAGACGTGCTTGCTCCCGCAGTTCGCCTGCAAGAGCAACGAGGTCTGCGACCCGACGGGCGGGGCGTGTTCCGTCGATGCGTGCGCGACGACCACCTGCAAGGCTGGCGAGGCCTGCCGCGATGGCAACTGCTTCGCGAGCTGCGCCAACGTGCAATGCAAGAGCGGCGAGCTGTGCGTCGAGGGCAAGTGCGAGGCCAACAAGTGTGCCTCGACGCCCACGTGCGACATCGGTCAGATCTGCAATCCGGCGGACGGCAAGTGCATCACGCCCGCCGACTGCCAGAGCTCCGGCTGCACCCAGGGCTTCATCTGCAACCGCGCGACCGGCTGCGAAGCCGACCCGTGCTTGCGCACGACCTGTCCCACGGATCAGACCTGCATCGCCGGCGAATGCACGTCGCGCTGCACGGGAGGCCTGGTCGAGTGCAAGAGCACGTGCGTGGATCCGAAGACCGATCCGACGTTCTGCGGCGCGAAGAACGACTGCACCGGCGCTGACGTCGGCACGCAGTGCGACGGCAGCAAGGTGTGCAGCGTCGGCAAGTGCTCGGCTTCGTGCGCTGCGGGCCTCGTGCAGTGTGGCAAGAGCTGCGTGGATGCCAAGAGTGACGAGATGCACTGCGGCGCGAGCGGCGACTGCAGCGGCAAGCGCGCGGGCAGCGTGTGCGGCACAGGCTTCATGTGCTCGGCCGGCATCTGTCGGCCGATCCCTTCCGGCGTAGGCAACAACGGCGGCACCGGTTCGGGCAACGGCACGGGCCCTGGTGCGACCGGAAGCAACCAGGTGGACAACCACAAGCGCGTGCTCGTCACCGGTGGCGGTGGCTGCGCATGCACGGTGCCCGCGGGTCACGGCACAGGTTCCGATCAGCCCGTGCGCGGTCCAATTGCGTTCGCGCTCGGAGTCCTCTTGCTCGCGCTGCGTAGACTGCGTCGTCGCGGCCGGATCGCAATGCGCGGCGCGCAGCTCGTGCGCGCACTGCTCACGGTCGTCGGCGTGGGGCTCTTCGCCATGCTCGGCGGCTGTAAGGTGCAACCCTTCTGCCTCGACTGCGTCGAAGACGCAGGCTCTACGATCACGAACGAGAGCGAGGGCGGCAGCGCCAACCTCGGCGACGCCGGCGCATCGAACGTCGGTGACGGTGGCGGCACCAACACGGGCAAGAACGATGGCGGTGCCGGCGCGGGCGGTGCGGGCGGTGGATGCCTCGCGCAGGAGCTCTGCAACGGCAAAGACGACGACTGCGACGGCAAGATCGACGAAGGCATCGACACCAAGAGCGATCCGAACAACTGCGGCGGCTGCGGCAAGGCGTGCCGGCCGGACCACGCGTTCGGTCAGTGCAAGGCTGGCGTCTGCGGCTTCACGACCTGCGACATCGGCTTCGTGAATCTGGACAAGAAAGCCCTCAACGGTTGCGAGTATGCGTGTCAGGCGCATCCCGATCCCGACGACTCGGTCTGCGACAACCGCGACAACGACTGCGACGGCAAGATCGATGAAGACGTCAATAAGCAAACCGATCCGCTGAACTGCGGCGTGTGCGGCAAGAGCTGCCGCTACGCGAATGCCGTCGCGGGCGCGTCGTGCGTGGGCGGCCAGTGCGCGCTCGATCCGTCGAAGTGCGACCCCGGCTTCTACGACATCGATCACAACCCGGCGACGGGCTGCGAGTACCAGTGCACGCCTGCGGCCGATCCGACCGAACTATGCAATCGGATCGACGAAGACTGTGACGGCAAGATCGACGAGACCGTGGCCAGCATCGCCTGCGGCGATGACACGGGTGAGTGCAGCTCCGGCACCACCGTCTGCACGAACGGCCAGACCGTGTGCATGGGTGGCGTCGGTCCGGCGACCGAGATCTGCGACGGGCTCGACAACGACTGCGACATGAAAGTCGACGAGACCGATCCGCGCATCGGTCCGTGTGGCTCGACGCTCGGCACGTGCCAGGCGGGTACGTTCGCCTGCGTGAGTGGCGCGCTCGCCTGCCTCAACGCGACCGATCCGGTCGCCGAGGTCTGCGACGGCCTCGACAACGACTGCGACGGTGTCATCGACAACGGCAATCCCGGCGGCGGTGTGTCGTGCGGCTCGAGCTCCACCGGCGAATGCAAGCTCGGCCTGAGCGTGTGCATGGCTGGCGCGCTGCGCTGCGCCAACGAGGTAGGTCCGACGGACGAGGTCTGCGACGGCAAGGACAACGACTGCGACGGCGTCGTCGACAACGGCAACCCGCAGGGCGGCGCGGCCTGCGGCAATAGCTTGGGCGAGTGCGCGAACGGCACGTTCCTGTGTCAGAACGGCTCGCTGGTCTGCAACGGCGGCACGCTGCCTACGCCCGAGATCTGCGACGGCCTCGACAACAACTGCGACGGTCTGTTCGATGAGAACAATCCGGGCGGCGGCGGTGCGTGCGGCTCCAGCGTGGGTCAGTGCAAGCCTGGCGTGCAGCAGTGCGTGGCGGGTGGCCTGGTCTGTGCCGGTTCAGTCGCTGGCGTGCCCGAAGTCTGCGACGGCCTCGACAACGACTGCGATGGTGTCGTCGACAACGGCAACCCGGGCGGTGGCGGCGGTTGTGGCAGCAGCATCGGCGAGTGCCAGCCCGGTACCGTCATGTGCGTGACCGGCGCGCTCGTCTGCACGGGTGCCGTGTCCGGCACGCCCGAGATCTGCGACGGCCTCGACAACAACTGCGACGGCAGGTTCGACGAAGGCAACCCCGGTGGCGGTGCGACGTGCGGTAGCAGCGTCGGTGCGTGCAAGACCGGCGTCGAAGCGTGCGTCGGTGGTTCGGTCGTGTGTCAGGGCGCGGTCAACGGCTCGGCCGAGGTCTGCGACGGCCTCGACAACGACTGCGACGGCGTGGTCGACAACGGCAACCCCGGCGGCGGCGCGACCTGCGGCAGCGGCATCGGCGTGTGCAGGACCGGCACGATGCTGTGCCAGTCCGGTGCGCTTTCGTGCGTCGGCGGCGTCTCGGGCAGTGGCGAAGTCTGCGATGGCAAGGACAACGACTGCGACGGCGTGATCGACAACGGCAACCCTGGCGGCGGTGCGACCTGCGGCAGCGCCGTCGGCGAGTGCAAGAAGGGCACGCAGCAATGCATCGCGGGCGGCATCGTGTGCAGCGGTGCGACTGCGCCTGCCGCAGAAGTCTGCGACGGCAAGGACAACGACTGCGACGGCCTGGTCGACAACGGCAATCCTGGCGGCGGCGCGAGCTGCGGCAGCTCGGTGGGTGAGTGCAAGAAGGGCACGATTCAGTGTCAGAGCGGCGCGCTCTCGTGCGTGGGCGCAGTCAGTGGCACGGCCGAGGTCTGCGACGGCAAGGACAACAACTGCAACGGCCTATTCGACGAAGGCAACCCCGGCGGCGGTGCGACCTGCGGCAGCAGCGTGGGCCAGTGCAAGACCGGCACGCTCACCTGCGCGGGCGGCACGTTCGTGTGCCAGGGCTCCGTGAGTCCCGGGAACGAAGTCTGCGACGGCAAAGACAACAACTGCGATGGCGTCGTCGACGAGAACAACCCGGGCGGTGGCGCGAGCTGCGGCAGCAACTTGGGTCAGTGCACGGCGGGCACTATTCAATGCGCGTCAGGTGCACTCTCGTGCACGGGCTCGGTCGCTGGCAGCGTCGAGGTGTGTGACGGTCTCGACAACGACTGCGACGGCAAGTTCGACGAAGGCAACCCGGGTGGCGGTGCGACTTGCGGCAGCTCGGTCGGCGCGTGCAAGACCGGCGCGATCGCGTGCGTCAGCGGTGCGCTCGTGTGCTCCGGCGCAGTCACGGCCAGCCCCGAGGTGTGCGACGGCATCGACAACAACTGCAACGGCACGGTCGACGAAGGTAACCCCGGCGGCGGCAGCACCTGCGGCACCGACACCGGCGAGTGTTCGACCGGCACGGTGCAGTGTCAGAGCGGCGCGCTCGCGTGCGTCGGCGCAGTCGGCGGTACGACCGAGGTGTGCGACACCAAGGACAACGACTGCGACGGCAAGTTCGACGAGAGCAACCCCGGGGGCGGCGCGACCTGCGGCTCCAGCGTGGGCACGTGCAAGACCGGCGTGCTCACGTGCACCGGCGGCTCGATGCTGTGCGCGGGCGAAGTGCAGCCCATCACCGAGACTTGCGACGGCAAGGACAACAACTGCGACGGCACCGTCGACGAAGGCAACCCGGGTGCGGGCGGCGTATGCGGCACCGACGTGGGCGAGTGTTCGACCGGCACCAAGCAGTGCGTCAGCGGTGCGCTCGTGTGCATGGGCGGCAAGACTCCCACGCCGGAGATCTGCGACGGCAAGGACAACAATTGCGACGGCAACTTCGACGAGGGCAACCCGGGCGGCGGTGCGACCTGCGGTTCGAGCGTGGGCGCGTGTCACACGGGTACGCTCACCTGCACGAGCGGCGCGCTCAATTGCGCAGGCTCGCAAGCGGCGGTCGCCGAGACCTGCGACGGCATCGACAACAACTGCAATGGCACTGTCGACGAAGGCAACCCCGGTGGCGGTGGCGCGTGCGGCTCCGACGTCGGCACCTGCAAGCTCGGCACGCTCACCTGCGGCGCCGGTAGCTTGAGCTGCGTGGGTAATACGGCTCCGGCGACCGAAGTCTGCGACGGCAAGGACAACGACTGCGACGGCTTGTTCGACGAGGGCAACCCTGGCGGCGGTGCAGTTTGCGGCTCGAACGTGGGCACCTGCGTGCAGGGCGCGATGACCTGCGTCAGCGGCGGCTTGACCTGCGTCGGCTCGACCGGCCCCAGCGTCGAGGTCTGTGACACCAAAGACAACAACTGCAACGGCTCGGCCGACGAGACGTTCAACCTGCAGAACGGCGACACCAACAACTGCGGCAGCTGCAACCACGTCTGCAACCTCCCGAACGCCACGCCCAAGTGCGCGTCCGGCGTCTGCAAGATCCTGGCGTGCAACACCGGCTTCGTGGACGCCAACCACACCGACGCCGACGGCTGCGAGCTCACCTGCACCGTCAGCGGTCCCGAGGTGTGTGACGGCCTCGACAACGACTGCAACGGCCTGATCGACGACAGCCCGCAGCTGCCACCCTCCAGCTTCTGCGGCATCAACATCGGCGAGTGCAAGTCCGGGACGGTCGTGTGCTTGAGTGGCGGCATCCAGTGTCAGGGCACGGTCGCGGCGGTGCCCGAGACCTGTGACGGCAAGGACAACGACTGCAACGGCAAGATCGACGAGAACTGGAGCATCGGTAACTCGTGCAGCGTCGGCGTAGGTGGCTGCAAGAACACCGGCTTCCTGCAATGCAGCGGCGCGTCGGCCTCGCAGTGCTGCACCGCGAAGTCGCCCACGGCGTGCACGGTGCTCGCAGCGAAGCCCACCGCGAACGAAGCCTGCAACAACATCGACGACGACTGCGACGGCAAGACCGACGAAGTCAGCGGCGTGAGCGGCGACAACGGCGGCATCGGTCCGGACGACTTCTCCACCGTCACGATCACGGGCGGTGTGAAGGTCTTCCAATACGAAGCATCGCGTCCCGACGCGCAGGCGAATGCGTCCGGCTCGGGCAACAAGCTCGCGTGCTCGAACGGCAACAAGATCCCGTGGACCGACGTCACCTGGAACGAAGCGCACGACGCGTGCTGCGCGCTCAACGCGGGCGGCCAGTGCGCGGGCAACGGCGGCTGGCGCCTGTGCGACTCGCCAACCTGGCAGACCGCATGCCAGAGCACGACGGCCCTGTGCAAGTGGGGCTACGGCACCAACTGCTCCACTGCCAACGGTGCGACCAGCGCGGCGCAGGAGTGCAACGGCAAGGAATACGACAGCGACCCGAACACCACGGGCGATCAAGATGCGCGCCTCGCCACCGGCTCGTTCGGTCAGTGCAAGTCGCCTTGGGGCGCGGCGGGCGACATCTACGATATGTCTGGCAACGTGAAGGAGTGGACCAACACGCAGCAGAGCAACGGACTCTTCGAGCTGCGCGGCGGTAGCTACAACAACATCGAGTCCGGTCGCACCTGCGCGTTCAACTACGTGGTCGGCGATCAGGCCTTCGCCTTCCAGAACACGGGCTTCCGCTGCTGCAACTACCCGGCGGCGGTTCAGACCTGCGCGTCGTTCACGGCGACCAACGTCCCGCAGTCCACACCGGGCAACGCGGACTCCGGCACAGCGGTCTCGACGCTGAGCGTTGCAGCTGGCACCAAGATCACGGACGTCAACGTGATCGGCGCTACCGGCACCACCAACCGCATCCTGCAGGATCAGATCACGCTGACCAGCCCCGGTGGCACCACCAGCACGCTGCTCGCGGCCGGCTCGTGCAGCAACGGCATCAACCACAACTGGAGCTTCTCGCTCGACGATCAGGCCGCGGCCGGCGCCGCCAGCTGCACCACACCGATCGGTGGCGGCGCGACCGTGCAGCCGACGAACGCGAGCTTCAACGGCGCTGCGCTCTCGGTCTTCAACGGTCAGAACAGCACGGGCACCTGGACGATGAAGGTCATCGACAACGTCGCGCTGCCCAGCTGCACCACGTTCACCTCGAACGACGTGCCGAAGACCATTCCCGGTAGCCCGACGCCAGTCACGGGCACGGCCACCTCGACCTTGAGCATTCCCGTGACGCAGGGCGGCATCATCACCGACGTAAACGTGCTCTCCGCCGTCGGCACGACCGGTCGCTTCAGTCAGACGCAGATCACGCTGACCAGTCCAGCCGGCACGGCGCGCACGATGGTCCCGTCCGGCCAGTGCGGCAACGCGATCGCGAACTGGAGCTTCAACTGGGACGACGCCGCGGGCAGCGCCACCGTCAGCTGCGCCGCGACCCCAGCCGGCGGCGGCGCCACGATTCGCCCGAATCAGACGCTCGCAGTCTTCAACGGCCAGGAGAGCAGCGGCACCTGGACCCTGAAAGCGATCGACGGTAACGCCACCGGTGCGTTCTTCCCGACCATCACGGGCTGGAGCATCCAGGTCTGCATCTCGCCCGTGTATCCGACGATCACGGCGTGGGGCCTGCAGATCTGCGGCACAGACTGATTTTCCAGGCTTTTGCGTGCAGGCCGCGACGCGTCACCCGGCTCGCCTGATTGTCCACGCGAGCGAAATGGCGTACAGTCTACGCGTGCTCCCTACAAGTCGTTCATGGGCGCCGCTGACAGCTGCAGCGCTCGGGTTTGCGAGTCTTCTTGGTTTCCAAGATTCGCGCGCGCTGGCTGAAGATGCGACAGCTGCAACGGTCGCGCGCTCAGTCGTTCCTGCCGCTCCGGCCAGCAAGCCGGTCGACATCACCATCCTGCAGACGGTGAACCTGCCGTGGCAGGCTCCGGAGGTGATCGTCACGGCGCTCGCGCCGCTCGAGCGCTTGCACGTCGAGCTCGTGATCGACACGGCCGCGGGCCCTTCGGAAGACGCCTCCGACGTGCTCACCGGCATGACGCGCTCGATCACCTGGAAGACCGGCAGCGGCAAGCATCGCTGCGAGGTGCGTGTGTCCGGCGTGCAGAACGGCATGGGTTTTCGTCGGGTCGAGAGCGCCACGGTCGACGTCGTGCCGCCGCTCCATGTGGAGTTTTCGCCGGCCAACGTCGACCTCGCGGCGCGCACGCTCCATTTTCGTTCGCGCTCGGACATCGCGTTCGCCGAGCTGACGCTGTTCGACGTCGACGGCAACGCGCTGCATCAGGCCACCACGCCGGTCGGCGGCGGCCAGGCCGGCAAGCCGATCACGCTGAGCTGGCCGGAGCTCCCTCGACCAGTCGCCAAGCTCACGGTGCGCGCCTTCGGCAGCTCCGACAGCTGGGCCGACATGGAGTGGTCGCCGATCCAGATCGAAGTACCGCACGATCCGATCTTCTTCCGCGACACGGTCGTGCTCGGCAGTCGCGCCGACAAGCTGGCGGCAGCGTATCAGGCCGTGCGCCGCGTTGTGCACGAGTACGCAGGCGTGCCGGGCTTGCACCTGTACGTGCTCGGGCTCTCGAACCTCGAAGAGAAGGCGGGCTACGCGGCCGATCGTGCACGCGCCGTCGCCCAATACTTCCAAGAGCGCGGCGGCGTGGACCTGCCGGTGCTCGCCGGCTCGAGCATCGAGCTCGAAGACGCCGACGCCGACTCGGACTACGTACAGGCTTTCGTCGCAGTCGACGAGCCCGTGCACTCGCAGTGGCTCCCAGTCAGCGTCGCCGCGGTTTCCACGAAGGTCGCCAAGCTGGCGCCCTGAACAAACAGTCGCATCGGCCGTGAGACACGCGACGTGGATCGCGGCCCATGCGTCGCTGTTTTAGACGCGCTCGATCAGCATTGCGATGCCTTGGCCCACGCCGATGCACATCGTGCAGAGCGCGTAGCGGCCTTGCGTTCGTGTCAGCTGGTACGTCGCGGTCGTGACCAGGCGTGCGCCGCTCATGCCGAGTGGATGGCCGAGCGCGATGGCTCCTCCGTACGGGTTCACGCGCGCGTCGTCGTCGGCCAGGCCGAGCTGACGCGTCACAGCGAGTGCTTGGGCGGCGAACGCTTCGTTCAGCTCGATCACGCTGAGGTCTGCGAGCGAGACGCCCGTCTTCGCCAGTAGTTTGCGAGTCGCCGGAGCGGGACCGATACCCATGATGCGCGGGGGAACGCCGGCGCTGACGCATGCGACGATGCGTGCGCGCGGCGTAAGGCCGTACTTCTTCGCGGCCGCGGCCGACGCGATCAGGAGCGCGCAAGCGCCGTCGTTCACACCCGAGGCGTTGCCCGCGGTCACGCTGCCAGCCTCGCGAAACGGAGCCGGCAGCTTGGCGAGCGACTCGAGGGTCACGTCCGCGCGTGGGTGCTCGTCGCGTTCGACGTTCGTGACTCCGCCCTTGGCCCGCAGCGCTACCGGCGTGATCTCCGCGGCAAGAAAGCCTTGCTCCTGCGCGGCTGCGGTCTTCTTCTGGCTCGTCCACGCGAAGCGATCCTGATCGGCGCGCGTGACGTTGAAGTCAGCTGCGACGTTCTCTGCGGTCTCCGGCATCGAGTCGATGCCGTACTGCGCGTTCATCAACGGGTTCACGAAGCGCCAGCCGATCGTGGTGTCGAAGAGCTCGGCGTTCCGCGAGAATGCCGTGGTGGCTTTGCCCTGTACGAACGGCGCACGTGACATCGATTCGACGCCGCCAGCGATCACGAGCTCGGCTTCGCCCGTCTTGATCGCGCGCGCGGCCATGCTCACGGCGTCCATGCCGGAGCCGCACAAGCGATTGACGGTGGTGCCGGGAACGTCCACCGGCAGGCCCGCGAGCAAGCTAGCCATGCGGGCCACGTTGCGGTTGTCTTCGCCGGCTTGATTCGCGCAACCCAAGATCACGTCGTCGACCGCTGCGAAGTCGACCCCGGGATTGCGCTCGCGCAGGGCTTTGAGGGGTACTGCGCCGAGGTCGTCCGCACGTACGCCCGAGAGCACACCGCCGTAGCGGCCGATCGGAGTTCGGATCGCGTCGCAGATGAATGCCTCGTGGAGGGCCTGCATGTCTCTCTGTCTCTCGACGGTCATCGCAGGACCCGCCCCGCCAAATGCGCGTGCGCCTGACCCAAAAGACCGCGAACGTGACACTCTACACCATACGGACGATGAGTAGCGGCTCGCCCCGAACCAGGCCGACGCGGGAAACCGCCTCGGGAACGAGGCCCAGTGCTCCGTTCCTCGGCACCCGCCGTTTTGCGCTGCGCAGGGCGCTGGGCGAGGGCAGCATGGGCGCCGTCTACCTCGTGTTCGATCGCCAAACGGGGACAGAGGTCGCGCTCAAGACGTTGCGGCGCGTGGATGCGTCGGGCATCTATCGGTTCAAGAGCGAGTTTCGCGCGCTCGCTGATGTGAACCACCCCAACCTGGTGAAGCTGCACGAGCTGTTCTGCGAGAACGACGAGTGGTTCTTCACGATGGAGTACGTGCACGGGCACGACTTCCTGGAGCACGTCGTCGGACCGCAGCTGCGTCGCGGGGATCGTACGCCGCGCCCTACGAGAGAGGTCGATCTCGACGCCTGTGGCGAGCCGCTCGACCCGACCGAGCAGGTGCGCAGCCTCGAGCTGCTGTTTCCCTCGCCGCTGCGGGATCTGCAGCGCTTGCGCGACGTGATGCAGCAGATCGCGAGCGGCCTTTTGGCGGTGCACGCCGCCGGTAAGCTGCATCGCGACTTGAAGTCCGACAACGTGCTGGTCACGCCCGACGGGCGCGCGGTGCTGCTCGACTTCGGCATTGCAGCAGAGCGCAGCGGTCAGCTGCACAAGACGCTCGATGCCGGCGTGATGGGCACGCCTGCGTACATGTCCCCGGAGCAAGCCGAAGGTCGCGCGGTCGACGAGGGCACCGATTGGTATTCGCTCGGCGTGATGCTCTATGAAGCCCTGACCGGCGCCGTGCCGTTCGATGGCACGTACCTGCAGATCATCCAGCAGAAGCAGCACTTCGATCCGCTGCCTCCGTCGCAGGTGGTCTCGGGCGTGCCAACGGACCTCGACGAGCTCTGCATGCAGCTTCTGGCGCGCGACCCGAGCGCGCGTCCACGCGGCGCAGCGGTGTTACGCGCGCTCGCGGGCAAGCGTGCCGCATCGACTCCGCCGCCGCGACCGAGCGTGTCGCCGGAGCTCATCCCGACCCTCGTGGGTCGCAAGACGCAGCTCGAAGCCCTGGACCAAGCGCTCGCGGCTACCGATGCGAATCATCCGGTGCTCGTGCTGGTGCACGGCGACTCCGGCATGGGCAAGACCGTGCTGGTGGAGTCGTTCCTGGCAGGCCTGCGTACGCGCGGCGAAACAGTCGTGCTCAAGGGTGCGTGCTACGAGCGTGAGAGCGTACCGTTCAAGGCGTTCGACAGCTTGATCGACACGCTCAGTCGCTACCTGCGTCGGCTGTCGCCGGTGCGTGCAGCGGAGCTGATCCCGCGCGACGTGCAGGCGCTCGCGCAGCTCTTTCCCGTACTGCGCCGCGTCGACGTGATCAAAGAAGCGAGGCGACGCACTCCGTTGCCGACCGACCCGCAGGAGCTGCGCCGACGCGCGTTCGTGGCGCTCAAGGAGATGTTCTCGCGCATCGCCGACCGCCATCCGCTCGTGCTCTTCATCGACGACTTGCAGTGGGGCGACGTCGACAGCGCGCGCCTGATCGCGGATCTGTTGCAGGGCCCCGACAGCCCCGCGCTGTTGTGCGTGGGCACGTACCGCAGTGGCGAGGTCGCCGGGAGCAGCTGTCTGCAGACGCTGCTCATGCACACGCGCGATGGTGCGCAGGCCGATCTGCGTCAGCTCGCGGTCGGGGCGCTCGCGCCCGAGGAATGCAACGAGTTGGCGCGCGAGCTGCTGGGCCAAGACGCGTGGCCCTGCGCCAGGGCCATCGGCTCCGAATCGCAAGGCTCCCCGTTCCTGCTGACGGAACTCGTGAGCTACGTGCAGAAGCGGCGCGAGCTCGACGGAAGACTCCCGGAGCTCGTCAGCCTGGAAGTGGCGCTCGCGGAGAGATTCGAGACGCTCTCGACGGCGGCGTGTCTGCTCCTCGAGCTGGTCTCGGTCGCAGCGCGGCCCGTGCCGGAGCACATGCTGTCGCTGGCAGCGACGTTCGACATCGACTTGCCCACCGCGCTCTCCGAGCTGCGCGGCTTGCGCCTTTTGCGCGGCGTGGCGCAGCGCTCGGTGCGCGCCGTCGACGTCTACCACGATCGCATCCGTCGCGCGGTGTTGGCCCGCTTGTCGGATGAAGCGCTCGTGCTCTGGCATCGGCGCCTTGCCACCACGCTCGAAGCGAGCGGCAGCAAGGACCTCGAGGCGCTCACCCGGCATCTGCTCGGCGCGCGTGCGTTCATGCGCGCCAGCTTGTACGCGCGGCGAGCCGCGGAGCAGGCACGAGGTGCGCTGGCCTTCGACAAGGCCGCTGAGCTCTACGCCGTGGCCGCCGAGCATTCGGTCGGCGATGCAGCAGAGCGGAGCGAGCTCCTGGCCGCCTGGGGCGAAGCGCTCGTGAACGCCGGCCGGGCGGCGCGCGCTGCAGACGTGTTCTTCGAGGCGGCGGCGCTCGCACCGGTGGACGCTGCGCTCATGTTGCGCCGCAAGGCGGGCGTCGAGCTCCTGCGTGGCGGGTACTACGCGCGCGGTGTCGACGCGCTGCATGAGACTCTGGGGCAGTGGCAGCTGACGCTTCCGGCGTCGTTTCGCGAATCGTTCGGTCAGGCGCGTGTGCTGCGCGACACGCTTCGCCAGCGCGGCTTCGTGTTCGCGCGCCGAGCCGAGCACGAGGTCCCGCGGGACCAGATTGAGCGACTCGACACCGTGTTCTCGATCACGCTGGGCCTCTTGCTCACCGAGGTAGATCGCACGCTGCCTTTGGTCGTGCGCATCGTGCTCCACGCGCTCGACGCAGGTGAGCCAGCCCGGATTGCCTGCGCCCTGTGCCTGTTCCACGTGTACGTCGATGGGGGCATGGCGACCGTGCTCGGTGACAAGGCGCTCGGTGCGCTCGAGTTGGCGCAGACCTTGGCTGCGCGAACCGACGACGCGCGTGCGCGAGCGTGGGTGCTCTTCGCACGCGGACACGAGAGCATGCGACGCGGCGAGCTGACGCAGGCGACGCTGAAGCTTGCTCAAGCCGAAGAAGCGTTCCGCACGCGCTGCGCAGCAAGCGCTGCCGAGATGCGCTTGTGTCGGCAGCTGTTGGCGTCACTCGTGGTGTATGGCTCTGGGCTGGACGGTGGAGAACGCTGCGAGGAGTGGGTGCGTGAGGCGGAGGATCACGGCGACATCGCGAGCGCCATTCGGCTGCGCTTGCTCGCCACAGGGCATTCGCTCGCCCAGGACGCGCCCGAGCGCGTCGAGCGCTATTGTGCGGAAGCCGAGACCCGGCCCGACTTCGATCTCACCGGCTTTGCGCGCCAGGTCTCGCGAAGTCAGGTCGATCTGTATCGCGCCGATGCGGCCGCGTGTCGCGCCGATATCGACGGCTTCGATGGGTTCTTCACGTCTGCGCTGGCGTCCGTACCGTTGTGGTCGGCGCAGTGTCACGTGTTGCGCGCTCAGCTCGCGGTCTGCGCGAGCGCTCTCGCTGTCGAAGCTGAACGCGACTTGCTGCTCGGGCGAGCCGATACCGAGATCGGCCTCGCCGAGAAGCTCGGGCTGCGCTGCTTTCTGCCGCACATCCAGCTCCTGCGCGCAGCCGTGGCCGCGGGCCGCAGCGAGCCCGAGCTTGCACTGCGCTGGCTCGACGCGCTGCTCGATGCGTCCGAGACACGCCGTGAGCTGCCCGTGGTCGCGGCCTGCGCGCGCTTGCGCAAAGGTGAACTGCTCGGCGGCCACGCAGGCGCGCTGCTCGTGGAACAGGCCGATGCCGATCTTCGTGCGCGTGGCGTGCGCAACCCGGCGGTATTCTCTGGCTTGTATGCACCGCTGGGGGTGCAGGCTTGAGCTGCGTCAGCCTGTTTCGTCCTCGACCGCAAGGCGTACGACGCTGGATTGCTCGTCCGCCGAGATCACGCGTCTGCGTGACAGCAGCGGATGCGCCAGCGCGCGAACCTCGCTCGCGCGCTCGCCGGTCTCTCGCGCAGGGGGCTCGCTCGGCGTCGCACGTGCCGCATCGAGCGGCGCGGGCCAATAGCGCTGGCGCTCGAAGGGATAGCTCGGCAGCGACACTTTGTGTCGCGCTCGACCCGACTCGAAGGCGTTCCAGTCCACGTTGCCACCGGCCACGTAGAACGCGGCCAGGGCAGTAAGCAGCGGGGGATGTGCATCGTGGTGATCGGCGAGCAGCGCGAAGCGAGTTGCGCTGCGCGAGCCGTGCGCGCCGAGATCGAAGCACAGTGTGGGATCGAGCGCGTCCAATGCAGCCAAGCCTTCGTCGGGCCTGTGCTCGTGATAGATGTGCGCGCTGAAGTGCGCCGACCCGGGGACCTCGTCTGCACGCCACGCGCGACCGACTGAGCCGGAGACGAACGGGATCGTGGGCGCTCGGTACTTGATCGAGCGCAGAACGGCTTTCAGATCCCGTGGCGTGCCGGTGAGCGGCGCTCCCGCGTGGAAGCTGGCACGCAGCGCGGCTCGCTGCGCCACCGTGACGAGTGCGTCTTCCCACGCCATCACGCCGGCAGCGCACGCAGCGAGGTACTCGCCGGCGCCTTGGCCGAGCACGCACGCGGGTGTGACTCCCCAGCTGCGCAGCAGCATGAAGAGCGCGTGATCGAGCGCCGCAGCGCACGTCGGGCCGAGCGCGTCGGACACCAGTGCTCCGGCTGGCGTGTCGAACAGCGCCGCAGATGGCGGCACGGCAACGTGCTGGCGGAGCACGTCGTCAGCATGCAGCAGAGCGCGGCGAAACTCGGGCTCGCACTCGAAGAGCGTCGCACCCGTGCCGGTGTAGATCGGGCGCTCGCGGAAGATCAGCGCCAACTGCAGCGGCGGCTCGCTCGCGCCAGCCGCGCCCATGCGTTCGGAGGGCGTGTCGCTGCGTAGCAGCTGACGCTGCAGCGCTTCGTTGCTATCGGCGATGAAGGCGGCGCGCACGGGAAAGTGCGCGCGACCGGTGCTCGCCGTAAAGCACAGGTCCGGCAGGGCCAGTCGATCGAGTCTCCTCGCCCAGCGCTGCCGCTGCCGCTGCAGAGCGTTCGCCGTGCGAGCCGAGAGCGTCAGCAGGTGCACCGAGCGCTCCCGGTGTTCCTCGGCTCGTGGCTCGACGTGACGCTGCAGCGGCGCCTCGCCCAGCACGACGTGCGCATTCGTACCGCCGAAGCCGAAGCTGCTTGCACCTGCGTAGCGTGTCCGGTCTCCCCGCGGCCAGCGCGTGGGCACCGTGGGAAAGGTCAGCGACCAGCGCGCGACGTCGATGTCCGGATGCACGTCGCGCAGGTGCAGATTCGGCGGGATCTCCTCGCCGTGCAGCGCCAGCGCAGCTTTGATCACGCTTGCCATGCCCGACGCGGCCTCGAGGTGGCCGATGTTGCTCTTGACCGCGCCCAGCAGGCACGGTCGCTCGCGCGCGTGGCCGTCGAGCACGGCGCCGATCGCGCGCGCTTCCACGGTGTCGGCGAGCGGCGTACCGACGCCGTGCGTCTCGATGTAGTCGACGTCCTCGGGACCGATGCCGGCGTCGGCAAACGCGCTGCGCAGCAAGCGTTCCTGCGCGGGTCCGCTCGGCGCCATGATCCCGTTCGACGCACCGTCGTGGTTCACCGCCGACCCGGCAACCACGGCGTAGATGCGGTTGCGCGCGCGCACGGCATCCGACACGCGCTGCAGGATCACTACGCCACCGCCCTCGCCGCGCACGAAGCCGTCGGCGCGTGCATCGAACGCTTTGCAGCGGCCGTCTTTGGCGAGCGCGTGCGCCTTCGAAAAGAACACGAATGGCTCGGGCGTGAGCAGCGCGTTGACACCGCCCACGATCGCGTGCGTGAGCTCACCGCGCCGCAGCGCGGTCGTCGCGTGCGCCAGCGCCACCAGCGACGACGCACAGGCGGCATCGATCGTCATGCTCGGGCCGCGCAGATCGAGGAAGTACGAGAGTCGGTTGGCGATCAAGCTCTTGGCGTTGCCGGTGCCGTAGTCCGCGTCGACCAGCTGTGGGTGCCGACCGAGCAAGAGCGTGAAGTCTCCCGAGCTGGCACCCGCGAACACGCCGGTCTGCGTGCCGGCCAGCGTGCTTGGCGCGATCCCGGCATCCTCCAGCGCTTCCCAGGAGAGCTCGAGAAACAAGCGTTGCTGCGGATCCATCAGCGTCGCTTCGCGGCGTGAGATCCCGAAGAAGCTCGGGTCGAAGCGATCGATGTCCTCGATGAAGCCGCCCCAGCGCGTGGCGATCTTGCCGGGTGCGTCGGCATCCGGATCGTACAGCCCGTCCAGAGAGAAGTGCGACTCCGGAATCTCGGTGATCGCGTCGACCCCGTGCCGGAGCAGGTCGTGGTACGCGCGCAGATCGGGTGCGCCGGGAAACCGGCAGCTCATACCGACGATGGCGATCGCGTCGTCGAGTGGAGCGGCGGCGCCAGGGCTTCGCCGCGCGCCGGCGGACGCGCTGCCGTGCGCGCCCGCGCGCGTGGTTGGACGGCTCCCGGCCTCGGTGCAAAGCGCGCGCGCCAAGCCGGCGATGGTGGGGTTGTCGTACGTGATGGTGGATGGCAACGTGACGTCGAAGCGCGTGCACAGTGCGTCCGTCAGCTCGACGGCCATCACCGAATCGACTCCGTAGCGGGCGAGGGGAGCGGTGTCGTCGATGCTGCTCGGGTGCAGACCGAAGCGCTCTGCCAAGCGCTCTCGTAGAAACGTAGCGATGGCTTCGGCGCGCGGATCGAGCGGGACGGGCCGAGTCCAGGTCCGTGACGCGCGCTGCGAATCGGCGGAGTCGGTGGTGGTGCGCGGAGCGTCCCAGCGTGCAACGACCGACAGCTCGCCGCCCAGAAAAGCAGCGCGCATCGCGCTACGCCGAACCTTGCCGCTCGAGGTCTTGAGCAGGCTGCCCTTCTTCAGCAGCACGACCGCGTGCGCTGCCAGCTCGTGCTGCTCGCGGATCGTTTCGAGAATGGGATCGAGCAGCGCGTGCGGGTCGCGGCCGGCACGATGATCGAGCTCCTGCACGACAACCACGCGCTCTTCGTCGTCGACCGAGACTCCAAAGGCCGCGCCGGTGTCTGCCAGCAACGCGGGGTCGACACGCTGCACCGTACGCTCGATATCCTGCGGATGGTGTTTCTGACCGCGCACGACGATCAGATCCTTGAGCCGACCTGAGATGAACAGCTCGCCCTCGTATACGAAGCCGAGGTCGCCCGTGCGCAGAAACGGGCCCTCGTGAGTGTCGGTGAGATGCGCCGCGAAGGTGTGCTCGGTCGCGTCCAGGCGATTCCAGTAGCCTGAGGCTACGGACGGGCTCGTCAACCAGATCTCACCGACGCTGCCGGGCTCGAGCGCCAGCCCGCGCTCGGGGTCCACGATTTCGAAGCGCCCGCCACCGATCGCAGCACCGCAGCCAACCATGCAACGCGCCGGCTCTCCGTCGCGCGCTCGTCGCGCGTGGCCGTGGGCGAGCTGCTCCGTGCTGAATGAAACCAGCTTCGGGCCGCGTTCGAGCGGTCCACCGGAGAAGAGCAGCGTGGTCTCCGCCATGCCGTAGCTCGGATAGAAGGCACGGCGGTCGAAGCCGTGGGGCTCGAACGCGCTGCTGAACGCGTCGAGCGTGCTTGCGTCGATCGGCTCGGCCCCGTTCCAGACGACACGCAGCGAAGACAGATCGAGCTCGACCCGCTGCTCGGGTCGGATTCGCTGGACGCAGTGCCGGAACGCGAAGCTCGGCCCGCTGGTGACGCTGGCGCGGTAGTGCGAGATGGCGCGCAGCCAAGCGAGCGGCCGCCGCAAGAACGTCTCCGCGCCCAGGTGCAACGCAGTGGCGCCCGCGAATAGCGGGTGCAAGGTGCCGCCGATCAAGCCGAAGTCGTGATACGGCGGCATCCAATTCAGCCACGGTCCGTCGAGCGGAGTGCGCTCGACGACGCTCGCGATCATGCGTTGGTTGGCGACCAGCTGCGCGTGCGTGATCACGACGCCCTTCGGCTCGGCCGTCGATCCCGAGGTGTACTGCAAGATGCATGCGGTCTCGCCACGGAAGTCCGGTCGGCGCCACTGCTCTGCGTCGGCAAGTGCAACGCAGTCGCTGGGCAGCCAGTCGATGCCGGCGAGCTCGGGCAGCCCTGCGCATTGCGCGGCAATTTCAGCAGTGCTCACCGCGAGCACGATTCGAGCATCCGCGATGATTGCGCGCGCGCGCTCCGCGGCTCGAGCCAAGCTGTGCTGACGCGGCGGATAAGCGGGAACGGCGATCGCGCCTGCGTAGAGACAACCCAGGATCGCGCACGTGTAGTCGATGCCGGCGCGCTGCAGAATCAACACGGGGCGGCCCTGCATTCCGCGATCCTGCAGCGCAACCGCCAGCGCACGCGCGCGACGGTCCAACTCGGCGTAGCTCAGCGAGGTCAAGACCTCATGCTCGTCGATCCAGCCGAACGCGCGAACATCAGCGCGCGCCGACGCGTGTGCGGCTACGACGTCAATCAGCGTGTGGGGGTAGCTCAAGCTCGCACTCCTGCCGCAACGCAACGTACAATGCACATACTTGTGAGTCGAGCTACACTATGGTTACGTTTCTTGCACAGTTGTACGGCGCGGCTCCTCGAGCTGGCTCGTGAACACACGAGCAGCGTCGTTCCGGCTTGATCCCCGCGGGCGCGCCGCGCTAGCGTTCCGTGCTGCTGTGGTCGTTTACGAGCTGGACTACGATTCCGACGCGCAGGTTCTGGAATTCCTCACCCAGGTCAGGGACCGAGGCGCCGTCGTGTTGCCCGCCGCGGTGTGGATCGAGATGGTGCTCGCGGCAGTGGCTGTCGAGCACGGGCGCGCGTTCGCGCTCGTCGATGTCGTCGTCGAGCGAGCCGTGCAGCGTGGCGTTGGCCGCTCGTTGCGGGTGTCCGTCCCCGTGAAATTGCCTGGCGCGTTCGAGCTCGCGAGCTCGGCGTTGGGTGCGGCGAACGTGGACCAGCAAATACACGTGCGCGGCCGCGTCATTTGCGCGCCGACGTCGCAACGCGCGACAGCGCCGGCGGCGCTGCCATCGCTCGCAGCGTTCACGGCATCGCGCGCAGCGATCTACGCGCGCCTGCACGCGCTCGGCGTCGACGTCGCGCCCGCATGTCAGTGGATCGACACTGCAGAGGTCGGACCCGACGGGAGCTGGGCCGCCGCGCAGGGCCACGCGAGTATCGATGAGAGCGCCTATCGTGCACCGCGGCTCGCGCTCGACGCCGCGCTTCAGCTGGGCATGTTGCTGGCCGCGCAGGCGGACATGCAATGGCCACGCGTCGGCGCGATCGCGAAGGTGGAGCTCGGGCCGGTTGCCGAGCTTGCCCACGGTGTTCACGCCTCCCCTGACGTACGCATCGTCTCGGCGCGTCGTTCAGCCTCCGGAGGGGTCGCGCTCGATCTCATCGACCCGCAATGTCGCGCGGTCGTGTCGCTGCACGACGTTCGCTACCGACCCGCGACCGAGCTCGAGCGCCCCTTGTCGTTGGAAGATCTGACCGCGCTCGCCGCCTTCGCGCTGCCGTTTGCTGTCGGCTCGCGCGACACCGACTTGCGTTCGCTCGGCGCCAGCTCGCTCGATCTCGTTCGGCTCTGCGCGGCCGTCGAGGAGCACTACGGCCGCAGCGTAGAACGTGGCCGGTTCTTTCGCGCGCCATCACTGCGCGCGTTGTTGGCCGCCGCGTCACCCGATCGGGCGGCGTGTGCGTCCGACCCAAGCAGCTCGTTCTCCGCGTTTCTCGATCAGCCACGCGCGACCGCGACTCACGCCGGGAACACCGCGCCGCTCACCCAAGTTCAGCATGCCCTGTGGGCGATCAGCCAGGAGGCTAGCGGCGTTCCGGTCTACAACGAGTGCGTTTGCTTCCACGTGCACGGCCCGATCGACGTGCGCGCGCTGCGCGCCGCAATCCTCGGCTTGATCGAACGCCACGGAAGTCTGCGCACCCGCATCGTGTCCGCAGACGCTGGTTTCGTTCAGCAGATACTGGCCGCGGATCCGGCGCAGCTTCGTGAGCACGAGCTGGCATCGTCGCCAAACGCGGCGCGCGAAACGTTGCTGGCCGAGTGGATCGCGGCCCAGGCGCGGGAGCCCTTCGGGAGCGACGAGGCCTTGTTTCGCGTGCGCATCGTCCGCGTCGCTCCGGAGCGGCACGCGCTGCTGTTCTGTGCCCATCACGCCGTGTGCGATGCGTTCTCGCTGCGAGCCTGTTTGACGCAGGAGCTGACGGCCCGCTACGCGGCGGAGACGTCGGGCGCGAGCTTGCCGCGCGCGTGGCGCGAGGCACCGGCGCAGCTGGCTGACGTGGCCCGCTGGGAGACGGATCCCGCGCGTGCTGCGCTGCTTGCGGCGCGAGCCGAGCGGGCTTGCCAGAGGTTTTCCGGCATGCCGGACTCCCTTGCGCCACGGGCCGACCACGCGCGACCCGCCGTGTTCTCTCATCGCGGAGCACGAGTCCCGGTCGCGCTCTCCGCCAGCACCGTGAGCTTGCTCGCGCGCTTTGCAAGCGCGCACGGCGCCACGTGGTTTGCGACTTTGCTTACTGCGCTGCGTGTGCTGCTCTATCGGCACACCGGTCAGCGCGATGGCGCGATTGCCGTGCCGCTCGCGAACCGGGCCGAGGCGCGGCTTGCGGAGGTAGTCGGCTGCCTGATCAACAACGGCGTGATCCGTCTCTTGGTCGCAGGCGAGCTGTCGTTCGCGCAGTGCGTCGAGCACGCGAGCGCGCGCATTGCCGAGGCCATCGAGAGCCAGGACGTTCCGTACCCGAGCTTGGTGCGCGTGCTTTCGCCGCAGCGCACGCGCAGCCAAGCACTGTTGGCGCAAGTGGCCTTCGTGTACGACGAGTGGATGGCCGACGCGCTCGCGCTGCCGGGCCTGCGGATCGACGCCCAGGAAGTCGCCACAGGGACGACGAAGCTCGACCTCTCGCTGCGCCTCGTGCGTCGTCGTGACGGGCTCGGTGGCTTCATCGAATACAGCACCGACCTCTACGAACGCGAGACGATCGAGCAGCTCGCGCGTCACTTCGAGGCGTTGCTCCACGACGGCGTGCTGCATCCCGAGCGCGCGATCGCAGGGTTGCACATGGCGACCCAAGACGAGCTCGAGTCGGCGATGGCCGCGAGCTTCGGTAGCATAGCCGACACCCGAGCCGAGTGCCCCGTACACGAAAAGCTCAGTGCGATTGCCGAGCACCATGCCGAGCGAGTCGCCATCGAGCACGGAGGAAGGCACCTACGCTACGCGCCGCTGGTCGCACGCATTGCCGCGTTGGCAGCGCGCCTGCAAGCGGACGGCCCTTTGCTTGGGCAGCTGATAGGCATCGCCTTGCCCCGTTCGATCGAGCTGCCGGTAGCTGTCTTCGCCGTGCTGCGAGCCGGTGCGGCATTCTTGCCGCTCGATCCGAGCGAGTCGCTGTCGTTGCTGCTGTCGAAGTTGCAGAGCGGCGGGGTGACTCGTGTCATTACGAACGACGCCTTGGCAGCAGCGCTCGCGGAGCACGGCCTAGGCGTGGTGATCGTGGACGACGAGGAGCACGTCGCGTTCGAGGCCACTGCCCACGCTCTGGCTCCGGCCCCGCAGGTCGCGCCCGACGCGCTGGCGTACGCAATCTCCACCTCGGGCTCCACCGGTGCGCCGAAGCTGGTGCTGCTCGACCATCGCGGCCTCAGCAACCTCGCGACCGCTCAGATCGACGTGCTCGGCGCCGCGCCCGGCACGCGCGTGCTGCAGTTCACCTCGCCGAGCTTCGACGTCTTCGTTGGCGAGCTGATGCTGGCGCTGTGCTCTGGCGCGACGCTGGTCGTGGTCAGCACGGACGCGTTGCTCGGCGCTGCGCCGCTTGCGGACTTCGTCGAGCACGAACGCATCCAAATCGCGACGCTCACGCCGGCGGTGCTCGCGACACTGCCGCAGCGTCGGCTCCCGGAGCTCGAGACACTCGCTGTTGCAGGTGACGAGTGCCCGGCCGAGCTGGTTGCAGACTGGGCCGACGGGCGACGCTTCTTCAACCTGTACGGCCCGACCGAAGCCACGGTCTGGATCACGTTCGCGCACTGTCGAGCGTGCGAGTCACCGGTTCCAATCGGCCGTCCGTTTCCCAACACGCAGGCCTACGTGCTCGACGCCGACAAGAACCCGGTTCCGGCAGGCGTGGTTGGAGAGCTCTACCTCGGCGGCATCGGTGTGGCGCGTGGTTACCGGAATCATGAAGCGCAGAACGAGCTGCGCTTCATGCCCGACCCATTCGTCCGCGCAAAAGGCGCACGCATGTTCAGAACCGGCGACGTCGCGAAGCGCCGCGCGGATGGCCAGCTCATCTTCCTCGGTCGCACGGACGGTCAGGTGAAGGTGCGCGGCTTTCGAGTAGAGCTCGGAGCGATCGAGCGCGTGTTGCTCGGCTGCCCGGCCGTGGCTGCAGCCGCAGCCTTCGTCGACAAGGCTGCCCACGGCGAAGAGCGCGTCCTCGGCGCGGTCGTTGCCGCCGCCAGCGCCGAGTGCGATGTCGAGATGTTGCTCCGGACGGTACGCTCCGCGCTGCCACACTATATGGTGCCATCCGAGCTGCGCGTGCTCGCGAGCCTGCCGCTGCGCCTCAGCGGCAAGATCGATCGCGCGGCGCTGCAGCGCGCGTTTGCAGCTGCTGCGCCGGGTCCCGCGAGGGCGCCGCTCGATCCCCGCTTGCATGCCGTCGCGCAGCTGTTTCGCGACACGATCGACCGACACGACGAAGCGCAGCTGCCAGCCGAGAGGGCCGCTGCCGTCAGCAGCACGCATCCGGACCGCTCGTTCTTCGAGTTGGGCGGACACTCGTTGCTGGTAGCTACGCTGCTCGCCCGCGTACAGAGCCGCTTCGGCTGCGACGTGCCCCTAGCCGAGTTCTTGGATGAGCCGACCGTTCGTGGGCTCGCGCGTGCGATCGAAGTGCAGCAGGCTGCTGCGCAGCGGCTTGCTCTGACGCCCGAAGATCCCGCGCGCCCGCTCGTCGGCGAGCGGCTAGCCGCCACAGCAACCATTTCACGCGAGCACATCCTGGTCACGGGCGCAACGGGCTTCGTCGGCGCGCATGTGCTGGCGGAGCTCGCCAAACGCACCCGCGCCGATCTCTGGTGCCTGATCCGCGCAGACGACGACCGGGCGGCTGCCCGACGCCTGCGAGCTGCGCTGAAGACGCTGCGACTCGAAGCTCGCGCAGCACCGGAGCGCATCGTGGCATTTGCAGGTGACATCGCACAGCCGCGCCTGGGACTGAGCGAGCCCGCGTTCTCCCAGCTCGCAGCCGGCGTGTCTCGTATCTACCACTGCGCGGCCGCAGTCAATCTCACGGCCGATGCCGCCGCTCTACGCGCGGCCAATGTCGACGGAACGCGCGAGCTCTTGCGACTGGCGAAGGTCGGGCAGGGGATACCGTTCGAGCACGTCTCCACCCTGTCGGTCGTGCTCGACTCTGCGGACGATCCGTGCAGCCGTCTGCTCGAGGGGCCCGCCAATCACGCGTCGTTCGCGACGGCGTATGCTGCAACCAAGGCCGAGTCCGAGACCTACGTCGAAGCCGCGATCGCAGCGGGCCTCGATGCGCGTATCTACCGACCCTCGTTCGTCTGCGGAGACACTCGTACCGGCGTGTGCAACGCCGAGGATCTGTTCTCGCGCTTCATTCGCGGCTGCCTCGAGCTCGGCATGGTGCCGGACGTGGACTTCGAAGAGAACCTCGTGCCCGTCGACTTCGTGAGCGAGCTGATCGTAGCGGCTTCGCTGCGTGTTCGAGCGACGCAGCGCTACTACCACGTGACTGCAGCACGCGCCACGCGCGTGTCCGAGGTGATCACTGCGCTGCGCGCGACCGGCGCCCCGCTGTCGACGGTGCCGTGGCTGGCGTGGCTGGCGAATGTAGACGCCAGCTCCTCGCTCGCGCCGATCGCCGCGCTGCTGCGCAGTCACGATCCGAGCGCTCACCGTTGGCCCGCCGTCGATCGCAGTCACGTCGCGGAGCTCGCGACCGCGTCCGCCATCGCGGAGCCCGTGGTCGACCAGCCGCTCTTGCGACGTTACGTGGACACGCTGCTCAGCGCATCCGAGTGAGCTTCCGCGTCCATGGGCTTCCACGGAAGGTACACCGCGGTCCAAGGCTCGGGCTTTCGAATGCCTTGGAGACGCAGCGCGGCGTCCGCGGTCGCGCGCAGCTTGTCTCCCGCTTCGCCGCGCACGATGCTGCCTAGCGCGCGTCGCGCGTAGGTCGCAAACACCGGCATCTGGTGCTCGTGCTCGAGCTCGATGCAGCGACGCAAAAGAGCGCGGGCGCGCACGGCGTCGCCCTCCGCGATTGCCATGCTTGCGCGCAGCAAGTCAGCCAGGCAATTGGCGTACGGTCTGCGTGCGGTCGCCATCGAGCGCAAACACGCGTCCATCGCGCGCCGCCCCTCGGAGCTGCGCGTCGCGGATGCTGCGAGCAGCGCGCGTCCACGCAGGAAAGCCGTCGTCACCTTGAACAGATCGGAGCGTGCCGTGAACGTTCGGCTGAACGCAGGCCACTGCGCGTTCAGGTGGGCCAGAGCCTCTGCTCCGCGATCCATGTACAGCAGCGTGTCGACCGTGCGAGTCATCACCCACAAATGATAGTTGTCGAACGTGGTCGAGAGAGCCTTGCGCTGCTCGTCCAGCAACGCGAGCGCGCGTTCCGGCTCATCCGTCATCAAGTGCGCGAGCGGGACCGAGAGCGACAGGCAGCCGAGCGCAAAGCGATCGTCACGTTCGCGTGCTTCGCGGACGCGCTCGGGTGCTTCCTTCAGGATCTGCGAAAACTCACCGGTCTGTTCGATGTTGCCGTAGCGAATGGTAGCGACGAGGTTGCGCTCCCACGAGCAGCCGGAGCAGCTGTGCTCGAAGATGGCTTCGGCTTCCTCTGCGAACGCTGCCACGCGACTGAAGCGCCCGAGAAACAGATACGCGCCGGCGTGCGCCAGCTTGGCGGTTGCCGAGGCGTGTGGGCTGCCAAGCTGATCCGCCAGCGTGCTCGCGCGCCGCAGCACAGCATCGACGCGAGCATCCGCGTGGCGCCCGCCCGCGTACGCCGTGTTTATGGCCTCCCAGGCGAGGCCTTGCAGTACGCGCGTCGGCTCACCGGCGTGCAGCGCATAGCGAAGATGCTGTGCCTGCAGCAAAGCGCAGCGCAGCGGGTCGCCTACGCCCAGCTCTGGAAACACGGCGCCGATGGCGTCCACACGCTCCAGCTCCGCGGGCGGGATCTCCGCCTCAGAGCGCTGGACGAAGTCGAACCCGTGGGCTTTGAGCGCCAGTTTGTTCCAGACCAGCGACGCGATCACCTTGGCGTCTCCGGTCGGGTAGGGCACGTCCATCTGCGAAAGCACGGTCTTGGTCAGCTCGAGGCCCTGCTCGATGCGCCCGCTCCGCAGCAGCTGCTGCGCAGCTTTGCGTTGGATCGCGCGTGCCTCGGCACCCGTGCAGCCCTGCGCCGCGCGCAGATACTCCGCCGCCGCTTGCGCGCCGCGGCCGGCATTCGCCAGCGCGTCGCCGAGGTGACGAAACAGGTCGCGCGCGCTCGCTGCGTCCGCGCTCGGTTGCAGGTCGATCGCCTTCCGGTACAGCTCGGCTGCGCGGTTGAATGCGAGCTTCTCGGCAGCGGCATGAGCCGCGAAGATTGCGGTCTCACCGGCGCGGCCTCCGTCGCCGGCCTCGGCGTAATGCACGACGAGCTGCTCGGGCTCGCCCACACCCCAGTTCTCGCTAGCGTGAGCGATCCGCGCGTGCAGCGTTCGAACCTGCTCGGGGCCGAGCGCGCTCACCACGGATTCACGCACGCGATCGTGAAAAGTCTCCGCGCAGTCGGTCTGGCGCGTGCCGCGCGTGCGGATCAAGCGCGCCGCACGCAACGCGAGCAGCGCTTGTCGGTCACCGGCGGGCAAGCCCGCGGCTTCGAGCACGACGCCTTGCTCGAGCGGTCGCGCGGCGACGCTCAGGACGTCGAGCACACGTCGCGCTTCGTCCGACATACCAGCGACGCGCGTTGCAATCACGTTGTCGAGCGAGACGCGCAGCAGCGCGGACGAGGCATTCTCCGCGTGCGCCTTCACGTGCTGCGTGAGCTCGCCGACGAAGAACGGCACGCCTTCCGACTCCGCTGCGATCGTGCGTGTAAACAGGGCATCCGCCAGCGGGAGACCGCGCAAGAACTCGCGCGTCAGCTGCTCCGTTTCGTCGGGGGCGAGCGCGTTCACTTCCAGCAGCTCGGGACGCGCGCCGGCGTCAGCGAGCGCGTGCTCGTGCAGGATGTGGTGCAGGAACGCGCTCGAGCTCGCTTCTTCGCGTCGGTACGTGCCGACGAACAGGATCGGCGGTGCATCGGGCCCACCCAAGAGGTGCGAAAGCAAGCGCGCCGAGTCGACGTCGCCCCACTGCAGGTCGTCGATGTTGATCACGAGCGGGTGATGATCCGACAGGCGCAGCAGGAGATCGCGCAGCGCGCCGAACGCCTGATTGCGCAGCTCGCGCGGGTCGTTCGTCTGATGCAGCGGCACGCGCGCGCGGGCCACCGCATTCACGCGCTTGAGCACGGGGAACAAGCGCGCGAGCGCGTGGATGTTGCGTGGCAGAAGCTCCACAGCGGCCTGCGCTGGCGTACGCATCAGGTGGCGGCTCAGCGCATCGATGATGTCGTCGAACGCTTTGTAGGGAACGCTCTCGCGCTCGTAGCAGCGACCGCGCAGCACCACGGCTTCGTCGTTCTTGATCAGCTCGTTCGCGAATGCACGAACGAGCGCGGACTTGCCCATGCCGGAGTAGCCGTGCACGAACAGCGTGGCCGCCTGTCCAGACTTGCTGCGCTCGAACGCTTCGCGGAGCTTCGCCAGGTGGGGCTCTCGACCGATGAACGGCTCGCCGAGTCGACGTACGGGCGAGCTCGTGCTGGCATCGAAGGCCGGCGGCGACTGCGTACCGGTGCTGACCAGGCGCAGCAGCTTGGTGAGGGAAGGGCGCTTCTGGGGATCACGGCGCAGCAGGGCTTGGCACAGCTGGTCCAAGTCGTCCGGCACGTCGGCGATCAGCTCGCTTGGCGGAACCGGCTCCTGTTCGTCCTTCTGGCGCAGGATCTGCAGCACGGTTCCATCGAATGGCAGCTGACCGGTCAGCGCTTCGTAGAGCACGGCGCCTACGCTGTACCAATCGCTGGCCGGCGTGATCGGCTCGCCCGCGGCTTGCTCCGGGGACATGTACGCGGGCGTGCCGAAGACGGCGCCGCCGACGCTGCGCTCCGCGTCTCCTGCATCAGGATCGACGTGCGTCGAGTTGCTGACCATTCCGAAGTCGAGAACGACCACGCGTCCGGTCGGCGTGACCAACACGTTTGAAGGCTTGATGTCGCGATGCAGCTTACCGGCATCGTGGAGCGCCGCGATGGCTTCGACGAGTTGGCGCATTACCGAGCGCAGACGCAGCATGTTGCAGTTGGCGCGCGGCAGCGGCGCCTCGCCCAATATCGAGCGTTGGCTGAGCGTCACGGAGGGATGCCGCAGAAGGCGTGCGCGACCTGCCAGGGTCGGCGGCGAGCCGCGGTCGCTGTCGGGTGGCAAAGGGACCTGATGCTCCGCCACGTACTCGTCGAGCGTTTGCCCGTCGACCAGCTCCATCGTGAAGAACCATTTGTCGCCGTCGAAGCAGAGCTCGTGCAGCGTGACCAGGTTCGGATGGCTGAGATCCGCGAGCTGGCGGAACTCGTTCTTCAGTCGGTAGATGTTGAGCGCGTCGGTCTTGTGGAGGGCCTTGAGCGCGACGCGCGTGTTGTGTTCGAGATCGCGCGCCTCGTAGACGATACCCATCCCGCCGTGACCGAGCTCTCGCTCGATCACGTACCGACCAGAGCTTTGTGTAGGAATTACGTTGCTCTGCACCACGTTGCCGCCGTTCCGGTAGTGGCTATTTTCAGAGTCATTGGAACTGTGGTCAATACCGCTACAGCAAGTTTTTTATGTTATTTTCGACACGAAACTGACACAATTCGCAGAATCTTCCGTCACGGACGGTCGGTATCGCCCGCGTCGTATGTGCAGAAGACGACGCGGTCTTGTGCTTTGCCAAGAGCCGCGGAACGGCCTAGATCTGGGGTGGGGCAGGCTTTCCCGCTCCGGCACGCGCATGATCGCTCCCACTTCCGAACCCAAAGCCGACGGCAATCTCGCGAAGACCCCGTTCGCGCACTTGGTCGTGTACCTCTACCAACACCGGTCTAGCGGGACCCTGCTGCTCGGCGAGGCCGACGCCCCCAGCGTCGATCGCGAGACCGCCACGTGGGTGCGCTTTCAACGCGGTCGTGCCGTCGCCGCTCATTTCGCGGCTGGCCCCGCGGAATCGCTCGAGCTAGGCCTCTTGCCGCTTTGCGAGCTGCGCGCCGCGCCGTTCGAGTTCTTCGAAGAGGACGCAGTCGGCGACGACGTCGACGTGGTCACCGGCATGTTCGACCCGCACGGTTTCGTTGCTGAAGCTGCGCGGCGTTACCCGCGCCCCGATATCGCGAACGACGTGCTGTCACGCTTCGCTGGAACGCGCCTGCGCATCCAACTCGGTGTCGACGTCGATCGCCTGCGGCTGTCGCCCGGGGAGATCAAGCTCGTCGAAATACTGCGCGCCGGTCCCAGCGACATCGAGACCTTGTGCTCGCTGAGCGAGTTGCCGATCGACGAGTCGCGCCGTCTGCTCTACGTGCTCATCATCGCGAAGCTGGTCGTGCCCTACGAGCCGAAGAATCCGCAGAGTGCACAGATCAACTTTCGGCAGCCGCAGCCGTCGCCCACCGCGTACAGCCTGACGCCGGACCCCGCTCCGGTCGCGACACCTGCGGCCACGCCCGACGCGACCAAGGGCGCGTCGGGGCCGTCGAGCTCGAAGCCACCGGCTCGAGCGCCCGTCGCAACCACGTGGCAGACCATCGCGTCGCGTGCGGCGCAAGCATCGATGCATCCGGGCGCGCCGGCCGCCGGGCCGGCCAAGGGCGCGCGTCCGACCAGCATGTCACCCCCGCGGGCCAGCCTGCCGCCGGTCGAAGCGCTCGACGCCGCAGGCAAGCAGAAGCGCATCGAACAGATGTTCGCACGCAACGCGTTCGACGAAGCGTTGCCGGTGATCCGCGCGCTCGTGGCCGAGGACGCGAACAACCCGCAGTATCGTGCTCTGCTCGGTTATGCCCTGCTCGTTCGCTCCAGCGAAGGTGTGCCGAAAGAAGTCGTCGACGAAATCAACAGCGCTCTGCGTCTGAACGAGGACGAGCCGCGCGCGCTCTACACGAAAGCGCTCTCGTACAAGCGTGCCGGCAAAGAGCGAGAAGCTCTGCACTACTTCAAGCGCACGGTTGCGGTCGAGCCCGGACACATCGAGGCCGCGCGCGAGATCCGCCGGCTCGGCATGCGCGCGACCAGCGACGACAAGGACAAGAAGGGCCAGCGCTGAGGCGTCGCGAATCGCTCCCCGGCCTCCGCCGTGCTACAAGGCATGGCTCTTTGCGGGACCTGGGGTTGGGTCTCACTTCAGCACCGCTTTGGCGCGTTCGATGGGAGCGCGGCCGTCCGTGACCTCTGCTTATGCCTGCCAACACGCCGCACTTCAAGAACCTCGTCGAGCTGTTCCAGCACGCCGTGCACAGCTACGCGGATCGGCAAGCGTTTGGCGTCCTGAAGGGCAAGGAGTGGGTCTGGACCACGTACGCCGAGCTCGATCAGCTGGTCACGCAATGCCGCGCCGGGCTCGCGCTGCTCGGCGTGGGCCGCGGTGATCGCGTCGGCGTGATCGCGGACAACCGCCTGGAGTGGGTGATCGCTGCGCACGCCACCTTCCAGCGCCGCGCGATCTACGTGCCCATGTTCGAAGCTCAGGTCGACAGCGAACTCAAGTACATCCTCGCCGACTCCGGCTGCAAGGTGTGCATCGTCGCGAACTCGTCGGTGGCCACGCGCGTCGGTGCGATCCGCGAAGACCTGCTCGACCTCGCGCACGTCGTGAACATGGAGGGTGCGCCGGACGACCCGACGTCCTTCACCAACCTGCTCGCGCGCGGCGCCGAGCGCGCGATCACGGGACGCACCCCGAGCCCGACCGACGTCGCGACCTTGATCTACACGTCCGGCACCACGGGCGAGCCGAAGGGTGTGCGGCTGACGCATGGCAATCTCGCGAGCAACACGGCTGCGCTCAGCGAGATGCGCGACTACGGTCCTGATCCGCGCACGATGGCGTTCTTGCCGTGGGCGCACGTGTTCGGCGGCTGCGTCGAGCTGAACCTGGCGTTCGCGCTGGGCGCGAGCGTGGCGATCTGCAAGAACGCCGACCAGCTGTTCGAAGAGATGCCGCGCGTCCGGCCCACGACGCTGTATGCCGTGCCGCGCATCTGGCAGCAGATCTATCAAGACATTCAGCGCGAGCTCGCCAAAGAAACGGACATGGGTCGCAACATGTTCGAGCAAGGCCTGCGCCTGCGTGCGAAGCAAGCGCGTAGCGAGCGCTTGAGCTTGTCCGAGAAGATGTTACTCAACCTGTCCGACAAGCTCGTAATCGGCAAGCTCAAGGCGCAGCTCGGTGGCCGTCTGCGTCTCGCGTTTTCTGGTGCCGCGCCGTTGCCAGCGGAGGTCGCGGAATTCCTGCACGCAATCGGCGTGACCATCCACGAAGGCTACGGGCTCACCGAGTCGAGCGGATCCTCCACGACCAACCCGGCGGGAGCCGTACGTTTCGGTTCCGTCGGCAAGCCCGTTCCGAACACCACGATCACGATCGACCGCGCTGCCTACAGCGGCGACGACCCGCGCCAGGGCGAAGTGATCATCCATGGTCCCGGCGTGATGGCCGGCTATCACAACCGGCCCGAGGACACCGCCGCCGCGCTGACTGCGGACGGCGGTCTGCGCACCGGCGACGTGGGTCATCTCGACGACGACGGCTATCTCTACATCACCGGTCGCGTCAAGGAGCTCTACAAGTTGAACAGCGGGCGTTACGTCGCGCCGGTTCCGCTCGAAGAAAAGCTCAAGCTCAGCCCGTTCATCTCGAACTGCATGGTCTACGGCTCCGGCCAGCCCTACAACGTCGCGCTGATCGTCGCAGACGTGCCCGCGCTCGCGGCGTACTTCGGCGGTGATGCGCGCCCGGTGCAAGATCTCCTCTCCGAGCCACGCACGCGTCGCTTGTTCGAAGAAGAGATCCACAAGCACAGTCGCGACTTCCGCACGTTCGAGCTCGTGCGCAATTTCTGGATCGAGATGGAGCCGTTCACACGTGAAAACGGCATGCTCACCCCGACCTTCAAGCTGCGCCGCGACAACGTGTGCAAGCGCTACGAAGGCAAGCTGCTCTCGCTCTACGGCTGATCGCATGGCAGATCGCAAAGAAGCCAACAGCGAGCGAGCCGAGCTCGGCGACGACAGCGCGCAGCCGCTCGATACGCGAGCGCTCTCGCGCTACCTGAGCGAGCACGTGCCGGGCGTCGTTGGGGAGGTCGCCGCCCGCAAGTTCGCGGGTGGCCAGTCCAATCCCACGTACAAGCTCGACGCGGGTGGCCGTCAGCTGGTGCTGCGCAAGAAACCGCAGGGTGTGCTCTTGCCGACTGCGCACATGATCGAGCGCGAGTACCGCGTGTACCGTGCGCTCGAGAGCAGCGAGGTGCCCGTCCCGCGGCCGCTCTTGTACTGCAAGGACGCCTCCGTGATCGGCACCGAGTTCTTCGTGATGGACTACGTTGCGGGCCGCATCTTCTGGGATCCGGCGCTGCCCAACGTCGAGGCATCCGAGCGTCGCGCGATCTATTCCGAGATGGTGCGCGTCCTTGCAGCTCTACACTGCGTGGACTACGCCGCCTGCGGGCTCGCCGACTACGGCAAGCCTGGTAACTACTTTGCGCGTCAGCTGAAGCGTTGGACCGAGCAGTATCGCGCCGCGCAAACCGAGACCTTGCCCGCGATGGACGCGCTCAGCCGCTGGTTGCCCGCGCACCTGCCGAGCGACGACACCACCACCTTGGTGCATGGCGACTTCCGGCTCGACAACATGATCTTTCATCCGACCGAGCCGCGCGTGCTGGCGGTGCTCGATTGGGAGCTCTCCACGCTGGGTCATCCGCTCGCCGATCTCGCCTACGCATGCATGCCGTACCACCTCGGTGCGCCCGGGCGCGCGGCGATCGCCGGCATCGCAGGTCCAGGAACCGCCATTCCGCGCGAAGCGGAGTACCTCGCCGAGTATTGCAAGCACACGGGGCGCACGAGCTTGCCGGACCACACGTTCTGCTTGGCGTTCTCGCTCTTTCGCTACGCCGCGATCGTGCAGGGCGTGTACCGGCGCGGCCTCGACGGCAACGCCAGCAGCAGCGACGCCACGAGCTACCGAGACCGCGTCGCCCAGGCCGCCGAAGTCGGCTTTCAGCTGGTCCGCGCTTCCGGCAGCGACGTCTGAGCGCCGCCGCCGGGCCGCCGCGTGCGGCGACGCACGCGCCAGAGAATCAAGACGCCGAGGCCGCTTAGGCTCGTGCTCGGGGCCGTGCGGTCGTGCGGCGGCAACGCGGTCGCGCAGCCCGAGCCGCCGTGCTTCTTTGCGGAACCAGCGGCGTCGGTCGCTCCTGTTCCAGCTGACGACGCGCCCGCATCGCCGAGCCCTGCGCCGGCATCGCTGCGCGGGACGCCGCCGTCCAGCTGGAACCCCAGCATCAGCTCGCGACGCCAATCGCTGAAAGGCCCGGAACAAGCGATGGCCACCTTGGAGTCGAGCGGGCAGGGCACCATCGTGGTCACATCCGTGAAGGCCATCACCGTGGTCAGCGTGTCGCCTTCGTCGGTCGAGACCGACAGGCCGGCCGTGCCAGCGCGCTCGTCACAGACGTAGAGCGTAGTGCCGTAGAGCGCGGCGCATTCTCCTGCGCGCGTGGTGAGCTGCGTGAACGTCTTGCCACCGTCGCGTGAGCGCCAGAAGCCGTTGCGCCCACCGACCCACAGCGTCTTCGCGTCTTCGGTGATTGCGAAGGCGCTCAAGCGGTCGACGCCGAGCGGGCTGGTGAACGCGGCGGCGTGATCGTGGCTGACCAGAAAGCGATCCAAGACGCCGATGCCGAGCTCTGCGTGCGCGACACCGAACACGGCGGCCGTGCTGGTCGGATCGGCGCCCAAGAGCTCCAGCGCATACTCGTCGTCGTGCAGCGAGAACGGATGCTGGGTGAACGACTTGCCTGCGTCGGTCGACTCCGCGAAGAACCAATCGAAGCCCATCATGTCGGCGCGTAGGCGCAGGCCCGAGGCCAGCAACACATCTTTGCCGAGCGGCGACACCTGCAGGTGGTCGTAGATGAAGTCGGTCACGCGTGGTCCCGTGCTCGAGAACGTCGTTCCGCCATCTTCGCTCGTATACAGGCCGTTCTTCACGTTCGCCTGCCCGGTGCTCGCGACCAGGTGCTTGGCGTCGTTCGGATCCTGAGCCAACGCGGGTACGGCAATCATGTCGAGCGGAGCAACGGCGTCGATCGTGCACAGGTCGGCGCTTGCCGACAGCAGGCCGTGCGAGGTCCCGATCAAGTACCCCCCGCCGCTCCGTGCGGCTACGCTCGGGATCTCGGACGTATTGATGCCCAGCGCCTCATTGCAGAGCAGCTGGAAACCCGTGCTTCCGTCGTGGCTCAGCACTAGGCCGCGGTTGGTGCGCACGAGCACGCTCTGGCCTTGGCGGATGACGCCGCTGCCGTGAGGTGGATCGTGAGCGAATGCCTTGGCGCACACGAGCAGCACGAGCGCAAACGCGATGCCTCCGGCAGGACGCAGCGCTGGACCAGCGCAGCTCGACGACAGTGGTTTCGCGCTCGATGGTGTCGATCGTTCTTTGGGTGTCGCGCCAAAGTGGAGTGTCTTGCGGTTGATCATGTGCTGCGGCGCCGACCCGGGCTCGGGCCAAATCGTAGCGCTGGTCGGCCGCATCGACGAGGGCACGCAGCGTCGTCCCACACGAACCCGAAACCGAGGCACAGCGCATACACAATGCCACTTGTGAGAAGCACTGCTGCGGTCCGCGCCCGCGCGCTGCGCGCAGGAAGGAACACGGACGGCTCTTCACTAGGGGACGCGTCCGCTGCGCTCTGCACGGGAAATGTGGTAGACAGTTATTGTCACTCTATGATGTCTGAAGTGCCAAAAAGCGTTTCGAGCGGTCTGCGTACCGGGGCTACGGGGGGCTCAGATTGAGCCACTACGCCGCAGTTGCCGCCGAAGTCGGCGCTTGGCACGAAACATGAACTACGACCAGTGAGCTTTGGGGCTGCTGTCACCTGATGTCAACTGGAACTCGTTGACCACGAGAGGACAACTGATGACCACGCGTTTGCGTAAAGTACACGGGTTCACGCTGATGGAGCTCATGATCGTCGTGGCGATCGCCGGCATTCTATCTGCCATCGCGATCCCGACATTCACGATGCTGAGAAATCGCGCGAAGACGGCCGAGGCGTCGACGAACTTGAACTCCATGTTCAAGTGCGCGGCGGCGTACTACTCGGGCGAGCGTGGCGGCCAAGGCCAAACCGCAAACGTCAGCGGGTATTGCATCGCGGCACCAAGCGCCATGATCCCCGGGCCCCCGATCAAAGACAAACAGTCGTTTTCACACGACCCCACGTTCGATTCGCTCGGTTTCTGGATCGCCGATGGCGTCTACTACGCGTACAAGCTCACTTCGCCCGGCGCGGGCTGTTCTCACGCCGCGGGCGACAGCAATCTCTACACCTTCGACGCCTACGGCAACCTGGACGGCGATGCGTTCTTCAGCACGTTCGAGCTAGCTGCAGGCTCGGACAAAGATAACACGCTCTATCACGGCTTCGGCTTCTACGTGAACAACGAGATGGAGTAGAGCGCGCTCACTTCGGGCTGGCCGGTTCTACGTAGCTGATCACGCCGAGATCGATGCGAATCGCGGCGGTCTTGTAGACCATCAGCTCTGCGTTCGGAATGCCGGCTTGTGCGAGCTTCTTCGCGAATCGCTCGGCCGCGCCGCGCCGCTGGGTGGTGTCGAGGGCTCGCCACTGCGGATCCTTGACCGTTCCGCGGAGCCATTTGCCGTTGTCCATACGAAAGGCGAACTCGATCAAGGGAGACAGGTCGTGCACCTGGGCGGGAGCAATCATCCCGCCGTTGTCGTCCGCAGCGAACGACAGAATCCCCGTGGATGTGAGCACGTAGCCGAACGACGCCGCGATCAACGTGCTCAGCACGGCGAAGCGAATCATCTGCTGCTTCGCCAACTGCTGGAGCGACTCGGCACCGGAGATCTGCTTCTCCTCCTTCTTCTTCTTCTTCGGCGCCTTACGAACTTCCTGCTTCGTTTCTTTCGTTTCTTGAGCCAAAGCGCGGGCGTTCGCCTGCTGTGCCTGTGCCTGTGCCTGTGCCTGTGCCTTGTCCTTCGGATGCCGGAAGCTTCCGAACACACTCTGCACGGCCTCTTCCTGCGAGCGCAGCTGACTCAGCAGGTACTCGCGCGGGGGCCCGTCTTGGGTCAGCTGATTGGCCTTGTGCAGTCGTTCGAGTCCGGCGATCCAGCTTTCCACGCGGTTGTGGATCTCCGCGTTGAGCGCGATCGACAGGTACAGAAACTCCGGGCTCGTCGCTTGATCCCGCATCGAGATCTTGTAGCCGTACACGTCCAGGAAGAACCCGCTCTCGAAGAACTCCTCGTGCGTCGCGATTGCTGCCAGCCGCTCTAGGGACTCGCGCAAGTACGCAACCGCGGCCTCCCGACCGCCGTCCTGGCTGCTCGGCGCTTGACCGCTGAGCAGCTGCATCAGGACCGGTCGCGCTTTGTCTCGTGGCAAGAGCCGCCAGCGTCCGTCGCTCGTCGCCACGGTCAGCAGCTCGTTCACGAGGTGCTCGAAGCGATCGCGCCGATAGCCCACGTTGAAGCGCCGACACGCCAAAAGGCGCGCATAGCGCAAGAGCAGCTTCGGTGCGTGCTTCTCTTTGGTGACGCGCGCGCGGAACTTGTCCTGCGGCACGAACTCGTCGAGCACGAGCAGGCGGTCTTCTATGCGCATGATCGCGCGTTCGAGCTCGTCGAGCGCTTCCTTGGGCAGCGCCTTGTGCAGCGCGATCAGGTCTTTCTTGGGCTGCTCGGGTCCGCCTTCGGCAAGCGCTTTGAGGCGAGCCTCGTACTCACCGAACATCCCGATCACTTCCTTGCGCTCGTCGTCGGTGATGTCGAGTAAGCCGGAAATCTTGAATGCGCTGCGCGTGGTCTTCATGCGCGCGATCAAGCGCGCCTTGCGATCCTCGAGGGAGTCGCTCGCCTTCGAGGTGATCAGCGAGTCGTCGAAGGCCTCTTCCGGAACAGCCGGTGGCGGCGCATCGGGCCCCACTGTTTGAGCAGGCCTCTCGAGCTCGGGCGCCAGCGCCTTGGCCAAGAACTCCACGGTCGAGCTGCGCCCCGAGAACGCGCTCAGCTCCGCCAGCTCATCGAGCGACGAGTCCTCCCCGAGCATGTCCGAGAGCGTGGTTCGTCCAGTCGACCCGCTGGCAGCGCGCGGCGCGGCGGGTGGCTCCGGCTCTGCAGCTGACGGCGGCGGGCCACCGAACAGCGCATCTACCGGATCGACCACCTTGGGTGCAGCTGACGCTAGGGGCGGCATGACGACGGCCGGCGCGCTGGCCAGCGGCATGGCCGGCGCATCGAGGTCGAATAGAGACGCTTTCGCGACGACCGCCGGCTGCGCCGTCAGCGCCGCAGCTTCGAACGTGCGTTTCGAAGTTGCCGTGCTCGGCGCATCGAGATCGAACAGCGAGCCGCGAGCGCCCGCGTCGGTAGCCTTGGGACGTGCGACTGCCGCTGGCGCTGCTGCGACCGAGGGTGCCGGAGCTGGAGTTGCTGCGGGGCGCGGTCGCGGAGCCGGTGGAGCGCCCATGGTTGCCGGACCCGCATGCACGGCAGGCATCGCCAGCGCACCCGTGCTGCGTTGCGGCGTAGCTCCCAGCGCGGATGGCGGGGGAGCGGGCTGCGGGCGTGCAGCTGACGGCGGCGCTTGCGCCATGCTGACGGGCGGCGGTGCGAGCGGTTTCGCGAGCGGTTTCGCGAGCGTGGCCTTCGCTGCAGCTGGCGGCGGCGCTGCGCCTGCGGGCGCGGGCGGCGCTTTCTGCACAGGCGGACCAAGCCCAATGCCAAGCATCGTCTTCGATGCCGGTGTTGGCTGTACCGCCCGCGGTGTTTCCGGCAGCGCCCCCGCTGCGGATCCGCCCGCGTCGTCCTGGTCCACGTCGCTCACGTTGCCCAGATAGTACCATCCGGAAACGCGCCGGCAGTAGGCGGCAGTGGCCCGGGTGCATCAACGGCGCGCACATGTCCGCTGCGTGCCCACTCTGCGTGCACTCCAGGCTACAGCGCAGCGGCGCTACGTTGCGCGATGCTTGCTCTTGCCAAGCGCGAGCACCCGCTGTGCGTGGCGGGTTTCGACCGGCTGGACCGAGAGCCGCATGCCGCGTCGCGTGACCAGCATCCCGTCCAGCGCGGGGTCGTTCTTCATGGCCTCGAGCGTCACGGGCCCCGCCAGCTTCTCGACGAATTCCACATCCACCATCGACCAGCGCGGATCCTCTTGCTTCGAGCTCGCGTCGTAGTGGTCGCTCTTCGGATCGAACTGCGTGTGATCGGGGTAGGCCGTGCGGACGATCCGCGCGAGCCCGACCACGCCCTTCGGCTCGCTGCTCGAGTGGTAGAAGAGCACGAGATCGCCGACCTGCATCTCACGCATGTGATTGCGCGCTTGGAAGTTGCGTACGCCATCCCAGGGCGATCGCTTCATGCGCGCGAGGTCGTCGATGCCGAACACGTTCGGCTCGGTCTTCATCAACCAGAAGCACGGCGGCTGGGCCGCCGGCTTCTTGGCCTTACGGAGCGTCTTCGCGCTCACGCAAACCAGCGCTGAATCGCGGTCTCGGGCAACGACACACCCGTGACCTTTGCCTTCTGCACCAGCTCCCAGAAGTAACGGTACGTCGCGCGATCGTGCAGATCGCCGTCGTATTGGATCGGACCCCAGTTCGCGTCCTGCGCCGCGAGCAGGATGTTCACGGCCGTCGCGACCTCGTCGTGCTTCGGCTTCATCGCGTCGACAATCGGCTGAATCTGCAGCGGGTAGATCGACCACATGCGCAGGAAGCCGAACTCGTTGCGCGCGCGCGAGGCATCTTGGAACGTCTGGTACTGGTTCTTCAGATCGAGCGTCACGTTGTGCGCGGGAATGACGCCGCTGCACTGCGCCGCCGAGACCACGCGCGCTTTCGCGTACGAGATCGCGCGATGGTCGAACTGACCGGGCGAGCGCATGTTTTCCGACGCGACCGCGCCATGAAAGCCCGACACGAAATCCATCAGACCGAAATCCAGCACCTGCACCCACGGCAAGGCCGCGATGTCGTACGCGTCGCGCACGGCGCCGTGTGTCTCGATCAGCACGTGGATCGGAATCTCGCGCGTGATGTTCGCCTGCTTGGCCACCTGCTGGATGTAGTTGATCTGCTCTTTGACCTGCTCGAGCCGCGTCGGCTTGGGGATCGTGATGTACGCGAGCTCGTTGCCGGCACCCGGCACGAGCACATCGACGTCGAGCTTCCAATGCGCGTTCGAGTGATCGTGAATGCGCACGCCCGCCTTCTTGTGGATGTTGCGCGCGGACTTCGCCATCGCGACCACCATCTCGGCGTGTTTCTTCTCTTCGCCCTGCTTGGCGCCGTCTTCGCAGTCCATCGTGATGTCGAAGATGCCTTCGAGCTTCTGCTGAAGATCCATGGCCTTCTCGATCAGCTTTTCGCTGCCCGCGAAGTGCTCGCAGGTGTTGATGATCGGGAACGGTTTTTCTCCCGCGAAGAGGGCGTCGTTCGGATGAATGCGGGCGCTCATGACGTTGAGACTCCTGCGCCGAGAGCCGTAGGCTGCTCGGCGGTTTTGTGACCCCCGCCGAGAGCCGTAGGCTGCTCGGCGGTTTTGTGACCCCCGCCGAGAGCCGTAGGCTGCTCGGCGGGGTGTAATGGGTGCGCCTATACCACGTTCCACACGTCTCACCACTGGCCGCGATGGTCGAGTGGGCATCGGTGCTCGGCTGACGCGGCTTGACGTGCGCGGGCGTGTGTCCAAATACTAGGGCGTCAGCCGATTCGTGTGGGGGCTAACGACTCGACCCAATTTTTCGATGCGCTACTTGCGCAACCGCTCGCACACTCCTATCCTCCTACATGGGATCACCTCTGGCTTGTTACGCGGGAAGTTGCAATAAATTCAACATCTCTCAGGTGGCGTGGAACGTGCTTCAAGCCCGCAGCTAGGTATGACCGATTTTCGTAACGCAGCCTCTCTAAACAATCGACACGGATTAATCCGTCCGCACGAGGCGAAGCTCGACTTTCTCGCGCGCACGACCGACGCGTGTTGGATTACGATCTCGCTCTGGGTCGCGTCGGCCCTCTACCCCGAGAAGTGGGACTCGCGTCACTCGACGGCCGCTGCCGTCGCGGTCGTAGTCTTCTACCTCGTGGGTCAGGCGCAGGGCCTGTACCGCGCATGGCGCTCCGAGCCGATCAAGCGTGAGTTCGCGCAGGTCTGGCTGACGTGGGCGTTCGTCGTTCCACTGCTCTTGCTCTTGGCCTTCGTCGCGAAGACGTCCGAGGACTACTCGCGCCGCGTGATTCTCGAGTGGTTCGGCATGGCGCCGACGTTCATCTCGGTTTGGCGCGTCGCGCTGCGCTTGTTCCTGCAAGAGATGCGCGCGCGTGGCCACAACACGCGCACCGTCGCGATCGCGGGCGCATCGGCCCTCGGCGAAGAGCTCGCGCGCAGCATTCAGCGCTCGCCTTGGATGGGCATGCGCATGGTTGGCTTCTACGACGATCGTCATGTCTCGCGCTTGCACCCGATCGATCCTGAAGCCGGCGAGATCAAGGGCGACCTCGACAAGCTCGTGGCCGAGACCAAGCACGGGCGCGTAGACGTCGTGTACATTGCGCTGCCGCTGCGTGCGGAACCGCGCATCAACGCGATCATCCGGCGTCTGCAGGACACCACTGCGTCGGTCTATCTTGCGTACGACTTCGGCGGCTTCGATGTGCTCCGCGCGCAGTGGGGGCAAGTCGGCGGCGTGCCCGTGATGAGTGTGGTGGAGAACCCGTTCCATGGCATCGAAGGCGTGACCAAGCGCGTCGAAGACTTGCTGATCGGCAGCTTGATCATGTCGGCGATCGCGTTGCCGATGCTGGTGATCGCGCTGGTTGTACGCCTCTCATCGAAGGGACCGGTGTTCTTTCGCCAGCGCCGCTACGGCCTCAATGGTGAAGAGATCACCGTGCTGAAGTTCCGCACGATGACCGTCACGGAAGATGGAGCCGAGGTCAAGCAAGCCACGCGCAACGACATACGCGTCACGCGCGTTGGTCACTTCCTGCGCCGCACGTCGCTCGATGAGCTTCCCCAGTTCATCCAGGTACTCACGGGGGATATGTCGATCGTGGGGCCGCGACCGCACGCCGTGGTGCATAACGAGCAATATCGCTCGCTCATCCAGGGTTACATGCTGCGGCACAAGGTGAAGCCGGGAATCACGGGCTGGGCCCAGGTCAACGGCTGGCGGGGAGAAACCGACACGCTCGAAAAGATGGCAAAGCGCGTCGAATACGACCTCGCATACATTCGCGACTGGGCGCTGTGGATGGACCTGAAGATAATAATGCTGACCGTGCTTGGCGTTTTTCGTGGAAAGAACGCATATTAAGCGCCCCAAGTTGGGCGGGGCTGTCGGTGTCGGTATAGTGGCCGTGAGCGAATCCGGCTTGCCGTGGTGCGGTGCCACGAGTGTGTTGCTTGGAGTAACTGCGCGACGTGGACAACAACGATTCAGATGACGAGTACAGGGCGCGGCCAGGCGCCCCCATCGACTTCGGTCGGTTGACTCACGCGGTAGGGCGCCACTGGAAGTACATTCCGATCGCGGTCGCGATCGGCGCGCTGGTTGGCCTGGTCTACGCGGCCCTCATGATTCAGCCGGACTACTCGGCGCGCGCGACCATCCTGTGGGAGCCTCCGGGAACCGGTGATGGCGAGCCGTCGGACCGCAGCTTCCTGACCCAGGTCGACAGCATCAAGCTGCCCGTCAACCTGATGGAAGTTCGCCGCCGCCTGAAGATGAAGATGGGGCTCGACACGCTCAAGGACAAGATCAACCTCTTGTTCGACGCCGACAGCCACTTGGTGCAGGTCGAGGTCACCGATCGCAGCGGCAAGAACGCTGCTGCGCTGGCCAACTCCACGATCGACGTGTTCCTCGAGTACCAACGTCGCGTCGGTCGCGCGCGCGGCGAAGAGCACCTGCAGGCCATCGAAGCCGACATCGAAGTGGCGCAAGCGCAGCTCAAGAATGCCCGCGACGCGTACGACGCGTTCCGCAAGCAAATGGGCGTCTCGGATTTTCAGCTCGAGACCAAGCTCGCGATCGAGAAGGCCTCGCAGCTGAAACAGCAGGCCGACATTTCCGTGGCCGAAGCGCTGACCGAGGAAGCTCGCCAGCGCCAGCTCAACGAGGAGGCGTCGCAAGCGCCAACCACGATGGCGGGCGGTACCAGCATGACCAACCCCGACGCGATCGCGCTGTCGCAGGCGCGCATGCAGTTGGCGGCGGCCCGCGCGCACTTGGCGTCGGATCATCCGCAGATTCTGCAGCTCGAGTCGCAGGTGGCCTCGCTCGAGACGCGAGCCAAGTCCAACACCAACATGGTGCAGGGCGCGGTCTCCGTGTTGCCCAACGCGCAGTACTTGTCGATCAAGGCTGGCATTTCGAACAGCAAGGTCAGCAAGGAAGCCGCGATGGAGCGGCAAGAGACGTACAAGCGCTTTGCTCAAGAAGCCGAGAAGCGCTTGCAGCAGCTGTCGGAGGCCGAGGGCCAAGCGCAGACGCTGCTCTCGAAGATCAATCTGCTCGAGACCCGCAGCTCGGAGCTCGAGTCGCAGCGCGTGCGTGTGCGCGACAGCGTGCGCAATGCGTCCGCAGACTTTCGCGTCGTGACACCCGCAAGCGTGCCGGAGCGTCCGAACCCTTCGCAGCGTCGTTCGATCGCGGTGAAGTTCCCGGCGGCTGCGCTCGTGATCGCGCTGTGCGTGATCTTCGGCTACGAGCTGCGCGGACTCCGCGTGCACACGGCGCGTGAGGCCGGCTTTTGGGCGAACTCAGCGGTGATTGCTTCGTCGACCTGGCCGCGCGAGGCGAACACGCTCGGAGCGCTGGTCGACGAGCTGAGCGACGCCGCACCCGTCGTGCGCGGCATGACGCTCGTGGTCGGCGCGCGCGTCAACGAAGTGCCCCTGGCGCGGGAGATCGCGTATTGGCTCAGTCACCTCTCGGGCTTCTCGCAGCGCAGTGTCGTCGGCTCCGACGAGTCGATCGTCGACGGGGTGAAGCAGCCCACCGTGGAAGTTGCGCCCGGCGTGGAAACCGCACCTACGGCCGGCGGTCCCAGCCAGGCCTTTGCGCTGGCGCGCCGCGGTAGCGGCGGAGATCAGCTGACCGTGGCGCAGGCCTGGGACGGTCCGCCGAACGGCCCGTCGTTGCGTCGCGCCGCGCGCTTGGCCGATCGCGTGCTGGTCGTGCTCGCTGCCGGTACGTTGTCGGCCACCGAGGTTGCTCAGCTCCGTTCGCGGCTGGGGCGCGACCGTGGCATCGGCCTTCTGCTGGTCGGCCTCAATCCCGATTTCGTGAAGCTGCCGGACCGCGTAGGCGCGGTCGAAGACTTCTGGCGCGAGCGGTCGGCTTGATCGTGAACGGCCGGCATGATTGGCGAAACCCGAGATATGCGAAACCCGAGATACGCGAACCCGCCTTCGGCTTTTCGCGGGTCGGCTTTTCGCGGGTCATGTTAGCCTGCGGCCCTCATGCATGCGGATAGGTGCAACTGATGGTCGCGCTGCGACGGCTCACCCGCTTCGCTGGGATCGTGCTGGTGTCGTGCTCCGGGCTGCTGCTGGGCTGTGCTTCGTTGCCGAAGGCGCCGAAGCGTCCCATGGACGATCGTGAATTCGCGGCTCCGCTGTTGATCGGTAAGTCGGGCATTCAAGACGATCGACCGCCGTCGTTGCTGTTGATCCCTGGCGACAAGATCAACATCGAGATGACGTCCGGTACGACCACGACGTTGCCGAGCGTGTTGATCGAGGCCTCGGGCTCGGTGCACGTGCCGCTCGCGGGCGACGTCGAGATCGCTGGGCTCAGCCTGAGCGCGGCGGAGCAGAAGCTGACCAAGGCGCTGCAGCGCTACGACTCGCTCGTGCACATCGACGTGACGGTGGCTGCGCTCGATGGTCACAAGGTCACCGTCGCGGGTGCGGTGAAGCAGCCCGGCGTCGTGCTCTTGACGCCAGCGGCTAGGCTCGCGGATCTGATCATGCAGTCCGGCGGCACGATCACCAATCTGGTAAACGGCCAGATGGTGGATGGCTCCGACTTGGCGAGCGCGCGCCTGGTGCGCGACGGAAAGCAGCTGCCAATCGACTTCCAGAAAGCCGTCGCTGGCGATCCGCTGCACAACGTGTACATGCGCGCGGGCGATCAAGTTTACATTCCTTCCGGGCGCGGCCTGACCGTCAGCCTGATGGGGCAGACGGGTGGCATGGTCATCCAGTGGGCCCCAGGTTTCCGGCTGACGCAGGCGCTCGCGATGGCCGGCGGTGTGCATACCGGCGGTGACAAGGACGACATTCGCATCGTGCGCGGCTCGATCGACGCGCCGCGCGTCTACACCACGAGCGTGCGCGACATGATCGACGGCGCGGGCCACGACGTCGAGCTCTATCCCGGCGACTTGGTCTGGGTCACCGACCACTGGATCGAAGACTTCGGCGAGGTCATCGGCGTGATCGGTCCGCTGATTTCGCTGACGTTCAGCGCCTCGGCGTTGGCGGTTGCCTTGAGCAACCGCACCGCGGGCACGACGACGCTGGTGCCGACGGGACAACCCACTACGCCGGTCCCGCTGCGCAAGCTAGCGATTCCGTTCTCGTTCGGTCGGTGAGGTGACCTGCCAGCGGAACCGCGGCGTGTCAGCTGCGTCCGTAGCGGGCGCCGGCGAGCGGGTCGTCCAGGCGGTCGCGCCTGACTTCTTCGCGCAGCTCGCGCAGACGCACATAGAGCTCGACGTCGCTTGGCGTGCTGGTGTCGTCGTGGCGGAGGCCGAGCAGGCGCGCCGCGAGATGGCGCGCCTCCAATCGATCGCGTGCGTAGGCGAGCAGCACCGCGCAGCGCGCGAGACGCTCGCGAGCATCGCCTGGTCGCGCCAGTCGCGTGTTGCCTTGGCGCGCGGCACGCAGGCTCGCACGCAACGCGCGTAGCGCTAGGTAGCTGGTGTCGGACCACAGACGTTCCGGGTGCAGCGCGTAGCTCATCGGGTCGGTGGGCGCGCCGACACGTCGTGCTTCGAGCCCGAGGTGCACGCGACCGAGCAGGGCCAGGCGCTCCTGGCGAAACTGCGCGAGTGGCACGGCCGGAACCCAGCGGTCGGGCCGCGCCATGTAACGAAGCGCATCCGTGTACGCGGCGGCGAGCCCTCGCATGAACCCTGACATGAGTCCCGGCATGCCTTGGACGCCCTCTGCGGTCTCCAGCTCGGCGCAGCGCTCCGTTGCGCGAAACGCGTAGCAAGCGGTGGAGAGCAGCAGCGCGTCGCCGCACGCCAACACGCCCTCGTGCAAGGCTTGCGGCGTACGCTGTTCGTGTCCGATGTCGTCGAGGTTGGCGGTTGCGATTGCCGCTGCCGCGTCGCACAGAGTCGCGCCCCAGGCTTCGGGCGGGAGCTCTTTCGGATGCACGCTGGCGATGCGTCCGAGCACCGCTTGGTCGCCGGTCAGCACTTCGACGTGTCCGCCTGCGACGTCCATCCAGGTGAGCGCGGGGGTCGGATGTTGCAGCTCGCCCTCGGTGCGTGCGCACAGGTGCACGTCGACGCCCAGGCGATCGCTCCAGGTTGCCGCGATGCGCTCGAAGCGCGCGCTGGCTTTACGCTCGCTGCTCCCGACGACCGCGAGCAGCTCATAGCAGGATTGGGCTTGCAGCTCGCCGTTGCGTTCGACCACGCTGCCTTCGCCGCGCGCGTACGGGCCAAGCAGGAAGAGCGCACCGAGCGTGCGCCCGAGCTCACCGTCGATTGCGGCCGAGAGTCGCGCCAGGTCTTGGGTGACGCGTGCTTCGGCGTCTCGATCACCACACAGGGTGTGGGTCGCACTGCCGCCGTCGGCCGCATTGGTCCCGTGCGTGCTCATGGTTTGCCCTCGTCCGTAGTATGCGCTCCGCGCGCGGCCACGTATGCTTGATCGAGCAGGAGCGCCGCTGTGAGGCCGAAGATCGTGTCCACGGGTCGAAACGGCGCGCGCAGGTTGCCGTTCGGGCTGCGTTCGGAGAACGCGTTCGTCACGGACAGCATGAGATCGAGCACCGGACCTAGCGAGTAGGCCACCGCCACTCGGATGCTGCGGGTGTTGCGCCAGTGCGTGGGACTCGCATCGGCCAGGGTCACGACGGCGCCGGTGTCGGTCATGATCTGCGCGGGTGCCAGGGCATAGGCATGCCAGTACTCGAACGCGAGCCAGATCAACGCGCTCCACTTTTCGCTGAGCTGACCCTGTGCGATCAGGTTCGCCTGCAGAATGTCCCGCGGATTGGCGAGGCTGCCCAGGTACGAGCAAGACGCGCTGGTGCCGGTGCCGGCGGTGCCACCAAAGCACGGATAGGGCACATCCGCGGAGACTGCGTTGCCGCGGGAGAAGCGGCGGATGTAGCCGAAGATCGCGCGAAACTGTATGCCGCGCAGCCAGTCCTCGAACGAGAGCGCGGCCCCGATGCGAGGCCCGGCGCCGAGCATCAAGCCTGCAGCGCGACTTGCGAGCGACACCGGCACGACCGCTTCGACACCGCCGGACAGGTCCAGCTTGCGGTGCGTCGCGAGCTGGCTGCTCCACAACAGCTGCTCGAGTCGCAGATCGGTGTCGGAGAGTAGCGGCTTCTGTCGCCACGTGGTCGTGTCCGAGCTGGTGAGCTCGATCTCAATGCCCTGTTCGATGCGCAGGCGCGTGTGCTCGGAGAAGTGCCAGTACAGCCATAGGTCGAGGCCGACGGCGTAGTACGGATCGTACGAGAGCTGTGCGTTCTTCGAGAACGTGTTGGCGCCGAGCGATTGGTCGAAGAGCAGCGCGGTGTCCCGCCACGGCAGATACCTCGTGAGCTCGCTGGCATCGCCGGCGTTGGGCTGCTCGGCTTCACGCGTCTGCGCCGCGGCGATTTCGGCATGCAGCAGCGCGCAGCCCAGAGTAACTAGAAGAAACCGACATGCGCGCTGCACCGCCCGGCTCATCGCGCGCGAGTATGCCAGAATTGTGCTGCTCACTCGACGTACAGGCTCGTGAGGCCCGCGTTCTTGCGCATGGCCTCGAATAGCACGATCGAGACTGCGTTCGACAGGTTCAAGCTGCGCACCGCACCGCTCGTCGGAATGCCCCACACGCGGTCTTGATGCCGCTTCAACAGCTCGCGCGGCAGGCCGACGGACTCCTTGCCGAAGACCAGCGCATCGCCGGGCAGGAACTCTGCGTCCAGGTACGAGCGCTCGGCTTCGGAGCTGAGCAGGTGCAGGCGCGTGCCGGGGTGCGCGTCCACGAAGGCGTCGAACGTCGCGTGCAGATGCACGTCGACCAAATGCCAGTAATCGATACCCGCGCGCTTGAGCGAGCGGTCGTCGATGCGAAAGCCCAGTGGCTCGACCAAGTGCAAGGGCGAGCCCGTGGCTGCGCAAGTACGCGCGATCGACCCGGTATTCGGCGGGATCTCGGGCTCCACGAGCACCACGCGAAACGGTTGCGGCATGGGCGCGCAGCGCAGCTTGGGAGTCACCGGCATCGTGGCCGCGCAGGATATCACGCGCCTTGACCTGGGAGATCGCGCGAGGCTAGCGTGAGAACGGTGTTTCGTCTTCGCTGCAGGCTGTTCGCGGCTCTCGCGATCGTCACGTTCGTCTCGTCCGCGTTTGCCATGTTCGCGCCAGTGCACGCGCGTGCGGGCAGCATGGACTTGGCGTTGGATCACCTGGGCATTCCGGGTGGCCACGGCGGTTGCACCGCCACGAATGCGTACTGTGCCGACAACGAAGCGTTCGAGCGCTTGGTCTCCGAGTTCGCAGTCGCCGTGACCGCGCCCGTCTCGAGCGGCGCTGCAACGCTCGGGCCCGCGGGCTTCTATCTCGGTGTTAGCTCGACGCTCACGCCGATCTCGGCGAGTGGCAATGCGTGGCAGCGCGGGAGCCAAGGCGGCAACAGCGCCGTGCACAATACCTCGCCCGATGCGGCGTTGGTCTGGAATCGGTTCTCGGTACGCAAAGGCTTGCCGTTCGGCTTCGAGCTCGGCACGTCACTCGGGCAGGGCATCGATACGTCGATCTGGGTGCTCGCGGCGGAGCTGAAATGGGCGCTGCTCGAGGGCTATCACAGCGGCCTCGGTCACTTTCCGGATCTCGCCCTGCACGGCACACTCTCGACCACGGTCGGCGCGGGCGCGCTATCGTTGCAGACCGACACGCTCGACGTGATCTTGTCGAAGCCGTACGTCGTGTTTGGCAGCTATCGGATGACACCGTTTCTTGCGCTGCAGGGGCTGTTCGTGCGCGCGCGCACCGGCCGCGTGGATCTCACGCCGGGCACCAGCGGCTGGGACAACTGCAAGCCCGCCGCGGCGACCGGCTCGGCCACGGGTGCAGTGACGAGCTGCAGCGGTAACGGCTCGGATCTCGCGAACGATGTCGTGTTCAATCCCGTGTCGCAGACGCGCTGGCGCATGTTCGCCGGCTTAGAGGTTGCGCACCAACTGCTGACCACCTCGCTCTCCGTCGGCTACGATCTCGCCGTCCCGAGCTTGGCCACGAACAACCCGGAAGACGGCATCTCTGGGCCGCTCGCCCGCCAGATCGCGTTTCAGCTTTCCCTCGGGTTGCGCTACTGATCCGCGTCGCCGTGAGTACCCCCGTGTCCAGTGAGCGCGCGTCGCAGCGGCTGTGTCGAGCGCTCGCGCTCGCGTGCAGCCTCGCATGTGCTGTCGTCTGTCTGGCGTCGAGCGTCGGCTGCGAGAGCCGCGCGCAGGCAGGCCTGGCCCGTGCGCTGACGGGCCGCGGCAAGGTTGCCGTGCTCGGTGGCCCTCACTTGTTGGAGGTTCACGCCGAGGGTGTGCAGCTGCTGGCAGCCGCTTCGGTGCCGGGGCTGTCGGCGGCGCTCTCGGGTGCGGAGCCGAACGTCGTGGCGTCGACGCTCGCGCGCGCGGGGCTGACCGGGATCGTGGTCGACGCGCGCGCACAGGACGTCGCGCTGGCGCCGAGCGCGGTTGCGCAGCGCCTGGCCCGCTACGAGAGCACGGCAGGTCTGACCGGCATCTATCTCGCGCCGCTCGCTGCGTTCTACGGGCTCGACCCGATGCGCGACTGGAGCCCGGCCTTGCGCACGGGCTTGGCTGAAGTGGCGCGCCGCTTGGTGGCGGGTGAGCAGCCGCCGCGGCTTTCGTCGTTTCCGGAAGCGGTGCGCCGCGTCGAGCCGGTCGAGGTCATGGTGCTCTTGCGCAGTGGAGAAAGACCGCGCCTCTGGCGCTCGGCCCGCGGCAGCTCGTTCGCACGAGCTCTGCTCACGGCGGCGTCGGTCGCGCGGAAGCGTTGGATCGAACGTGAGCAGGCGATGGGCGGCTCGATCGACAAGCTCTTGCCGCAGCTGACGATCGACGTGGCGCTGCTCGAGGACGACGGTGAGATCGGGGCTCGTGATCCCGCGTTCGTCGACCGGGTCGTGTCCGCCGAGCACGGCGTGGCGTACGAGAACAAAGGCGCCTGGCGTTACTACTTGCCCGAGGCGACTCATCAGCCGAAGGGCGTGCGCCCGAGCGCCGCCTACGCGCGCCTGTTTGCCGAAGACGGCTTGCCGGAGGGGAGCCTCGGCAGCTCCGAGCTGCGACCGTACCGCATGGCCGTGCGTGTGGTCGGAACGTCCGAGGGTGGCGCGCCCGAGCCGCACGCCGCTGACGTTCACGACGCCATCGGCGACGTCGTTGCGCCGTCCGAAGTGCTGGGCGACTCAAACTGACGCGTGTGCAGCTGGCGGCGGCAGCGAGCGCAGCTTGGGCCGCTCGACATTCGCGAGCCGCTCCGCGGCGCGATACGCGATGGCCATGATCGAATGCTGGGGGTTCACGCCCAAGTTGCTTGGGAATACGCTCGCATCCATGACGTAGAGCCCCGGCACGTCGTGGCACTGCAGCTGCGCGTCGACGACTGCGTGACCAGGACTCGCCCCCGCGGCGGCCGTGCCGAAATGATGCGAAGCCATGAGGTGAATATCGCGGCGCGTCACGTGCTCGGCGAGGACCAGCTCGGCCTGCTCCGCACGCGTGAGACGCTCCGGTACACCCGCGACGCCCGGCAGCACCTCGACGGCGCCGGCCGCGAACATCAGCCGCACCAGCAGCGCGACGCCTTCTTTCAAGGTCGCGACGTCTTCGCGCAGCGGCTCGTAGCGCACCTGCGGGCTACCGAAGAGCGAGGGACGCACGCGGCCCCGGGCGCGCATACGGATGACGGCGCAGAACTGTGCGAAGTAGTCGAGCTTGCGCAGGCTGCGTTGCCACTCTTCGCCCGCACCCGGCAAGCGTGCCGCGAGCAACTCGGGCGGTAACGAGATGGACTCGATCTTCATTCCACGATCACGCAGCGGCACTTCGTAGGCCTGCGTGGCTCCAAAGCCCATGCCCACCTGATGATCGAAGCGGCCGATCACGGCGGCGCCGGGATGTGCTTGGTAGCCTTCGCCGACGTTCTTGCGCACGCCGCTCTTCCACAACAACAATGGCGTGTGGATCGCTCCCGCGCACACGATCACGGCGCGCCTCGCGTGCATCCGGAACGTGCCGCACGCGACACGCGCATCGGCCGTCAGCTGCGTGCCAAGCACGAAGCCAGCGCGTCCGCGATCCAGCTCGATGCGATCTGCGCGGCAGAGCGGGTGCAGGCGCGCACCTTGGGCGATCGCTCGTGGCACGTACGAGATGTCCATGCTTTGACGCGCACCGTGCGGGCAACCTTGCAGGCAGCGCGCGCTGCCTACGCAGCGGCGTGCGTTGCGGCGGATCGGCCGGCCCGTCAGACCGAGCGCGTCGCTGCCGGCTTTGAGTAAATCTCCGTTGCCGCCGCGCGTGTCCTCGGCCACTTCGCCGATCTCGAGCTCGGCTTCGATGCGTGAAAAGGCGGCATCGAGCGCGCGTTCCTCCAGGAGCTCGCCGAGGCCGTGGCCCGCCGCCCACTCTGCGCGCACGTCGTCCGGCAGGCGCCAGATGATGCCGGAGTTGACCGCCGTGCTGCCGCCTACGACGCGCCCGAGCAAGAGTGGCATCGGCGCAGGACTGTGCGTGGCGAGCGTCGCGACGTCGCGCAGCGATTGACTCATCGCATCGAGTAGGCCGAGCGCGCGCTCCTCGGGTGCCAGAGACGGACCTTCTTCCAGCAAGATCACCGAGGCCCCGGTCGCGCTCAGCACGCGAGCCGCGGTCGCACCACCCGCGCCCGTGCCGATGACCACGTAGTCGGCGCTGTCTTCGACATGCTTGCTCACGACGCACGTTCTTTGCTTGCCGCCGTCAGCGGCAGACGGCGACGCATACCACTTTCCGCGCGCGTCCCTTGCACGTTGTCGTAGCCCGAACGCGCACGCACGGAGGCGGTCCCGAGCAGCGCGAGCGCTGCCGCCAGCTTCAACAGCAGCGTCAGCTCGCGCACTGCGAACGTCGGGTGGCGCAGTAGATCGGCGAGCAGCACGGCACGCTCTGCGGGCACGAGCTGCGAGATCGTCGCAAAGCGTCCCCAGCGCCAGAACGGTGCAAGCGCTGCGAGCCACACGGCGGTGACCAGACCGAACGAGGCCAGGCGTGTGCTCGCGCGGCGCAGGCGCATGAACGCCGACGTGTAGTCGACCTCGCCCGGCAGCGGCGAGAGGCCGACGTCGGACGCGGGTGCAAAGCCCGCGAGCAACTCACTCGCCCACTTCGTGGTGAGACGCATCACGCGAACGACCTCCGGTTGCGGAGAGCCCGAGCACGAACCGACCAGCGCAACCACTTCGCGCTTTCGGCCGCTCATTCAGGTTGTGGCTTGCGGCGCGGCGCGCTGCAATGCGAACAACGCTGTCTACCGCAACGAATTGCGGTGCATGTGCGCTGCTTCAGGTGAGCAATCAGCCGGCGGCGTTGCGGCTCCCTCGCTCGCGGCTGAGCACCTCGGCCACGCGCTCGTAAAGGTCGCGGAGCTCGAACGGCTTGCGCAGGACCGCGTCCGGCTCACCGCCGGGCGCAAGTCGACGCGGTAGCTCGCTGCCGGTCACGATCATCGCGGCATTCACGGTGCCGACGGCTCGCAGGTGCGCGAGTGCGGCGTCTCCGCGCTGATCGCCGAGCAACAGATCGACGAGCGCGAGCTTGAACGGACCTTGCGCGCGCAACGCTTCGTTGAGGTTGGCTGCGAGCACGACTTCCGCCCCGCGCATCTGCAGGGCCGTACCAATCATCTCGCGCAGTGAGGGATCGTCATCGAGCACGAGAAAGCGGCCGTCGATGTGCTCGGACAGGAACACGCCGCTCGAGCGCTTTGCCGAGCTGATCGTGCGCTTGCGAGGCTTTTCCGCGGCGATGGCGCGCGGCAGGTCGATCTGAAAGCGCGTGCCCCGACCGGGCTGCGTGTCGAGCTCGATGCGGCCGCCGAGATCGCTCACCGCTTGCTTCACCGTGGCGAGGCCAATGCCCGAGCCCGAACGCTTCGTGGTGAAGTACGGCTCGAACACGCGCGCGCGCACGTCAGGCATCATGCCGGGGCCGTTGTCGCTGATGCACAGGTGCACGGTCTGGCCGGTTGCTGTCAGCTGGAACGTAACGACGCCGCGCTGAGGCAGCGCTTCCACGGCGTTCACAGCGAGATTCCAGACGATCGACCAGACGTTACCGCGATCACCCGCGACGCACAGGCCCGGCGTGATGCTGGTGCGCACCGCGATGCTCTTCTTGAGCGCCTTGGGGATCAGCAAGCGGGCGGCTTCTTCGACGAACGCGGACAGGTCGATGACCGGCGCATCGGGCTCGGTTCCGGTTTGACCGCTGACCTCGCCGAGCACCGTGCGCGCGGCGGACCACGCAGTCTCGGCGCTCTTTTCGATCAGGTCGAGCGCCTCATCGACGCGGGCGCCCTCTTTGGCGAGCCGGGCCCAGCCAGCGATCGCACCGAGCGCATTGGCGAGCTCGTGCGAAACGCGCGCCGAACGGTCGGTCGCGAGCGCGCGCCGCTGCAGCGCGGCGTCCTCCACCGACGGTGATGGGGCGAGGATGACTTGAACGCGACCGGCGCCGGCAGGCACGAACAACGCGTGCAAGCCGTGGCTGAACGACAGCTCGCCGCGTTCGCCTTGGCGCGCTCGCCGCACGCATGCGACCGCGGCCGCCGCTTGGTCGCCAGCGATCGGGCGAATCGCGGCTTCGAGGTTGCGTGGCGACGCCTGGGTTCCGAGCGCATCGCGCGCAGCGGCATTGAGCCGGAGCGCGCCCGACTCATCTTCTTCCAGCAATGGAAGCCCGAGGCTTCCGCACAGCCAGTTGATCAAGAAACAACCCCGCCAGAAAAATGCCGCAACACTGCAAACCTACTCGCGTTAGCTGGGCGAGTCAACCGCTACCGGTGCTTACGTACAACTTCCCACATCCCGTAGCACGCGAAAGCCCCCGCTGGCGGTGGCGCGCGCAGGCCGAAAGTGCCGGGGCGCTACGGGCGGGCTAATAGCTGATCGAGCCAAGGCCTCGCAACACGCGACGGTGGCTTTCCGGGACCAGTTTGCTATTTTTCGCGCCCCCATGGCCGCCCCGACCATCACGATCGACGTCGTGCGACACGTTGCAAAGCTGGCTGCGCTTTCGCTGTCGCCGACTGAAGAAGAGACCATGTGCCGCGAGCTGCGGGCGATTCTCGCCTCGATGGCGGCGCTCGAGGCGCTCGACGTGAGCGGGGTTCCGCCGACGTTCCACGCGGTTGCGATGCACGGCGGGCTGCGTCCCGACGAAGTTCGCGATTCGTTTCCGCGCGCGGAGCTGCTCGCTGCAGCGCCCGCCCACGAGGCCGGTGGCTTCGCTGTGCCCAAAGTCATGGACGGGGAAGGTTGATCGTGCGCGACGCAGCCGGCATGGCGGTCACGGAGCTCGCTGCAGCCATCGCGAGCGGTGAGCTGTCGGCGGTGGAAGTCACGCGTGCCACGCTCGCGCGCATCGCGGCGCGTGACGGTGTGACCCACGCGTATCTGCACGTCGACAGCGAGGGCGCGCTGCAGGCCGCCGCGCAGGTGGATCGTGCGCGTGCGCAAGGCGAGAAGCTTGGCGTGCTGGCGGGCGTGCCGATCGGCATCAAAGACTGCATGTGCACGCGCGGTCTGCCGACCACGTGTGCGTCGAAGATCCTCGAAGGCTACGTGCCGCCCTACGACGCGCACGTCGTGGAGCGCGTGCGCGCAGCCGGTGGCGTGATCGTTGGCAAGCTCAACATGGACGAGTTCGCGATGGGCTCGTCGAACGAGAACTCGGCGTACGGCACCGCGAGAAACCCCTGGGACAGCGCGCGCACGCCAGGTGGCTCGTCCGGCGGCGCCGCAGCTGCAACGGCGGAAGGCCTCGCGGGCGCGACGCTCGGCAGTGATACGGGTGGCTCGGTGCGTCAGCCCGCGAGCTACTGCGGTGTGACCGCGATCAAGCCCACGTACGGGCGCGTGTCGCGCTACGGTCTGATCGCGTTCGCATCGTCACTCGATCAGGTCGGACCGATCGCGCGCAACGTGCGCGATGCGGCGCGCATGCTCGGTGTGATCGCGGGTCACGATCCGCGCGATGCCACGAGCGTCACGCGGCCGGTCGACGACTACGAAGCGGAGTGCGGCAAGGACGTCCGGGGCCTGCGCGTCGGTGTGGTCAAGGGGGCGACCGATCGTGGCTGCGATCCTGCTGTGGTCGAGGCGTTCGCGCGGACGCAGAAGCAGCTGACGGCGCTCGGTTGCGAGCTGGTCGAGGTCGAGCTGCCGCACCAGGAACACGCGCTCGCCGTGTATTACATCATCGCGCCGGCCGAGGCGTCGTCGAACCTGGCGCGCTTCGATGGCATGCGGTACGGCCTGCGCGTCAACGGGGACGACCTGCGCGACACCTACGCGCGCACGCGCGGCGCGGGCTTCGGCCCGGAAGTGAAGCGCCGCATCATGCTGGGCACGTACGCGCTGTCAGCTGGCTACTACGATGCGTTCTATCTGAAAGCGCAGAAGGTTCGCACGTTGATCAAGCGCGACTTCACGCAGGCTTTTTCGCGCTGCGATGTGCTGATCACGCCCACCGCGCCGACGGCCGCGTTCAAGTTCGGCGAGAAGAGCGGCGACCCGATGTCCATGTACATGCAGGACATCTTCACGCTGCCGCCGAGCCTCGCGGGCATCCCGGCCGTGAGCGTTCCGTGCGGGCTCTCCCCGGACGGCTTGCCGATCGGCCTGCAAATCTGCGCGCCGGAGCTCGAGGAGAAGCGCCTCGTACGCATCGGTCACGCATTCGAGACCGCGATTGCCTGGAACCATCGGCCGCCGAGGTTTTCATAGACATGGCCGAGTACGAAACAGTGATTGGGCTCGAGGTGCATGCACAGCTGACGACGAAGAGCAAGCTGTTCTGCGGCTGCTCGATCGAGTTCGGCGCGCCGCCGAATACGCACGTGTGTCCGGTGTGCCTCGGGCTGCCGGGCTCGTTGCCGGTCGTGAATGCGGGTGCGGTCGAGCGCGCGATGCGTGCGGCGCTCGCGCTCGGCTGCACCGTGCGTGAGCACAGCGTGTTTGCACGCAAGAACTATTTTTATCCGGACCTCGCGAAGAACTATCAGATCTCGCAGTACGAGCTGCCGCTGAACGAGAATGGGCGGCTGGTCGTCGAAGTTGAAGGCACGACGCGCGAGGTGATCATTCAGCGCATCCATCTCGAGGAGGATGCCGCGAAGAACATTCACGGCGCGGGCTCGGGTGAAAGCACGCTGGTCGACTACAATCGTGCGGGCACCGCGCTCATGGAGATCGTGAGCGGACCGGACCTGCGCAGCTCGTCCGAGGCCGAGGAGTACTTGAAGCGCTTGCGTGAGATCCTGATGTGCCTCGGCGTCAACGACGGAAACCTCGAGGAGGGCTCGTTTCGCTGTGACGCCAACGTGTCGATTCGGCCGGTGGGTCAGAAGAAGCTCGGCACGCGTTGCGAGCTGAAGAACATCAACTCGTTTCGCTTCGTGCGCAAAGCCATCGACTACGAAGTCGCGCGGCAGATCACCGTGGTGTCGGGTGGAGGCACGATCCGTCAGGAAACGCGCACCTGGAACGAGACGCAGGGCAAGACGCTGCCGATGCGCAGTAAGGAAGAGGCGATGGACTATCGCTACTTCCCCGATCCGGATCTGCCGGCGCTAGCTGTGACGCCGGAAGCAATCGAAGCTGCGCGCGCCGCGTTGCCGGAGCTGCCCGAAGCTAAACGTGCTCGGTATCTTGCGGAGCTCGGTCTCACGGCGGCGGATGCGTCGGTGCTCACGGGGCATCCGGAGATTGCGCGCTACTTCGAAGCGAGCGTGGCTGCGTTGCTTGCGCGCGCGAACAAGCTGACACGCGACGCTGCTGGCAAGCGCGTGGCGAATTTCGTGCAGTCTGAAGTGCTGCGCTACGCGAAAGCCGATGGGCTGCGCGTCGAGCTGCCGGTCACGAGCGATCACGTCGCGGAGTTGCTCGCGCTGGTCGAGAGCGGCGAGATCAGCGGCAAGCAGGCCAAGAGCGTGCTGGCCGACGTCATGGCGAGCGGGAAGAGTCCCGCGAAAGTCGTGGCGGAGCAGGGCTTGAGTCAGGTCAGCGATACGGCGGCGATCGAAGCCGCAGCGCGTGAGGTGCTGGCCGCGAACGCGCCGAACGTCGCGCTGTACAAGGCGGGCAAGACGAACGTGATGGGTTTCTTCGTCGGGCAAGTCATGAAGGCCATGAAGGGCGCGGGCAATCCACGCCTGGTCAACGAAGTGCTACAGAAGCTTTTGTCCGAGGCGCCATGAGCGGTAGCGCTGATTCTAGTGATTCGGCGCGCCTGTCGCGTGCGGCGCTCTCTCACGCGAAGTACTTCGCGGTCGAGTTCGATCCCGCGACGCTCGAGATCGTGATGCTCGACCAGCGCAAGCTGCCGACGCAGATTGTCTACTATCGCTATCGCAAGCCGGACGAAGTCGTGGTGGCGATTCGTGACATGGTCGTGCGCGGTGCTCCCGCGATTGGGATTGCAGCTGCGTATGGGCTCGCGCTCTTGGCGTTCTCGGAGCGCGGCGATGCGAAGAGCTACCTGGTGAGCAACGGTGTCGCGTCGCGCATCCTGAACGCGGCGCGGCCGACGGCCGTGAACTTGGCGTGGGCGATTGCGCGCATGGGCCGACGTGCCGCGGAGGTTGCGCATGATGCGCCGGAGCTTCGTGCGCAGCGCATGCTGGCGGAAGCTGAAGCGATCCATCGTGAAGACGTGCTGGCGTGCAAGGCCATGGGTGCGCTGGGTGCCGAGCGTGTGCCCGAAGGCGCGACCATCCTCACGCACTGCAACGCCGGCGCGCTCGCGACCGGCGGCTACGGTACTGCACTCGGCGTGATTCGCGCCGCGCACGCGCAGGGCAAGAACATTCGCGTGCTCGCGGACGAGACGCGGCCGTATCTGCAGGGCGCTCGCCTGACTGCCTGGGAGCTGCACCAGGATGGCATTCCCGTCGAAGTGATCACGGACTCCATGGCGGCGCACTTCTTTCAGCGCGGCGAGATCGGCTTCTGCGTCGTGGGCAGCGACCGCATCGCGGCGAATGGGGATGTCGCGAATAAGATTGGCACCTACGGTGTGGCCGTGCTCGCGAGCTTTCACGGTGTGCCGTTCACGGTCGCCGCACCGTGGAGCACCGTGGACCTCGCATGTCCGAGCGGCCTCGAGATCCCGATCGAGCAGCGCTCGCGCGATGAAGTGGCGCGGATCGGCGACCAGATCGTGGTGGCCGATGGCATTGGTTGTAGGCATCCGGCGTTCGATGTGACACCGGCGCGCCTGGTGACCGAGGTGTTCACGGAGCGCGGTGCGTTCAAGCCCGCGCAGGGCGGTAAGCCTGCGGATCTGTTGCCGCCCGTGGGCCGTTGAGCTCTCGGCAAGAGCGGCACGTGTGACAGAGGCGCGGCCCTTCAGTAGCATGGAGCCATGAGCGAGTCGCCGATCGCGTTCTGCATGCAGCGTTTGCCCGAGCTGTTCACCGAGTTGAAGGCGAACGCGGAACGACGCGCGGCGGGCGGCGACAAGCGCGTGGAGGCGCGGCTCGCAGACGTGAACGCGGCGGGCGTGACCGTGCGTCTGTCGTTCACGGGTGATGGCGGCGGTGAGGTGTTCGTGGCGATGGATCGCGGCGATCTGCGGGTTACGCGCGAGCGGCCGGAAAAGCCCCCGCTTCGCTATGCGTTGTCGGTTCCCGACTCGGTCGCGCAGCTTGCGCTCGGCTTCTTCTCGCGCCGCCTGTTGGACGACGCGGCGCAGCACGATGCTCTGCCGGGCTTTGCTTCTGCGCGCGCCGACAAGCTCTTCAGCATGTACAAGTTCGCGTTCGATCTGAGCTTGTCCGCTGTACCCGAGGCGGGTGACGTGCTCGTGCGTATCGCGCTCGGTCGTGATCTCCCCGCTGCGCCTGAGTTCACGGTGCGCGCGGCGTATCCCGAGTTGGCGGCTGCGCGTGGACGAGGCGCCGGCATGCAAGAGTTACTGGCCGCGGGCAAGATCGCGATCTCGGGCGACATGGCGAAAGCGATGATGCTCGGCATGACGCTCACTCAACTACGCTGACCGCGAGCACGCACCATGAACAGGCACATGAACGAAGACGTGCTCGAAGCGTTGTCGGAGCTGCTTGCGGCGGAGCTACCGGGCTTGCAGATCAGCGGCACGAACATGCAAGTCACGCTCGAGACGCGCTACGGGCGCGTGCTCTTGCGCTTCGACTTCGACCCGACGACCGAGTCGATTCGCATGTACACAGCGGTGCCGCCGCCGGCAGGTGCCGGCCCGGAGTTCCTGCTCTGGTGTCTGTCGACCAACACGCTCTACTGGGACGTGAAGATCGGCCTCGATCCCCAAGGCATGCTGCTCGTGCACGCGGACGTGGATCTCGACCAAGCCGACCTCACCACGACCGCGCGCGTGCTGATTGAACGCGTGGTCGGCATGCGCGAGCTGCTCGACGACGACTTGGTCGAGTACCTGATCCGCCACAAGCTCGCGACCCCGTCCCAGCAAGAGCGCTGGACGAAGTAGCGGAGCGTGGGCGATCAGCTACCGTTGCGCTCGTTGCGCCACAGGTCTTCCGTGGTTTGGCGCACGCGGATCACTTCGAAGCCGGCGCCATCCACGAGCACTTCGGCCGCGAACGGGCGGCTGTTGTACGTGCTGCCCATGACGGCGCCGTAGGCACCGGCGCCGCGGATCGCAAGCAAGTCGCCGCGCGCCACTTCCGGCAGGTTGCGGTCGTGCGCGAAGAAGTCGCCGGACTCGCAGACGGGACCGACCACGTCGGCGGGCGTCTCGGGCGCACCGGCTTTGGTCGCGACGGGCACGATGGCATGGTATGCGCGATACAGGGCAGGGCGGATCAGCTCGGTCATCGCGGCATCCACGATCACGAAGCGTTTCTTGCTCTGTTCCTTCACGTACACGACACGTGTCAGCAGCACACCTGAGTCGCCGACGATTGAACGGCCAGGCTCGACGATCAGCTGGGCACCGAGCTTGTCGGCGCCGCCTCTTCGCATGCTGTCGATGATGGCGCGACCGAATATCGCGCGGCTCTGCGCGTCGCGCTCCTCGTTGCCGTACAGGATCGGCCAGCCGCCGCCGGCGTCGAGCGTGGTGATCTTCGCGCCGGCTGCTGCGCACTCGCACGCAAACGCGGCAGTGATGGCCACAGCGTCACCGATTGGTTCCGGCGAGAGCACCATCGAGCCGATGTGACAGGCTACGCCTTCGAGGTGCAGGTGCTTGCTGGCGATGATCCGCGGCAAGAGCTTGCGCGCGACGTCGAGCTCGAGACCGAACTTGGAGTTGTGCAGACCCGTGGCGATGTACGGATGCGTTGCGGCATCGACGTTCGGGTTCACGCGTAGCGCGATCTTGGCTTGTACGCCGAGCTCGGCGGCGACCGCTTCGATGGCGTCGATCTCAGGCGCGCTCTCGACGTGCAGCGAGCGGATGTTGGCTTCCAACGCCGCGCGAATCTCGGCGTCGGTCTTGCCTACGCCACTGAATACGATCTTCGCAGGCGAGAAGCCGGCTTTCAGCGCGCGCGCAAGCTCGCCGCCGGACACGATGTCGGCACCGGCGCCGGCACGCGCCAGGCGCGATAGGATGGCGAGGTTCGAGTTGGCTTTGACCGCGTACGCCACCATGTGCGGCACATCGGACAGCGCAGCGTCGATCCCGCGATACGCTTCGTCGATGGCTGCGGCGCTGTACACGTACGTGGGCGTGCCTACGTGCTCCGCAATTTCGTCGAGTGGCACCGAGTCCGCGTGCAGCACGCCTTCGTGCGAGACGAAGTGCTTCGAAGCGGGGACGCGTTGGTGGCCGGATGCGGGTTGATCAGGTGCTGATTGTTTCGGTGCTGCCACGGGACTCACGGCTCCGTACGAACTGAAAAACGAGTGGCGAGAGCGGCGAGATCCAAGCCTCGCGTTTGTAGGCGCTGGCGGAGGGCTGTGATTTCGGCGAGCACCATGCTGCGCGCGGGACCGCCAGGCAAGTTGCGTCGCTCGATTGCCGTCTCGGGATCGAGCGCGCGGTAGACGTCTTGTTCGAAGGCCGGGTGCTCGGCCTTGAGCTCGTCGAGCGAGAGGCCGGAGAGCGTCGTGCCCTTGTCGAGTGCGCGTCGCACGAGGCGCCCCGCCACGTGGTGCGCATTGCGGAAGGGCACGCCCTTGCTCGCGAGATAGTCGGCAACCTCGGTGGCGTCGACGAAGCCTTCGCCGAGCGCTTTATGCATGCGCGCGGCATCGAAGCGCGCGCTGCCGATCGAGCCCGCGAGCACCGTGAGCGACGCATCGACCGTGTCGAACGCGTCGAACACGGGCGGCTTGTCTTCCTGCATGTCGCGGTTGTACGCGAGCGGTAGACCCTTGAGCATGACCATGAGCGCGACCAAGTCGCCGACCACGCGTCCGCACTTGCCGCGCACCAGCTCGGCCATGTCGGGGTTCTTCTTCTGCGGCATCATCGACGAGCCGGTCGTGAAGGCGTCGCTCATCTGCACGAAGCCGAACTCCTGCGAGCTCCAGAGCACGAGCTCCTCGGCGATGCGCGACAGGTGGATCGCGCAGTTGGCGAGGCACGCGACCGTCTCCACCAAGAAGTCGCGGTCGCCCACGGCATCGAGCGAGTTGCGGGTCACGCCATCGAAGCCGAGCTCTTTCGCGGTCATCTCGCGATCGAGCGGGAAGGTAGTCGCGGCCAGCGCACCCGAGCCCAGCGGGGAGAGGTTCATGCGACGTGCGGCGTCGAGCAGCCGCGAGCGATCGCGCTCGAGCATTTCGCTCCAGGCGAGTACGTGGTGCGCGAGTCGAACCGGCTGCGCGCGCTGCAGGTGCGTGTAGCCGGGCATCAGCACTTCCACGGTACTTCGCGCGCGCAACGCGAGCACGCCCAGCATCTGGTCGATGCGGCCGGTCGTGGCGATGCAAGCGTCGCGCGTCCACATGCGCATGTCGGTCGCGACCTGGTCGTTGCGGCTGCGCGCTGTGTGCAGGCGTGCACCGGCTTCGCCGATGCGCTCGGTGAGCGTGGCCTCGAGGTTCATGTGCACGTCTTCGCGTGCCGGGTCCCAGACCAGCGTGCCGGCCTCGCCTTCTTTCGCGAGTTGGCTGAGCCCGCCGACGATGCGCTCCACGTCTTCATTGGAGATGATGCCGCGTGCGCCGAGCATGCGCGCGTGGGCGATCGAGCCGCGGATGTCCTGTGGGTACAGACGCTTGTCGACATCTACGCTGGCGCTGAAGGCCGCCGCTTGCGCATCGAGGTCTTGATCGAATCGTCCGCCCCAGCTCTTGTCACTCATGCTTGCCTCACGCCACCCGTCACACGCATCACGCGCCGTAAACCACTCACGTCCAGGCTGGAAGCCTTAGCGCGATTCGATGCAGAAGTCGCGCGCCCGCCCGCACCGCGTACGCGTCCACGCACAGGCTGAAGGCCGCTGCGACTGCGGGTTCGAGTAAGCCCGTCGCGGCTGCTGCGACTACCGCCGCGAACCCGCCGAGACAAAACAGCGCGGCCGAGAGCGCGGCGTCGCGCGCGGCGTTCGCAATCCAGAGCGCGGCCGCGGCATCACGCACGTCCTCGCTGACCAGCGCGACGGCTTTCTCGCCGGCGGGGCCACCGGCAGCGCCGAGCGCGATCCCGACATCGGCGGCCGAGAGCGCGGCGTCGTCTTCGATCGGGTAGCCGATCACAGCGACGCGCGCGCCGGCCTCGTGCAGGCTGCGCACCTCGTGGCCGCGCTCCTCGGGCAACAGCTCAGCCTTCACGTGCGCGATGTCGAGGCCTGCGGCGAGCTCTTCGATTGGGCGGCGCTGCGCGCCCGTCAGGAGCACCACCTCGAGGTCCATGTCGAACATGCGCTGAATGGCCGCGCGTGCGCCGACGCGCAGATGATCTTGCAGCGTGATCACGGCGCGCACGCGGCCTGCGACTGCGACGAAGATCGCGGTGCGACCGGCGGACTCGGCGCGCGCGGCGTCGGCATCCGCGGTGGCCACGCTTACGCCCTGATCGAGCAGCAGGCGACGGCTGCCGATCACGACCTCTTCGCCGTTGGGCGCGATCGCCGTCACGCCGCGGCCGGGCACGTTGACCGCACGCCGGATCTCGAGCGCCGGCAAGCTCTGCGTGCTGGCGAACGCCGCGATCGCGCGCGCGATCGGGTGCTCGCCCACGGCGTGCTCAGCGGCAGCTGCCAGCGCGAGCACCTCGGCGCGTTCCAAGAGGCTCGCGCCGTCGCCCATGAAGTGCACCTCGACGACCTCGGGCTTGCCCTCGGTGAGCGTGCGGTTGGGCGCCATCGCCACCAGACTGATGTGCCCCGTGAGATCGAGCGCGCTGCCGTGTTGAAAGATGATGCCGCGCGCGCCGGCGCTCGCTGCGCCCGCCAAAAACGTCCACTCCGTGCTGCGCTTGAGCGCGAGCAGTGGGCCGGCGATCAAGACGGCGCTGGCCGCTGCGAGCGGCGAAGTTAGACCACGGCTACCGGCGAGCGCGATCGCGGCGAACGCCAGCGCGATCACGGAGGGCCCACCGAAGCGCGTGATTTCGGCGGCGACGCGCACGAGCGGTGCGGCGTCGCGTTCCGAGGCGCGACCGAAGCGTGCGATGCGCACCAGGCCCCGGTCGTCGCCGACGCGCGTCGCCAGCACGCGCAGTGCGCCGTCGATTACGGTCGCGCCGGCAAGCACCGCGTCGCCAGGCTTTCGCGGCACGCTCGTGGTGGCGCCCGGGTACGGCAGGATGTTGGCCTCGCCGGCTTGCACGACGCCATCGACAGCGAGCACCTGGCCCTTCAGCGCGATCACTTCTTCGCCGGTGCGCACCTTGCTCGCATCGCAGCGCGTCGTCGCGACCGCGAACGGATCGCCGCTCTCTTTCACGGGCACGTAGACTTGGCTGGGCAGGCGCGCGAGCAGATCGGTCACGGCGCGCTCGACCGGCTCGCGCGTCTCGGCGTCGAAGTAGGCGCGCGCGAGCATGGCGACCGAGGCGAGCGCGGCGCCGCACAAGCCGAGACTGCCGCCGCTGCCGACGACCACGCCTTGGTACGCGGCGAGCGCGGCGCCGATCGCGCCGATCGGGCCGAGCAGCCACGCCAGCACGCCCACGTCGCGGATCGACGGCGCGGCCAGGCGCAACGCCATCAACGATGCGATGCCGCTGGCGGCGGCAGAGGCCAGCGCGAGCTCGGGGCGCGGGAACAGGCCGAACAGCACGGCGACACCCGCGGCGCTGCAGCCCGCGGACAGCCACCGCATTGCGTCCGGCGGGACGGCCTTGCGCTCACCCAGACCTGCGGCGTGCCCAGGCGTGAACACGGCTTGCGAGACGGGTGTGCGGTGTCGGGGAACGCCGGTGGGCGGTGTGCGACCGGGCAGGGGATGCGCACCGCTGCCCGTGGTCGGTCGTTTGCGGCTGCGGACACCGCGCCGGAACTCGCGCACGCACTCTTCGCCGCACAGAAAGCGCAGGCCGTCATCGAAGGCCAACACGTTCGGTGCGCGCAGCGGATCGACGTCGGCACCGCAGGCGGCACAGGCTTGGGGCGCGAGCAGGAGCCGATCCGCGGGTACTACCGCGACGGGCACGAGCGCACGCGTGGGGGCCTTGGCTGGCATCGGGGGCCGTACTCTACACCGAGACCCCCGCCCGTCGATTGCAGGGTTTTGGCGCCGCGCGGGCTTCAGGTACCCTGCCGGCATGCGCGCTCGCCAGCTACTCGGCTTTCTCGCGTTCTCCGTGTTAGTGACCGCCTGCGCGGGCGTGGGCTCCGAAATCAAGCCCGAGCAGTGGCGGATACGTCTGCGCGCCGCCATGGAGCAAGAGGTACCCACACGCGAACGGCGCGACGAGCTGTCGCGTCTGCTGGTCGACGCGACCGAGCACGGCGCGCTCGATCGACTGACCCGACCCGAAGTGCAGGCCGCGTTTGGTCCGGGGCTCGCCTGCGACGCGTATGCGCTGTGCGACAAGCAGGGCTTTCAGGGTAGCGATTGGTATTACCCAATCGGCCACACCGACAGCACGAAGATCAAGCAGCTGCCGATCTTGATCGTCGGCTTCGACCCGCAGCAGCGCGTGTCGCGCGTGTATGCGTTGCACACGCATTGAGCAC
>JADGRF010000102.1 GCA_017881055.1 Sandaracinaceae bacterium
CTTCTGCCTGCCGCCATGAGCGGCGGAAGAACACGCTTGCGTGCGAGGCGCCCGCACACTGACACTCCGAAGCGCGGCATCATCACTCCGAGCCTCGATGCATCGCAAGACATTACGTGACGTTCGTCTTCTCGGCCGTTCGTCGATGCATCAACGCTGCGATGCATGTTTGGTTGTTGGAACACACAGCATGATTGCAGTCCGCAACGATTGGAGCAGCCTGCCGCTTTGCACCCCGAAGGGACCACCTGGGCCCCGACTGGAGCCTTGCTACGCCGCTGTTGCCGGCCATTTCGGACGACGGCCAGACGGTTCTCCTCGCCGCGCGAGAGCTCACGCTCGCGGACGTGCTTGAGCGAGCTGCAGCCGCCGAGGACGCGGCCGCGCGGCCAGTGCATCTTGCGCGCGTTCATGTTCGCCCGCGGCGACCTGAAGCTCAGTCGTACTTGCTGCGCCACAGAAGACCCACCAGGCCCGGCGTGCTCACGCGCAGGTTCTCGTGACTGCCGCCTGCCTCGAGCAAGAGCACCTTGACGTTCGGGTCCTCGCTCAAGCGATGAGCCAACACGCAGCCGGCCGAACCGGCGCCGCGATCACGTAGTCGTACATGGAAAGTCCCCTCGAGAGTGAGCTGGTCGATGCAGCGGCTGCGGAGCTGCTTGCTTTCACAGCGGCCTCCATGCGTCACTGGCTCGTTGTGCCCTGAGGCGATGCTCGTTCCGGTCCGAGAACTACGCCGCCTTGATCTCGACCAGAAGCTTGATCCCCTTGGCATCAAGAGCACTTTGAAGCGCGAGCTTCACGAACTGGGACTCCGAGTGTCCAAGTAGCTTGGCCCACTTGATGGCTCGCTCGGGGCTCACGTTGCGCCGCCCATTTTCAATGTCGCATAGGTGAGCTTTGGAGACGCCCAGCTTGGCGGCAAAGGCATCCTGCGTTTGATGGCCTCCCTCGCGGATTGCCCACAGCAGCTTGCCCATCGTGAGCTTGCCAGCCATCGCCTCGAGCGCAGCCATCGCGGGTACAGCCTTTTGTTTCTTTGCCATGATCAATTGCTCCCGAGTCGGTTGATTTCGTGGATGACGACCACACCCGCGACTACGCGGTCATCGGTCAGTTTGACCGAACGCTCACCGGGTTTTCCAAAGGTCGCTCGATCCTCATGTGCGGGGATCTTCTGCGCGGTCGCGAGCCCGAGATCTTGAACGTCGGCCGTCCATTTCAACAAGCTAGTCGCCACGGCCGGCCCCAACGTGTGCAGGCGCTTCAAAGTCGCGGGCAAGATGTCCACGCGCGTCTTCATCAGAGACATGATACCCCGAACAGGGGTACTTTGCAAGTCACGGACTTCACGGAGGGGACTCTGCGGCTACGCCGAGTTGACTGACGCGCTTCCGTTTGCTGCGCCATTGAGACGCGGCGCTCGGCTTCGAGGAGCCAATGTCGAGAGCTTCGTCTCCGACTTTGCCGGCCTGTGCAACTTGCGACGCAGGGGAGTCCATGCGGCGGTCTCGCGGGCGTCGAGTCAGCTGGCGCGACTTGCTAGGAGCGTGTTCAAATGTGGCCGCATGCCAGCGTCACCATACCTCTTGCTCACGCTTCACGTGCTCGCGTTTGCCGCGTGGTCCAGCTTCTGGCCTCGCCCTGCCATCAAGGGGCGCATCGAACCGGCGATCGGCTTCCGGGCGTACAGAATCGGCTACAACGTCGGGACGATCCTGCTGTTCAGTCTGTCGTTCGCGCATCTCGCGCAGCACTCAGCCGAGACTGCGCTGCTCTGGAACCTCCGCGAGTACGTCTGGTTCCGGCCGCTCATGTACGCGATCGAAGGCTTGGGCGTGTTCTTCCTGTCGGCGTGCATGCAGCTGGGGTGGTCGTTTTGGGGTCTGATCGAGCCCGCACCGGACCGGGGCCTGCAGACGAACGGTTTCTACAAGATCACGCGACATCCGCTGTACTGGTCGGTGTTTTGTCTGCTGTTCGGACACATGCTGGTGTTTGGTAGCGCCCTGGGCGTGCTCTACTTCGTGCTGATGGAGCTGTACAACGTGGTCGGCGTGATCGCGTTCGAAAATCGTGCACTCGCCCGACACTACGGCGCTGCGTTCGCGGCCTTCCATGCGCGCACCTCGACACTGCCCTTCAAGTCGCTGCTGCAAGGTAAGGTCGCGCTCGAGCCGGGCGAGCTGCCCAAGGGCGCGATCGTCGGTTCCATCGTCTTCACGACGCTGATCGCGTGGCTACACGACCCGGTGCTCGTGCGGCTCATGCATGAATTACCGACGCTCGCGACGCTTCGCGGCGCGAGCCCTTTCTGACCGTGCGCCACCTCGTGCGCCTCGTGTCGCTGCGCCACCTGCAGGTGGATCGCGGTCGCTCGTTGCTGACCGTCGTCGGCATCGTGCTCGGCGTCGCGGTGATCTTTGCGGTCGAGGTGGTCAACGCCTCGGTGATCGGCGCCGTGCGCAAGAGCGTCACCGGGATCTCGGGCAAGACTCAGCTGAGCGTCGGCAGCGGTGTCGGGGTCTCGGAGGACGCCCTCGAGCTGGTTCGCAGCGTGGCCGGAGTCGCCGCCGCGGTGCCGATCATCGAGACGACGGTGCGCGACGTGCGCGCGCATCGACAGCTCGCGGTGCTGGCCCTCGACACGCTCTCCGATCCGAGCGCTCGCGGCTACGACGTCACTGCCCAGGACGCGCACCTCGACGATGCGATGGCGTTTCTCAATGATCCCTCCGGCGTGCTGATCACCCCCGAGTACGCGAAGCTCGCTGGGCTGACGGTGGGCGACAAGCTCCTGCTCGACACCGTGCAGGGGCGCAAAGAGTTTGCGATTCACGGCACGCTCGAGCCCCGTGGACCGGCGACAGTCTACGGTGGTGACCTGCTCCTGATGGACGTCTACGCTGCCCAGTTGGCCTTCGGTCGCGGCAAGCGTTTCGACCGGATGGACATCATCCCGGAGCCGAGTGCGGACATCGCCGAGCTGGAGAGCCACTTGCAACGCGCGCTGCGCGGCAAGGCGGCCGTTACGCGCCCACGGCAGCGCTCCGGAGAGGCAGAGCGCTTGTTGGGTGGTTTCCAGCTGGCGCTCTCACTCGCGTCGGTGGTCGCGCTCTTCGTCGGCGGTTTCATCGTCTACAACTCGCTGGCGATCGCAGTCGCGCAGCGGCGCAAGGAGATAGGCATCCTGCGCGCGCTGGGCACCTCGCGTGCGCAGGTGATCGCGCTCTTCGTCGGCGAAGGCTTGCTGATGGGCTTGGTCGGTGCACTGCTCGGCCTCGGTTTCGGTCTGTTCTTGGCGCACGTCGCGCTCGGCACGGTCGCCAACACGGTGTCGGCGCTGTACCTGCCGGTCAAGGTGGCCACGGTGCTCGTCACGTCGCGCGACGTGTGGATCGCCGCTGGGCTCGGCGTGACGGCAGCCGTGGTCGCTGCGTTCTTGCCCGCACGCCGAGCCGCGTCCATCGACCCCGTCTCCGCCATGAGCGGCACGATCGCGACGAGCGACGTCGCGTTCTCCTCGCCCAAGGTCGCGCTGGTCGCCACGCTGTGCACGTTGTTGGTCGCAGCGCTCGTCGCATGGAGCGCCCATGTGTGGCAGACGAGCGCGCTCGCGTACGTGGTCGCGGGTCTGTTGTCGTTCGGCGCAGCGTTCCTCGCTCCCGTGCTCGCGGCCGTGGTCGGAAGCTTCGCGCAGCGCCACGCCAAGCGCTTGGGGCCATCGGTCCTGCTCGGAGCCGTCAGCTTCGCGCGCAACCGCGGCCGCAATGCGGTCGCGATCGCGGCCCTGGGTATGGCGCTCGCGAACGTCGTCAACGTCGATGCGCTGATCGACTCGCTCAAGGGCAGCACTGACGCGTGGCTCGGCCGCTCGTTTCGCGCGGACGTCTTCGTGTTTGCAGGCACCGAGGTGCACGCAAAGTTCGAGCGGCCGCTGCCAGCAGCACTACGTGAGCAGCTGCAGGCGCTGCCGAACGTGGAGTTCGTGCAGGCGTTCCGCATGGTGCAGCAGAGCTTTCGCAACGAGCCGTTCTATCTCATGTCGGAGGACTTCGAGGGCTATCGCCGCTACAACGAGCTGGCGGTCGTGGACGGTGAGCTGGCCAGCGCGCTCCCGCAGCTCGAGGCTGGCACCGGATTGGCCGCCAGCGAGACCTTCGTGCGGAACTTCCACGTGGGCATGGGCGATCAGCTGACGCTGCCGACTCCCGACGGCCCGCGACGCTTCCGCATCGTGCTCGTGTACACGGACTACCGGTCCGATGTGGGGATCTTGTTCACGACGCGGGCCACCTACACGCGGATCTGGCGCGATCCGCTCGTCGATCTGTACAGCGTCTACCTGTCCGACCGCGCACCGGCTGAGGCCGCGCGGCAGCAGATTGCTACGCGTTGGGGCGAACAGTACGGTCTTCTGGCGTTGGGCGGCTCCGACTACCGGCACGAGCTCGTAGGGCTCGTCGACCGGTCGATGATGCTCTCGCGCGCGACCGAGCTGGTGGCGGTCGTGGTGGCGATCCTGGGCATCATCAATGCGCTGCTCGTCGGTGTGCTCGACCGTCGCCGCGAGATCGGCGTGCTCAAAGCGCTCGGCGCCGCGCGCCATCAGCTCGATCGCATGGTGCTCACGGAGGCGGTCTTGATCGCTTGCACCGCGGCGCTGCTGGGTGTGCTGCTGGGCAGCTGCCTGTCAGCGTACATGGTGATCGAAGCTCTGCGCTTACAGATCGGCTGGCGGATCACGTTGCACCTGTCGGGCTGGGTGATGGCCGAGACCTTCGTCGTGGCACTGCTCGTGGCGTGGGTCGCAGCCTGGTGGCCGATGCGCTGGACGGCGCGCCTCGAGGTCGTGGACGCCCTTCAGTACGAGTGAACGTCGGACTCAGTCGGCGCAGTCGCCCGAGATCTTGCCATCTTTGAACTCGAGCACGCGGTCCGCGACCGCAGCCGCGCGCGGATCGTGGGTGACCATCACGACGGCACAGCCGCTATCTTGTGTCGTGCTTCGCAGCAGCGACAGCACGCTCTCGCTGGACGCCGAATCGAGGTTGCCCGTGGGCTCGTCCGCGAGCAGCACGAGCGGACGTGGCGCGAGCGCGCGCGCGACGGCAACCCGCTGCATCTCGCCGCCGCTCATGGCGTCTGGCTTGTGCTCGGCACGTGCGGCGAGCCCTACGCTCGCGAGCAGCTCGTCCGCTCTCGCCTCTGCGTCCGCCAAGCGGACACCCGCCAAGAACAGCGGCAACGCGACGTTCTCGCGCGCGCTCAACAGCGGCAGCAGATTGAAGAACTGAAACACGAGGCCGATCTTGGTCCGGCGCAGCTGCGTACGCCCCGTGTCGTCGAGCTCGGAGACCTTGGTGTCGCCGATCCAGATCTCGCCCGAGTCGGGTCGATCCAGGGTGGCGAGTAGGTGCAGCAGGGTGGACTTGCCCGAGCCCGACGGGCCGACCACGGCCACCAGCTCGCCGCGCGCAACGCTGACGGAGACGCCGCGTACCGCGTTCACGGCAGTCGCGCCGTGGCCGTAGGTTCTGTGGACGTCGCGCGCTCGTACTACGAAATTCAAGGGCTTGGCCTCGGCTCAACCAGGGAAGACTTCCAGGAGTTGACGCGGATGTTCGATCAGATGCGTCGGTGAGTGAGATGCCAGGAGCTCCTTCTTGCTGAAGCCCCAGGCCACGGCGACCATGTGCATGCCGAGCGCCTGCGTGGCCTCGATGTCCCGAACTTCGTCGCCGACATAGGCGACCTCGTCGAGCAACAGACGATGGCGTTTGAGCAGCGCCTTCAAGCGACGGCGCTTGCCCCACACGCTCGACGACGTATCGATGAACGCGAAGTCGTCGATGCCGCGCGTCGCCAGAAAGCGCTCGACGTTCGCATGGGTGTTGGAGGTGAGAATGCCCAGCTGCAGCCCCCGGGTGCGCAGCTCCGTCAGCACCGGGGGGATCTCCTCGATGAGCTGGAGTTGCTCGAGATGGGCCGCCATCTCGTTGCGCATGCGGGTCGCGATGGCCGGCAGCTTGTGCCATGCGACACCGAGGCTGTCTCCGATCGCCCGGTACGACAAGGCGCGCAGCGCGTCCACCTCGTCGCTGCGCACCGGGCGATAGCCGAATTCTGGCGCCAGCCGATTGCCGATCTCGAGCGCTGCGGCGAACGTGTCGACCAGCGTCCCATCGAAATCAAACAAGATTGTTTTCACTGCCACGCTTCGGCCAATCTACCAGGTCTGGGCCCGCGTCGGTCGATGCTCGACGCCCGAGGTGTGTGCCCAGGCCTAGGACGCGTCACCAAATGCATATCCGGGGTGCCCGGCTGGACCCGTCGCGGCGGTGTGCTTGACGCCTCATAACTCAGCATGATTACTTTCGACCGTCGTACGGGCCGTAGTCGATGTGCACGATGAGCAACGCCGATACGCAGAGGGTGCGCAGCGAAGCTCCGGACGCGCTCGGTTGGCCCGAGAAGTACGGTATCAACCACCTTGCGATCATCCCGGACGGCAACCGGCGCTGGGCAGCCCAGCGCTCGTTGCCGGTCGAAGCGGGGCACGACAAGGGCCTCTTGGAGACGCTGCCCAAGCTGGTGGACCAGCTCGCTGCGGCGGGCGTTCACACGGTGACGATCTGGGGGTTCTCGACCGAGAACTGGAACCGCGAGATCCACGAGGTGCGCCACCTCATGGCGCTCGCGGTGTACTTCTTGATGAACCGTCTGCTGGATCTGGCGCAGCGTCACGACGGTCGCATCGTCCACCTCGGTCGCAAGGACCGCATCGATCCGGAAGTCCTCAACGCGATTCGGCATGTGGAAGAAGCGACGGTCAACAACGAGAGCCGGCTCTTCAACATGGCGTTCGACTACGGCGGACGCGACGAGCTGACGCGCGCGACCACGCGCATGCTCAGCGCGCTGCGCCAAGGCACACCCGAGAGCGAGCTACGCATCGAGGATTTCCTCGACACGAGCGGTCAGCTGTATCCCGACCCAGACGTCGTGATTCGCTCGTCGGGTGAGCAGCGTATGTCAGGCTTCATGCCCTGGCAGACTGCATACAGCGAGATCTTCTTCGTCGAGCAGTACTTCCCGGACTTCGACTTCCCACTGCTGGAGCGAGTTGCGGAACAGTTTCGAGCGCGCAAACGCCGCTTCGGTGCCTGACCACCAATGAAGGCAATCTCAATCGCAGTTGCGCTCACGATCCTGCAGGGTTGCAGTGGTGCCGGCGCTGCGTCCGATCGCAAAGGCGGTGGCGGCGCGTCAGCACGAGATGCGGCGACGGCGGGTAGTGGTGGCACCAGCGCTGGCGGCAGCGGCACGGCGGCGAAAGACGCGAGCATTCCCCCCGGGCACGATGCGAGCACGAGCGCCGATTCGGGCGCTTCAGCCGTGATCGATCTGTCAGGCACCTGGATCTCGGACGTGACCGCAGAGGCCACGGAGTCCGGTCCGATCATCGGCGCCACCGACGCGAATCTCGAGCTGGTCTTCCGGCTGGTCTACAAGAAGTCAGGGGATACGCTCAATGGCACGTACGAGATCTGCAAGCTGACCTCGGTGACGACGCCCAACCCCAAGACGCTGGTGGTCACGTTTCCACCCGCGGTCATCGCCACGCTCAAGACCGAGACCTCTCAGCCCGATCCGTTGGTCGTCGTCGGCGACGCCGTGCCGATCCCAGACATCACGCTGCTCAGTGGGATCGACGCGTCCGGCAAGCCGGTCGACGCCGACATGGACTCGCATCCTGGCGTCACCCTTCCGACCAGCCTCGGGGGGACGCTGTCGCTGAACGGCTACATCGGTGTCACGGTCAAGGCCAAGTTCGTGTCGACGTTGACAGACGTGGACACGCTCGAAGGGACCGGCACCGTCTCCGCGGACGGCCTCATCTTCGGGTCCGACAACCCGCTGCTGAACAGCGGGACGATCAGCATCGTGCCCAAGTCGGACCACATTCCCTTCACCGCGATGCGTCTCGCAGGCGACGTGCCCTGCAGCGAAGTGCTGACGCACTTCCCCTGAGCGAGTGCTCTTGGGCGGGCTGTTGGCCGTTGCGTGCTCATAGGCGGCACGACGCCGTATGGTACGAAAACTCGAGCGTCGGAAGCCCCGTGTACTCGCCGGCGCTTGGATTGCTGGCGGAGGGCGCGTTTTCAGCCAGGTGCTGCGACAATGCAGCAGTGACGGCGCCAGTCGCGACGGCGGCGCAAGCACCCGCGGCTGCCGCGCGGCGCACATCGCGCGGCTCAGCGTCGGCGTCATCGACCGCGGGATCCAACACTCCGACCGGGTGCACAGCGCGACGGATCGAGCGCGTCGTGGCGTCGGCGTCCGGCGTGCATCACGCCGCTGCGCGGTGGTAGTAGCTGAGCATCCCGCCCAAGCGCTTGCGCCGCA
>JADGRF010000009.1 GCA_017881055.1 Sandaracinaceae bacterium
AAGGTCGTCCAGCAGGGCAAGCCGGTCGTCATCATCGCCGAGGACATCGACGGTGAGGCGCTCGCGACGCTGGTCGTGAACAAGCTCCGCGGCACCGTCCAGGTCCTGGCCGTGAAGGCCCCGGGCTTCGGCGATCGGCGCAAGGAGATGCTGAAGGACATCGCGGTCCTCACGGGCGCGAAGGTCGTCAGCGAAGATCTCGGCATCAAGCTGGAGAACATCACGGTCGCCGATCTCGGCAAGGCCAAGCGCATCACGGTCGACAAGGACAACACGACGATCGTCGACGGCGCCGGCAACAAGCCCGAGATCAAGGGCCGCATCGACGCGATCCGCAAGCAGATCGAAGAGACCACCAGCGACTACGACAAGGAGAAGCTCCAGGAGCGTCTCGCGAAGCTCGTGGGCGGCGTGGCGGTGATTCACGTCGGCGCGGCGACCGAAGTCGAGATGAAAGAGAAGAAGGCGCGCGTGGAAGACGCGCTCAACGCGACGCGCGCGGCCATCGAAGAAGGCATCGTGCCTGGCGGCGGCGTGGCGCTGTTGCGCTGCCAGTCCGTGCTCGACGCCCTCAAGGTGCCGGAAGATCAGAAGGCGGGCATCACCGTGCTCCGTCACGCGATCGAAGCGCCGCTGCGTCAGATCTCGGCGAACGCCGGCGTCGAAGGCGCCATCGTCATCGAGAAGGTGCGCGATGCCAAGGGCGCGTTCGGTTACAACGCTGCGACCGACGAGTACTGCGACTTGGTCAAGGCTGGCGTGATCGACCCGGCGAAGGTCGTGCGCTGCGCTCTGCAGAACGCGTCCTCGGTGGCGAGCCTCATGCTCACGACCGAAGCGCTGATTGCCGAGAAGCCCAAGGACGGCAAGGGCGGCGGCGGCGGTCACTCGCACGGCGGCGGCATGCCAGACATGGACATGTGAGCACACCCGCTCACGTGTTTCGGTGAAACGGCAGAACGCCGGATCCTCTGGGTCCGGCGTTTTGCTTTGTGGTGCGACGACCTTGTAACGAACAGCCGATCCACTCGACCATTTCCAAGGCCATGCCCGAGCTCGACCTCGCGACCGCCGTACCGGAGCCGCCGAAGCGCCGCAGCTTGGCGAAGCGAATTGCTGGCATCTCGCTGGGCGTGACGATCGCGTTGGGGATCGTGGGCTCGGCGCATCGCTATCTGTGGCTGCGCTTGGTGCACGATCCGGTCTGGCCGCGAGCGCTGGAGAGCGCAGGCAGTTGGGCGATTGGGCTCGCGATGGTCCTACTGTTTGCGTATCCGATCATCGAACGCATGCAACCGCCCCGCATCTCGCGCTTCGTCGTGTGGCCGGCGTTCGTGTGGCTGGGCGCGTGCTTCTACTTGCTGCTCGGCTTTGGTGCAGCTGACACACTGCGCGCATTGGTTGGCGCCCGCGGCCTTGCGGCTGCACGCATCGAGGCCGAGGCGGTGCTGGCTGGAACGGTCGCGCTGCTGCTCGTGGGCGCCTGGAATGCGCAGCGCGGGCCGGTGTTGCGCGAAGTCCAGCTGCAGTTACCACGTTGGCCGCGCGGGCTCGATGGCTACCGGATCGTACAGCTCACCGACATCCACATCGGTGCCACGCTGCACAAAGAATTCGCGCAGCGGATCGTGGACATGACCGCGGCCGCTAAGCCGGACCTGATTGCGGTCACGGGAGATCTCGTCGATGGCAGCGTCGAGCATCTCGCGGACGACGTGGCGCCCTTCTCCAAGCTCGCGGCGCGCGATGGCGTGTTCTTCGTGCCTGGCAACCACGACCACTACTCAGGCGCGCGACGTTGGCTCTCGCACGTCGAGACGCTGGGCATGAAGGTGCTGCACAACTCCCACGTGGTGATCGAGCACCAAGGGCAGAGCTTCGTGCTCGCGGGCGTAGACGATCCGACGGGCAGGCGCAGCGGCGGGCGCGGTGACGACGTCGACGCGGCCCTGCGCGGCACGCCGAGTGGGCTCGCCTGCATCCTACTCGCGCACGATCCGCGCAGCTTCACGCGCGCGCTGGCGCGGCAGGTGACGCTGCAGATCTCCGGGCATACACACGGTGGCCAGATCTGGCCGTTCGGCTATCTGGTGCTGCTATCGACCCGCTTCGTGGCGGGCCACTACCGGGTGGGGCAGTCCCAGATCTACGTTAGCCGCGGCGCCGGGTTCTGGGGACCGCCGGTGCGACTGTTTGCGCCCTCCGAGCTCACGGTGTTGGTGATCAGTTCGGCGTGACTTGCACGCGGGTTCGTTCCAGCTGACGATCGTATTCCTGGGCCTGCAACGCCTCCTCGGAGGGATACATCGGGCGGCGCAGGCGGAGACGTTCGCCGACCTTGGGCATGACCACGCGACGCAGACCTCGCTCGCCGGGGTACAAGAACCAGTACCGCGGATCGTCGACCGAGGCGGGGAACGTGAAGCGCACTGCCTGCGGCTGGCCGAACAGCACGCGCAGGACGTCGACGCGCACACCGTCTACGCGGAGCACGTCACCCACGTGGAAGGGCTCGTTGGCAGGTCGATAGTTCCCGCCGACGGCCATCATGGCGACGTCGCTCGTGAGCACGACGAGCTCGATGGCGTTGTCGGCGACGCGCACGAGATCCTGGGGCTGCGCCGCGCCACTGAGCAACAAGTATGACTTGGGCATGGGCCGCTGCGCCATGCGCCGCACGTACGGCAGGTACCACGCGCTCGTGAGATCCTGCGACGCGATCACCATCACGTGCTGTTGCGCGATGCGTGCCTCATCGAGCTCGGCCCGCAGCACCCAGGTATTCTCCAGCTCGGAACGGTAGCGCTGCCAGGCCGCCTCAGCGCGGTCGCGCTCGCTCGCAGCATCCACGTGGATCCAGAGCAAGACAGCGCACAGCACCAAACAGACACTGCGACCGAGCCACGACGGTCGCTTGGAAACGCCGAGAAAGAGCGCGAACAGCAGCGCTGCAATCGCAGCGTCGAAGCCGAGCGCAGCGGCGACAGTCAAGCGCGCCGAGACCATGCCGCCGGCAACGGGAATCAGCGAGAGCAGCGCGCCCCAGAGCAACCACGAGAACGACTGGGCCAGCGCGTCACCGAAGATCGCGCGAAAGCGACGCAGGCAGAGCAACACGATGGTCAATGCGCACACGCCGATCGCGACGTGCCACACGCGCCAATCCGGGAACGCCAACCAGATACGCGCTGGGAACAGTTGCAGCTGCAGGATGTAGTCGCGCCAGGGACTGCCACCGGTGTACCAATCGGCCGGCACCCCGAACGCGAGCTCGGCAACGAGCACGGGAATGCGCCACAGCAACGCAGCGACGAAGGCGAGTGGTGCGGCGGTTGGGCTCAAATAGAAGCCTGAGCCGACAATGCCGTAGCCGAGGGCGCTGCGCACGCCGAGGTAGATCAGCGCAGTCACGACGACCGGCGCAAGACCCCGCGCGCGCGCTCGCCACGCATCGGGCCCACGCGTGGCAGATAGCTCGTACGCAGCGAAATATGCGAAGGCGCTGAAGGCGTACTCGCCGGCGCTGGCCGCGAGCACGATGAACACGATCGACAGGGCTCTGGCGACCCGCCCTGCTCGCTTGCGCCACAGCATGTGCGCATACAACGCGAGGAACCCGAACGCCGTGGCGACGAGCGTGCTGCGGTTCGCGAGCCAACCGAGCGGCAAGCTGTGACCCTCTTCGAGCGCGAAGAGCAGCGTGGCGAGTGCCGCCATTGGCGGCGGCATGGCTTCCCACAGCACGAGGGCCACGGCGATCACGAGCAGCGCCCACCACAGAAACGAATGCCAGTGGAAATAGCGCGCCGACAAGCCAAACGCTGCAAAGTCGAACGCGATCAGCGCGCTGCACAAAGGACGCAACATCGCCAGGTGCACGTGTGGATCGCTCCACCAGGGAAAATGTCCGCTGTCGATCAGCCGGCGCGTCTCGGTCGACGAGCCGTCGCCGAAGTTGAACATGTCGAAGCGCGAGCGCGGGACCGGGTACGCGCCGACCTGCATCGCGTGATGATCGAAGTCGTCGGCGAAGAAGCCCGCGTCGAGCAGGGGCGCGCGCAGCATGAAACCGGCGGCGAGGGCAATCACGAGGGAAAGCGGTAATGCAACGCGTTTGCGCAACGTGTGGTCCCCAAACGCGGGTTCTCTAGCCCCTCGATATCATGAACCCCCCGGGGTCCGTCGACTGCGCAGGCAGCGACCCAGCGGAAACACTCGGGATTCCAGCCGACCCGGGCTCGTTTGAGGTAGTCTGTCTGCCCGAATGCCACGCGCGCTCACGTACATCGGCATCTTTCTTATCGCCATGGCGACCTTGATGCTGGAGGTGCTGCTCACGCGCATCACCAGCGTCAGCGCCTGGTACCACCTGGCGTTCTTCGTGATCTCGCTCGGCATGCTGGGCATGACCGCGGGGGCCGTGTTCGTCTTCGTGGCTCCGGCCCTGTTCACGCGCGAGCAGATCGCCGCGCGGCTCACGCAGTCCGCCTTGGGTTTCGCGCTGGTCGCCCCGATCTGCGTGGGCTTCACGCTGTCGATTCCGCTCGCACCGGTGAGCGACTTGATGAGCTTCTTCGCGTTGCTCGGCTGCGGCGCAACGCTGGCCCTGCCTTTCATTCTCGCGGGCATCACGCTCACGCTCGCGCTGACGCGTGCCGGTTTGCCCGCCAGCGTGGCCTATGGTGTCGATCTGATCGGCGCCGCCGTTGGCTGCTTGTCGATGCTTCCGCTGTTGGCGCACGTCGATGCGCCGAGCGCGGCGCTGTTCGCGAGCGCGATCGGTGCGCTGGCCGGCACCGCCTTTGCGATCGCCAACACGGGCCGGGCGCGCGGCGCCCTCTTGCCGATGCTCAGCGCGCTCGTGCTGTGCCTGTTGGCCAGTGGCAACGCCAGCGCGGCGTATCCCCCGTTCCGACCTGCCTGGGTAAAAGGCATCCGCGAAGTGCCCGAGTGGTTCTCGTACTTGGGCTGGAATACGTATTCGCGGATCACAGTGGACCAAGGCGGCGTGAAGCCGCCGGTGTTCTGGGCCAAAGGACGCAACACGCCACCCGAGATGCAGCTGCCGATCGAGCAGCGCGCGCTCTTGATCGATGGCGCCGCGGGCACGGTCATGACGCGCCTGGGCAGCTCGCTCGACGCGCACAGCTACCTCGACTGGGACATCACAGCGTTCGCGCACCGCTTGCGACCGAGCGGCCCTGCCGCAGTGATCGGTGTGGGCGGCGGCCGCGACGTGCTCGAGGCCATGCGCGTCGGCCACAAGCCGGTGATCGGCGTGGAGATCAACGACTTGATCGTGGGCCTGCACCGGGGACGCATGCGCGACTTCTCGGGCATCGCGAGCCTGCCCGGCGTGGAGTTGAAGACCGACGAAGCACGCTCCTTCATGGCGCGCGACACACATCACTACGAAGTGCTGACGATGTCGCTGATCGACACCTGGGCCTCGACCGGCGCGGGCGCGTATTCGTTGTCCGAGAACGGCCTGTACACGCGCGAAGCGTGGCGCATCTTCATCAATCGACTCGCGCCGGACGGGATCTTCACCGTGTCGCGCTGGTACCTGGTGAGCTCGCCGGGTGAGACCGCGCGCATGGTCGCGCTGGCGATCGAGACGCTATGGTCGATGGGCGCGACGCAACCGCTGCACCACCTGGTGCTGCTGCAGAACGAGCAGGTCGCAACGCTGCTCGTGGCGCGCAATCCGTTCTCGGGGGCTGACATCGATCGCGTACAGGTCGAAGCGGTGCGCATGGGCTTCAACATGATCCTCACGCCGCGCAAGGTGCCGGCGCATCCGGTACTGCGCCAGCTGGTCATGCAACGCACGCGCGACGCGCTCTGGACCTGGACCGCCAACCAAAAGCTCGATCTGACACCGCCCACCGACGCGCGCCCATTCTTCTTCTCGATGCTCAAGCCGAGCACCTGGCTGATGGACCGCACCAGCGTCGATCAGATGGACCTGAGCTTTCTCGGCAACCTGCAGGCCACCCAGACGCTCGTGTACGCGACGCTCGTGAGCGTGCTGCTGACACTCCTGACCGTACTCCTGCCGATGAGCCTGCGCAGGCGCGACTTCCCTGCGCTCGGGCGCGGCAACGTGATCGCGGCGTGCGGCTACTTCGCACTGATCGGCCTCGGCTTCATGTACGTGGAGATGGGCCTATTGTCGCGGCTCAACGTGTTTCTCGGCAGGCCGACGCTCGCGCTGGCGGTGCTGCTCGCGGGCATCATCTTCTTCACCGGCGTAGGCAGCATGGCGAGCGGTCGCATGCAGCTGGAACGCAGCAAGCTGACGACGTTCTATCCGTGGATCGCGGCCGCGCTGATCGGCGTGAGCGGCGCCGCGCTGCCAGCGACCATGCACGCCTTCGAGGCCTCCGGCACGCTGACGCGGGTGATCTGTAGCTTGCTGCTGATGGCGCCGCCGGCCTTCGGCATGGGCCTGGGGTTCCCGGTCGGCCTGCGCTTGGTCGAGAGCATGGAGACGCGCGTGCTCGCTGCCGCTGTCGGCGGCAAGGCGCGGGACAGTCACGAAGGCTCGGCACTCGGTCCGTGGCTGTGGGGCATCAATGGCGCGTGCGGTGTCTGCGCGAGTGGGCTCGCGCTCGGCACCTCGATGGTGTTCGGCGTCAACACGACGCTCGCGTTCGGCGCACTCTGCTACGTGCTCCTCCCGCTCGCCACCTCGCGGCTGCAGCGCGCCGGCTCATGACCGAAGCGCGAACGCAGACGGCCGCAGTCTTGCCGCTGGCACTGTTCAGCGTGGTGGCGCTCGCGCTCGAGGTGCTCGTCACGCGCATCCTCTCGTACAGCGTGCACACGCTGCTGCTCTACGCCGTGCTCGGCGTAGCACTGCTCGGCTTTGGAATCGCCGGCACGCTCGTCGCGGTCTGGCCACGCCTGCTCGACCGCGAACGGTTGAAAAGCGCGCTCGCGTGGTCGAGCATCGGCGCGGTCTACTCCGTGGTGCTGTCGTTTGCGTGCTTTCTGCGGATCACGTCGTCGCTGCACGCGGTCGATGCGCTCACGTTTCTGAGCGCCGCGCTCGTGACACTGCCGTTTCTCGCGATCGGCTTCGTGGTCACGCTCGTGTTGTCGGCGGCCGGCTCGACGCTGCCACGCGCGTATGCTGCCAACCTGATCGGCTCCGGCCTCGGCTGCTTCGTGCCGATCTTGCTGCTCGGTCCGCTCGACGAGCAACACCTACTGGCGGTGCTCGCCGGCGTCGCCTGGCTCGCGGCGTGGGCCTACGTGCGCGGCGCGGAAACGTCGTGGTCGGCACCGAGCGTGATCGTTCACGCGCTCGCGCTACCGCTGGTGATTGCCGGCTTCATCTTCGCCGAGGCCGTATTCCCGCTCGCCCCCGAACCGGCACCGCTCGGACAAGTGTCGGCGATCTCCGCGTACGCCAAGAGCCACGGCATTCGGATGATCCGTCGGCACGACGCGTCGAGCGCCGTCGGTCGCATCGAGATCTTCGAGTTTCAGAACGTGCCGGGCTACGCGAACCCCTACCCGTTCATGTTCTATGCGCAGGACTCCAGCGCAGGCTCCACGCTCGTGCACTGGGACGGGCGCACACGCTCCGCCCCGCAGCCGCCAGCGGCAGGCGCACCGATCAGCGAAGTCGCGCATCTGTGCAGCGACACGATCTACAGCGCAGGCTACTTCCGGCCGCGGCCGCGCGTGCTCGTGATCGGACTCGGCGGCGGCCCCGATCTGCTGTGCGCGCTGTATCACGAGGCCACGCACGTCGACGTGGTGGATATCAACCCGCGCACAGTCGCTGCCATTCGCGGCCCATTCTCGGCGTTCCTCGGTCACGCGCCGCAGAACCCCGCTGTGACCTTCCACGTGCAGGACGGGCGCAGCTTCGCGCACGGCACACGCGCCGGCAGCTACGACTTGATTCAGCTGAGCGGCACGGACACCAAGCAAAACCTTGCCTCGGGCTCACTCACGCTCAGCGAAAACCATCTCTATACGGTGGAAGCGTTTCGCGACTATTTGCAGAGCCTGACGCCGACTGGCGTGCTCGCGATCATTCGTTTCGGCGAGCCCGAAGCGCTGCGTCTCGCCAACACCGCTGCATCGGCCCTGCGCAGCATGGGCGCAACCGCTCCTCAGCTGCAGATCAGCGTCGTGCACGACGGCGTGCTCTACGGCGTGATGGTACGTCGCACCGCGTTTCCACAGGATGAGACCAACGAGCTGTTGCGCTGCCTCAGTCCCACCGCCTTCCGCGGCGTCGACGTGTTCTTCGCGAAGCTCTACGAGCTGCCGTTTCACAAGCCCGTCGAAATCGCCTACACACCGTTCGGTCCAAGCAACCCGACCTTCACCCGCTTCTTCGAGCAGGTGCAGCTCGGCGAATCGGGTCCGTTCACCGACGCCTATCCGTTCGACATCCGGCCCACCACCGACGACCGGCCGTTCTTCTTCGACATCTTTCGCCACGACGACCTGTCCACCTTCATGCGTGCGCCGCACATGAAGACGCTGCGCGACATCTTGTTCGCGCTCGGCGCGCTGTCGCTCGCGTTCGTGCTCGCGCCCGTGCTTTTGAGACGACAGGCGCTGCGCGGTTCAGCGCTCGTGGTTGCGCCGCTGTATTTCACGGCTATCGGGCTCGCGTACCTGTTCGTCGAGGTTTGGCTTCTGGCCCGCTTCTCCGTGTATCTAGGGCACCAGACCCACGGGCTCAGTGTCGTGCTCTCCACTCTGCTGGTCACGACCGGGCTCGGCGCATGGTGGTCACCGCGCGCTGCACGCTCCTCACGCATGCGCGCGACGCTCGGCGCGAGCCTCGCGGCGCTGGTGCTCGTGCTCGGTAGCTACAACCTCACGAGCATCGTCTCGGCGACGTGGTCGCAACCGTTTGTACTGCGCGTGTTGATCACCATCGCTTGCATCACGCCGCTCGGTTTCTGCATGGGCCTGCCCATGCCTTCGGGCCTTTCGTGGGCGCGCTCGGCCTATCCGGGGTCGGTCGCGCTGTGCGTCGGCATCAACGCGTTCGCCTCGGTGATTGCGACCATTGCGGTGCTGCCGATCTCGTTGTTCTACGGCTACGGCGCGGTGCTCGGCTGCGGCGCTGCGTTGTACGTGCTCGCGAGCCTGCTCGCGTTCGGCATGCGTCGCCCTACTACGCCGACCTGACGGCCGCGCCTGCACCACGAGCGAGCTTGCTCGCGAGCGCATCCGGACCTTCTTTCGCGATCGCCAGCACGAGGTGTCCCATCTTCGGGTGCGCGGGCGCGATGTCGGCTGGCAGGCCGTGCTCGGCCAGCGTCTCGGTGGCCACGGGCCCGATCGATGCAATCACGACGCGCTCGTGCAGCGCGGACAAGAGCAGAGCGCGCCGACCGCGTCGTTCCGCCACGTCCAGCAGATGTTCCACCTGACGCCCGCTCGTAATCGTCAGGACATCGGCCTGACGCCCGCACAGCGTGTCGATCGCACCCTCGAGCGGCGCAAGATCCTCCGGCAGCGCCCACGCGTAGACGGCAACGCTCTGCACCGTGGCACCACGTGAGGCCAGGCTCGCGAGCAGCTCCGTGCTCGGCTTGCCATACTCCTGCACGAACACGCGCTGTCCCGACACGGGCACTTCGCGATCGATCACCCCCAGCAGCTCGCGCCACGTGTTCGGCTCGGGCGCGACCGCGACGGCACGCAAACCGAGGGCCTTGAGCACCGCCACGGGCTTCGGCCCACGGCAGACCAGGCGCGTCTTCGACAGCGCTGCGAGCACGTCCGCGCGCGGCCAACGCACGGCGAGCGCATCGACCAGCGTGCGCAGGCCGACGCCCGTGAGCAGCACCAGCACGTCGCACTCGCCGGCCAGAAGCCGTTCTCCGAAGGCAAGTACCTCACGCTCGTCGCGCAGAGGGATCTCTCGCATCGAGGGCGCGCTGATCGCTATGCAGCCGTGGCGCTCGAGCAAGCGCACCATCTCGATCGCATTGCGACTCTCGAGACTCACGACACGTAGCGCGGACGGCGACGTCATGACGCCGAGTCTAGCGCCAAAACCGCTGCCAAAGCAGCGCAGCCACGAGATAGGCAAACGCGCCGCAGAAGAGCGTGACCTGGGTGCCTGCGTGCAGCGACAGCAGCGTGGCGAAGATCGAGCCGAAGACCGAGGCCGCGCCATTGACGCCCCACAGCCACGGCACACGCGTGGCGTCGCGCTCAGCCACGGCGGAGAGGCCCGCGGGAAGCGGTGCACCGAGTAGAAACGCGAGAGGCGCAATCGCCAACGCCGCAAACACCGCGCGCAGCGGGAGCTCGACCGCGTGCAACGACGCAAAGAGCGCGCCGCTCGTCACAGGCAAGAGCGCCGTCAGCGCTGCGATCACGAGAAAGAACCCCGCCCCGCGCCGCTCGGAGCTGCGCAGAGAGCTCGCGAGCACGCGACTGCCGGCCCCGCCCCCGCACAGCAGCACGAACAGCACGGCCACCAACGTATAGGTCGGCTGGCCGAGGAACAGCGTGACCCGGTGCACGAGCGCGATCTCGATGCACATGAAGCCAACACCCAAGCACGCGACGTACGCCAGATCAAAGCCCAGGCCCGCTCGTTGCCTTGTCGCGTCGCTCGCCGAGCGGCGCAACCAGATCAGCGGCAGCACGCCGCACAGCACGAGCATGACGGCCGAGATCACCAGCACTTTCGCAAGCACACGCAGGCCGTTGCCGAACAAGTGCGTGGTTTGCGCAGGCAAGAGCGCCGCGACGAAGTCCGAGAAGCGATTCTGGTAGAAGAAGAACGGACGGTCGTCGGTAACCGGGCTGGTATCGAGCGGCAACGATTCGAACGTTTGTTCGAGGGCTGCCTGCGACGGCGCGCGCACGATCGCTTGCAGCCAACGGTCCTCGGTGCGCGTCGGAACAGCTGCGTCGTGCGGAGTGAATCCGGACGCGAAGTCGAGATCGTGGAGCGCGGCCTTCCACTTCGCCAGCTCGGCTTCGGAAAAGCCGTCCGGTTTGATCACGAGGTCGTATAGCTCGGCATCGGGGCGCGCAAACCATGGCGTGTGCGCCACCGCAATCGCGCTCTCCGGCTTGCCGCCGCGCGCGAGCACCGCCCTTTGCGCCAGCGCCGTCAGCCGCGCACCCACCGCCAAGCCCGGCAAGCTCACGGTGGACACCGTGAGCACGCCTCCCGGTCGCAGGCGCGAGAGGAATTGTTCGAACGCCTGCACCGTGTACAGGCCGTTCTCCGTGAGCGCGTAGGCGCCCGCCGCTGTTGCAGCTGACGTGTCCACCATGCTGATCAAGATCACGTCGAACGTGCGCTCGGTTCCCCGCAGGTAGCTGCGGCCGTCACCCTCGACGATCTCCACGTCCTTGCGATCGTAGAGCGCGCCCGAAAATTCGCGATACGCGCCGCGCATGACGTCGCGCACGATCAACGGGTTGATCTCGACGCCGACCACGTGCCCACTGCCAGCCACGAGCGCGGCCAGCACGTCTTTCCCGCCGCCCGCGCCCACGACGCACACATCGCGCGGGCGGCCCACGACGCGGTACACGAGCGAGCTCAAGTCGCTCTGCACATAGGCGACCTTGTCGAAGTCGCCATCGAAACGCGCAATCGAGGTGAGCGCGCTCATGTCGATCACCAAGGTCTTCTGCTCGGGCAGCGTGCCGTGAAAGCGTGGCGAGAGCCCCCAGCCGCGGAACCCCTGTTGCCCGAACACGTGGACGAGCGAGAACGAGTTCCAGCGCGTCAGCTCCGGCTTCGTGCGCGTGAGATCGACGCCCTTGGCGGCACGCAGATCCAGCGCCGAGCCACCGCCCAGCATCAACTCCAGCAGCGCACACGCACCCGCGGCGAGCACGAACAAGCGACGCACGGCAAGGCGCTCGCGCACCTCCAGCAGGAACACGAGCGCGGACAGAGTTGCCATGCCCGCGCAGGCGCACAGGCTGACCGGGCCGCCGAGCACAGACAGCAACGGGATCGTCAGCAGGCAACCCACGCCCGCTCCAGCCAGATCCACGAAGTACACGCGCCGCACGTCGCTGCCGAAGCGCGCGATCACGCACGCCAGCACGAAGCCGCCCGACGCGAACGGCAGCACGGCCAACAGGAACACGAGCGCAAGCTTCCATGTGAAGAGCGTGAACGCGCCCGTCATCCCGCCGAACCAATCGGGCGTGACGTGCGACAAGGCGAGCGCCAAGAGCAGCGTCCCCAGGCCTTGCAGCAGCGCAAACGCAGCGCAAAAGCCCTGCCAAAACCCGCGCAGCAGCGGCGCCTGAAACGCATGCACCGCGAGCGCCGATAGGCCGGTGCCAAGCAGCGCGACCGAGATCGCGAAGAACGCGAAGTGGTACCAAATCGTGACCGAGAGCACGCGCGTCAGCGCGATCTCCGTGGCCATCAACGATGCGCTGATGACCGCGACTCCCGTGAGCAGAGACGCGCCCGCGCTCGCTGGTCTGTCCGACATGTCTGACCGCAAGCAAGCAGAACGCGCGTGCGCACGTCAACGGGTACGTGCTTCGAATTCACGTTCCGGCCCCTGCCCGCTTCCCGTGGCTCGTGTCGGTGGGCTATCAATCGTCTCAGCTTCGTGAACGCCACGTCCCCTAGCCCCGTGCCCGCGCCGACCGGCAGACGGCGTGACTTGCGCTTCGCACTGGCAGCGCTCGCGCTCGTGGTTGCGCACTGCGCCGCGGCCGCTTACTTCGATCCCCCGAGCGTCATCTTCGGCAAGCGCCCGATCTCGGGCAGCGACTTCGACACGCACATCGAGCAGACCTGGCGCGTGCTCGAAGGCCTCGAGACCGCCGGCAAGACCTGGGTCTACGACACGCACCTGCTCGCCGGCCATCCCAACGGCGTAATCTTCGACGCCGACAACAAAGGCTGGGAGTACCTCACGTACTTCTTCGTGAAGCTCGGCGTGCGGCGCGCCGTGGCGTTCAACCTGTTCGTGTTGCTCGCCCATCTGCTCGTGTTGCCGGTCACGTTCATCTCGGCGCGCGCGTTCGGACTCACACGCTGGGCCAGGCTGACCGCCACCGCGCTTGCCTCGTGGCTCTGGCTGTTCGATTCCTACGTGCACTGGATCTGGTGGGTCGGCACGCTCGCGTTCGCCTTCGCGTCGTACTTTGCGTTGCTACCTTTCGCGCTATTCCATCGCTATCTCGCCGATCGTCGACTGGTCCACGCGCTCGGCTGCGGCGTGACGCTCGCGCTCGCGCACCTCATCCATCCGTACACGTTTCTGATCGTGGTGATCCCGATGGGCGCGCTCTACCTACGCGCGCGGCGCACGCTCTCCTTGCGCGATCACGCCGGCGTCGGCTTCGTCGTGCTGTTCACGCTCGCGGCCAACGCCGGTTGGCTCGCGGCGTCGCTCGCGCAATGGCACTACATCCTCGACTCCGGCTATTTCGGCCAGTCGCGCCTGATGCAGCTGCCGGCGGACTACTTCGGCGTTCTGCTCGATACGACCATCACCGGCATCATCGCCACGCGCACCAGCGTGCGTTTTCTGTGCTTCGGCGCGGCCCTGGTCGTGCTCGTCGACTACGCACGGCGTCGCGACCCGCGGCTGTTGGCCTTCGTCGCTGCACTGGCGCCTCTGCTCACGATGACCATCTTCGGCGGCTACTCGAAGATCTGCGCGCAGGTGCAACCCTACCGCTTCATCGGCCCCGCCATGTTCTTCGCCACGATCCCAGCCGGAGAGCTCGTGACGCTGCTCGCGCGCGAGGGCGCATGGAAGACGCTGTCGGCACCGTTACGTGGCGCGCTCTGTGTGCTAGCTGCGCTTGGCGTGCAGAAGCTGAGCGGTGACGCGCTCAGCTACTTCCCCAACTTGCTTCCGCAGGTGCCGCCACTGCTCGACGGAATCCCGTCCCCGATCGACGCCACGGGCCATCCGCCCTTCGGCACCTACTGGCACATCCCCGATCATCCACTGTTCTGGGAGCTGCCGCGTTGGGTGACTGCGCACGACGATGGGCAAGGTCGCTTCCTCGTGCAAACGAGCGCCGTCGGCGAGCAGCTAGCATGGAAGACCGACGCCGAGATCCTCGGCGGCTTCGTGCTGCGCAACCTCGAGCATTCTCACTCCAATCTTTTCCGCCGTCGGCTCGAGCGCGAGCAGACGCCCGCAGAAGTACGGGCGTACCTGGAAGCGTACGCAGTCGAGTGGGTGGTGCTGACCTTCCCCGATCCCTGGTTCGCCACGATGCCGGAGCTGTTCGAGCGCTACGCAGAAGTGGCTGGCGGCGTCGTTCTGAAGACCAAGGTTCCGATCTCGCGCTTCGAGCACGGACACGGCGAGATCAACGCGCGCACCAACCGCATCCTGGTCACGCACACCGATCCGAACGAAGACATCGTGCTGCGTTATCACTTCCACGAGGCACTCACCTGCGGGCCTCGCTGCGGCATTCAGCCCTCGAAGAATCCGGTCGGCGGCGTGCCATTCATCCGCATCCCCGCGCCGCACCCGGCGAACTTCGTCGTCCAGAACACGTACGGCAAACCGCCGGCACGTTGAGAAGGCGCTTGACCGACGGTCAGGTCCCCGCTATCTAACCGACTGTTGAAATCGATTATCAATATCAATGCAATCAGCAGCGCAGGTGTTCGGCCGTGAGCTCGTTCCGTTCTCTACAATTCCCGGTCCTGCTTCTGCTTCTCTCGCCCGCCGGCCTGGCGCATGCCGAGCCGCCCTCGCCTTCCGAGCCAAGCACCGGACCCGCGATCGAGCTGCCGAGCGAGCCCGCTCCCGCTGCCGTGCCAGCCGCTGTGCAGGCGTCACCGGTCCCAGCAGACGCAGCGCCCGCAATCCCAGCAGCGCAGCCTGCCGCGCCGCAAACCGTCCCAACAGCTGCGCCCGAGCAACGCGCGTCCAGCACGACGATCGGCGGCTACGCCGAGCTGCACTTCAACGTCGAGCGCCTGACGGGGCCCGGTGCCAGCGACTCGACCATCGATCTGCATCGCTTCGTCGTCTTCCTCGGCCACGAGTTCACGCCGAAGCTGCGGTTCTACTCCGAGCTCGAGGTCGAGCACGCGGTGGCCTCGTCGAGCGACGTCGGCGAAGTGGAAGTCGAGCAAGCCTACCTCGACTACAAAGTCGCGGGCGAGTGGCTCGGTATCCGCGCCGGCGTGTTCCTGATGCCGATCGGCATCATCAACCAGTGGCATGAGCCGCCGTCGTTCAACGGCGTCGAGCGGCCGAGCGTCGACACCGTGATCATTCCCAGCACCTGGCGCGAAGGCGGCGTCGGCCTCTTCGGCGCACCGCTGGACGGTCTTCGCTATCAGCTTTATTTGAGCGGCGGGCTGAATGCCGCGGGCTTCAGCGCTGCCGAAGGCATTCGCGAAGGTCACGGCGAGGTCGCACAAGCGCGCGCCAACGGCTTGGCCGTGAGCGCACGCCTGGAATACGAACCGATGCTCGGTGTAATCGCCGGGCTGTCTGGGTACTACGGGCACGCAGGCCCGAATGCGGAGCTGTTCGACGCCTCCGGCGCGCCGGCCAGCCTCGACGTTCCGGTCATGGGCTTCGCAGCCGACGCGCGAGCCAAGCTGCATGGCATCGAGCTACGGACCGAGTTCGCCTACTTTCACATCGGCGACACGGCTGCGTTGCGCAGCGCATTCAATGCCCAAGGCACTGCGCTCGGTCTCGATCCCGGCTCGGCCATCCTCGGCGGCTACGTGGAAGCGGCGTACGACGTGCTGCGCGCTTTCGCCCGCGACAGCGACCAAGCGCTGCTCCCGTTCGCGCGACTCGAGCGCTACGACACCATGTTCCGCATCGCCGGCCGGCCGCGCACGGCAGCCGACGCCACGTACGCCATCACGGAGTTGGCGTTCGGCCTCACGTACCGGCCCATCCCCGCTGTGGCCTTCAAAGGCGACTTCGTCTGGGCAAACCCGGACGGCCCCGGTCCAGGCGGCCGTTCCGACGCCACCGGGCGGCTCGATTTCGGCGTCGGCACGATGTTCTGAAAACTGTCTCATTCCATCGACTTAGCGATAGAATTCGCAGCCTGGCGCGTCGATCTTGGTTGATCTCGGGACGGTCCGGGATTAAACACCTCGTGGGCTTGATGATAACGATGTTCAAAAGCATTTTCACTTGGTTGGTCTGCGCAACCACAGTGTGCACGGTGCTGACGGCCACACTGACGGCCGCGCCGCAGCACGCGCTGGCCGAGGACTTCTTCACGCCGCGTCAGCTGCTCGCTGAACAGTTCCACGCCTCGCAGCGCGTGACGTATCTGCGCGTCGAGCCCACGAGCGAACAGCGCGCACGCGTGGAGAGTCGCATCGGTCGTGCGCTGCCGAAGGCGAGCTACACGTTCTTCATCGCGCTCAGCAACGGCAAGGTCGACGGCTATGCCCTGTTCGACGAGCAAGTGGGTCAACACGAGCCAATCTCGCTCGCCACGTTCTTCGACGCCGACGGACGCGTCACGCGCGTGGAAGTAGTCGCGTACCGCGAGCCCTATGGCGACGGCATTCGCGCCGAGCGCTTTCGCAAGCAGTTCGTCGGCCGTTCCGCGCAGAGTCACTTTCGTGCAGGCGAAGACATCGACGCAGTCTCGGGCGCGACCATCTCCTCGCACTCGATGTGCATCGGCGTGCAGCGTGCAACGGCGCTGTTCGACGAGACGATCGCGAAGCTGACTCCCGCTGCGGTGCTCGCGACGCGATGAAAGATTTCGGGCGTTCGGGCAGCCGCCTTTCCGCGCTGCCGTTCCAAGCACGTCTGGTCTACTCGGTGTTCTTGGCGTTCACGCTGGCGGCGCTGGCGTTCACAGCATGGCTTGGCGAAGAGATGCTAGGCGCAGACCTCGGCCGCACCCGCGAGTACTACGCAGGTGTCAGCGACGCACCCCACCTGGCCGCGCGCGCCGAGACCGCAGGACCGACCATCGACATGCCGGCGACGGCACTCGAGCCGCCCGCGCGCGATCCGATCGCGCTGCGCAAGCTGCTCGAGGTCACGCACTTCCATCTCTTCTCCATGCCGGTCTATCTGATGATCCTGTCGCACCTATTCATGCTGAGCGGCCTGGGCGCGCGCACGAAGACGACGTGGATCTCACTCGCGACGCTGGCCGTGCTCGTGCACATCGCAGCGCCGTGGATCGCGCGCAGCGATGCGGGCTTCGCCAAGCTGGTCTACGGATCGTCGGGCGCACTGCTCGCGCTGACGTTCCTCGTGATGAGCGGCGTAGCCCTGTTCGAGATGTGGCGTCCGCGTTCCGCGCGGCCTAGCCGGCCGCCGCGATCAGCGGCATGACCAAAACGACGACGCCCGACGAGAACGAATCTCACCGGGCGTCGTCACGTATCGCGCTCCCGCGGAGAGCCGCAGGCTGCTCCGCGGGTATCTCACTCACCACTCCGCGGAGAGCCGCAGGCTGCTCCGCGGGTATGTCACTCAACGCTCACACGCCGCCGCTGCTCGTGGCCGAGTACACGCAGCGCATCGCGCCGCCACCGGTGCCGAGGATCGCGGCGCAGGTCATGCCGTCCGGACACTTCTTGGTCTGACCGAGCATGCGCGTGCAGTTGAGACGGCACTCGCCGACCGCAGTGTTGCAGTCCGCCTTCACATCACCCGTGGGCGGCGTGTCGGTGCAATCGGCCGTGGCCTTGCACGGCTGCGTGCAGAAGCCCTGATACGACATACCGCCGGGACCCGTGCCCGTGAGCACGCCGCCGCCGAAGCAGATCAGATCACCGGTGCAGTCGCCGGAGCCGGTGCAGGCCTTCCACTCGGCGACGTTGCCCTTACCGACATCCTTCTGGTCGTAGAGGCAGCGGTAGCCGCCCTGGACTGCCTTGCACGACATGAACTGGGGGCACGACGTGTCGTCGAGGCCACTGCACGCCTGACGGCAGTACTGCGTTCCGCCGCCGCCCCCGGGAAAGCCGACACCGGTGGCCGTGGAGCAGGTGAACATCGAGCCGAGCGCCGTGCAGTCGCTGTTCATCGTGCACGTCTTGGTGCAGAAGCCGACCGGCGTGGCGTTGTTTGCCGTATAGCAAGACAGGGGCGCGGTGCACGAGGTGCTGGACGCGGGGTCGCAGGCTGCGAGCTGGCTGCCGTCCGCCGGAGGCTTGGTCGGCGCGGGAGATCCGCTGCCAGCGCCGCCGCCGCCAGCGCCGCCGCTGGTGCCGCTGCCGCCGCCCTTACCGGCCACACCGCCGTCATCACCGCTCGCTGTGGTGCCGCTGCCGCCGCCGGTGCTGCCTGCATTGCCAGCGCTGTTGCTGCCAGACGCTCCGTCGCCGCTGCCGCCGCCATTGCCCGAAGAGCCGCCACCGCACACGCAGATGCTCAGAAAGCCGTCCGTGCCGCAGGTCTGCACGCCCTTGATCCCCGCATCGCCGCAGAGGCAACCCGGGACAGGTTGGTTGGCGGCCGTCCCCGCCGGACATTTATCCCTCTTGGCCGGGCTATTGCTACCGCAGCCGACCGCGGACACGATCGACAGGGCGAATACGCCGAGGCAACACCATTTGGTCATCGACATGAGTCTTCTCTCCTCCAGCCAGCAACGAGCGCGCTTCCCTTCCGAGCTTTTAATCGCGTTCTGAAGAGGCGCGCAACCGAAGTGTTCGGGATTTGCACTTACGGCTCCGGTTTTTGGACGTTGAATCACACGGCGAGCCCCTCCATCGGTCGAACACGAACAAAAACGCGCAATTGCTGAATTGCCGGGAATCGCAACAACGCTGTTCCCAACGCGCCAGCGCCTCCACACACTGGCGCGATGTGGACAGTGATTCTCTTGCTTCTGTCGAATGTGTTCATGACGTTCGCCTGGTACGGCCACCTTCGTTATAAGACCGCGCCACTCGCGACCACGATCCTGGTGAGCTGGGGCATCGCGTTCTTCGAGTACTGCTTGCAAGTGCCCGCCAATCGCATCGGCTCGCTCGCGGGGACGCCCACGGCGCAGCTGAAGACGATTCAGGAGGTGCTCTCGCTCAGCGTGTTCGCCGTGTTCTCGTACGCGTACCTGCGCGAGCCGCTGACCTGGAACGTGGGCGTCGGCTTCGCGCTGATCGCGCTCGGCGCCGTGTTCGTTTTCAAGCCCTGGTGACGCAGCTGGGCGTCAACGCTCCCGCGCTCGTTCGAGCGCGGGTCAACCCAGCGCGCGCTCGATCTCGTGCAGCAGCGCGGCCTCTTCGGGTGCAATCCGATCGTCGGCCATCACGAGCGTATGAGCCGCAGCGAGCACGGCGTGCTTGTGCGGCTTGAGTAGCTCGAGGTCGGCTGCGGGTAGCGATGCTTCGTTGCCGAGCCAGCGCTCGACCTCGGCGAGCTCACTCGCTGTGAGGCCGAGCGTGCGCGCGACGTCGCGAACCATGTCCGCTTCGGTGCGCACGATGCGGTGATCGGCCCAAGCCACCGCCAGGAGCAGCTTCACCAGCTCGACCTGGAACGATCCCGCCATCAGGCGGACTCGCTGACTTTCTTTTCTTCCGCTGCCGTCAGCTGCGCCTTGAGCAAGTCACGATTCAGGCGAGCGATGTGGGAGATGCTGATCTCCTTCGGGCACGCGGCTTCGCACTCTTTGTGGTTCGTGCAGCCACCAAAGCCTTCGGCATCCATCTGCGCGACCATCTTGCGCACGCGCGCGTAGCGCTCGGGCTGGCCCTGCGGCAGGTGTCCCAAGTGGCTGACCTTGGCGGACACGAACAGCATGGCCGATGCGTTCGGACAGGCCGCGACGCATGCGCCGCAGCCGATGCACTGCGCGGCGTCGAACGCGGCGTCGGCGTCGAGCTTCGGCACGAGCGTGCTGTTGGCTTCCGGAGCGCTACCGCTGCGCACCGAGATGTAGCCGCCGGCCTGGATGACGCGGTCGAACGCGCTACGGTCGACGACCAAGTCTTTGATCACCGGGAACGCTTCCGCGCGCCACGGCTCGATCCAGAGCTCGTCGCCGTCCTTGAAGCTGCGCATGTGCAGCTGACACGTGGTCGTGGCCTTGCGCGGGCCATGCGGCTCGCCGTTCACCACCATGCCGCACGCACCGCAGATGCCTTCGCGGCAGTCGTGGTCGAACGCGATCGGATCGCTGCCGTCCGCGGTCAGCTTCTCGTTGAGCACGTCGAGCATCTCCAGGAACGACATGTCCGCGCTGACGTCGGTCATGTCGTAGTCGGCGAACGAGCCCTGCGTGCCGCCGCTCTTCTGCCGCCAGACGTGAAGCTTGAGGCGCATCATTTGTAACTCCGCTGGCTGGGGTGCACGTACTCGAAGTCGAGGTGTTCTTTGTGGAGCACGGGCGGCTCACCCACGCCCTTCCATTCCCACGCGGCGACGTACGAGAACTTCTCGTCGTCGCGCTTGGCTTCGCCCTCTTCCGTTTGGAACTCGGTGCGAAAATGACCGCCGCAGGACTCCTCGCGCTGCAGCGCGTCGAGGCACATGAGCTCGGCGAACTCGAGGAAGTCGGCGACGCGGCCGGCCTTCTCCAGGCTCTGGTTCAGCTCGGCGCCCGTGCCGGGCACGCGCAGGTTCTTCCAGAACTCGTCGCGCAGCTCGGGGATGCGCTTGAGCGCTTCGCCCAGGCCCGTGGCGTCGCGCGCCATGCCGCACTTGTCCCAGCACAGCTTGCCTAGCTCCTTGTGGAACGAGTCGGCCGAGCGCGTGCCTTTGATCGACAGCAGCTTGTTGACGCGGTCGTTCACGGCAGCGAGCGCTGCTTTGGTCTCGGCGGTGTTCGCATCGACCGGCTCCAGTTTCTGCTGGGCGAGGTAGTGACCGACCGTGTACGGCAGCACGAAGTAGCCGTCGGCCAGGCCCTGCATGAGCGCGCTCGCGCCCAGGCGGTTGGCGCCGTGATCGGAGAAGTTCGCTTCGCCGCCCACGAACAGGCCCGGCACGTTGCTCATCAGGTTGTAGTCCACCCAGAGCCCGCCCATCGTGTAATGGATGGCGGGGAAGATGCGCATCGGCACCTTGTACGGGTTCTCGCCGGTGATGCGCTCGTACATGTCGAAGAGGTTGCCGTAGCGCTCCGCGACAGCTGCCTCACCGAGGCGCTTGATCGCGTCTGCGAAGTCGAGATACACGCCGAGACCGCCGGGGCCGACGCCGCGACCTTCGTCGCACACGTCTTTCGCGTTGCGCGACGCGATGTCGCGCGGCACGAGATTGCCGAAGCTCGGGTACTTGCGCTCGAGGTAGTAGTCGCGGTCGGCCTCGGCGATGCTGCCGGGCGCCTTGCCCACGTCTTCTTTGCGCTTGGGCACCCAGACGCGGCCGTCGTTGCGCAGCGACTCGCTCATCAGCGTGAGCTTCGACTGGTGATCGCCGCTGACGGGAATGCAGGTCGGGTGGATCTGCGTGTAGCACGGGTTCGCGAACAGCGCGCCGCGACGATGCGCGCGCCACGCGGCCATCACGTTGCAGCCCTTGGCGTTGGTCGACAGGTAGAAGACGTTGCCGTAGCCGCCGGTCGCGAGGATCACGGCATCGGCCATCTGGGCTTCGATCTTACCGCTGACCATGTCGCGCACGATGATGCCGCGCGCGCGGCCGTTCACCACGACGCGATCGAGCATCTCGGTGCGCGGATACATCTTCACTTTGCCGTCGGCGATCTGCTTCCACAGCGCCTGGTACGCGCCGAGCAGCAGCTGCTGACCGGTCTGACCGCGGGCGTAGAACGTACGCGACACCTGCGCGCCACCGAATGAGCGGTTCGCCAAGTGACCGCTGTACTCACGTGCGAACGGCACGCCTTGCGCAGCGCACTGGTCGATGATGTTCACGCTGATCTCGGCGAGGCGGAACACGTTGCTCTCGCGCGCTCGGAAGTCGCCACCCTTCACGGTGTCGTAGAACAAGCGGTAGATGCTATCGCCGTCGTTCTGGTAGTTCTTGGCGGCGTTGATCCCGCCTTGCGCAGCGATGCTGTGCGCGCGGCGCGGGCTGTCCTGGTAGCAGAAGCACTTGACGTTGTAGCCGAGCTCGCCGAGCGACGCGGCAGCTGCACCACCGGCCAAGCCCGAGCCGACCACGATCACGTTGTACTTACGCTTGTTCGCGGGGTTGACCAGCTTCATGTCGAAGCGGTGCTTCTCCCAGCGTTGGCTGATCTCACCGGTGGGTGCGTTCGATTTGAGCTGAATGTCCATGGCGTTGTGAATCCGCGGCGTTGTGAATCCGGTCCGAGAAGCGTTCAGTGAACCAAGCCGAGCAACACCGAGAGCGGGATGCTGATGTTGCCGAGCGTGATGAAGAGCGCGAGGCCGATGGCCGCGTGCTTGATGCGCGGGTTGTACGCGGAGTGATTGATGCCGAGCGACTGGAACATGCTCCACACGCCATGGAACAGGTGGTAGCCGAGCGAAAGCATCGACACGATGTACAGGCCCGAGACCCACGGGATGCTGAAGCCGTTGACCAGGTTCGAGTACACGTCTTCGGGGCTGTGCTGATACGGACCCGGCGTGACGCCGAACGTCAGGTGCGCCAGGTGGTAGAGCAGGAAGCCGAGCAGGATCGGACCGCTCCACACCATCGTGCGCGCCGCGTAGTTAGTCGCGATGTCGCGCTTCACTTTGTACGGCTGCGGGCGAGCGGAGGCGTTCTTTGCGGTGAGGCGCAGCGCCGTAGCGATGTGCAGCACGACCGCAAGCAACAGCACGGCGCGAGCGACCCAGATCAGCCCATGCGAGTGGTGCAGCAGGTGGCTGTAGTCGTTGATCGCTTCCGGACCGGCGAAGATCAACGCGTTGCCGATGAAGTGAAACAGCACGAACCCGACCAGGATGGCCCCGGTCGTGGCCATCACGATCTTCTGACCGATGGTCGAGTCGAGCAGGCCGAGAGGACCGGGTGCTGCCGGGAGCGCTCGGAGGTCGCGTGAAGGGGCTGTCGTGTTTGCCATGGGAGGAGCTCGGTTGCGCAGGCGGTGTATCCGGATTTCCCCATCGCGTGTCGGCGACTCGGACGGCTGCGTTCGCGGCGGAAGCGGTGCCGGAATATCGCCCGATATCCGCGCGCTGCTGCCAGCGTCCGAAACCGCCGCGCGCGTTCGACACCGTCGCGGGGCTACGCTGGGCTCTTACCACACCTAAAAGCCCCGGCGATCACTTTCCTAGGGGAAAACCGGGGTTACGTATGTGTCTCGCGCGTTTCGGAACACGGGTTTGCTTCGGTTTGCCTGTGAGGGGGCGCCGGATCTAGAGTCCGGCGCTCCCGAACGTCTCGAACGGGGCGGCGTCGCGCACGCGTGGGTCGAGGTTTGGAACCACTCTTTCGCACGAATGTCCCTCCGTATCGCTTGGGCGAGCTGCTCCTGCGCATCGCCGAGCAGCGGCTGACTGGACGCCTGCTGCTGACGTCGGATCTGGGCGAGCGCACGATCTACGTGCACAGCGGCTACGCCGTGTTCGCGCACTCGTCGCAGTTCTCGGAGCGCCTCGGCGCGATCGGCGTGCGCTATGGGTTCTTGAAGCGGGAGGACGTCGCCTCGGCGCTGACGCTGGCGCGCGAGAAGAGCTGCGAGATCGGTCGCGCGTTTCTCGAGCTCGGACACCTGAACGGCACGCAGCTGTTTCGCTTGCTCGGCGCCCAGCTCGTCGAGCAGCTCGCAGCGAGCTGCGGCCCTAGCCCGATGCGCGCGCGCTTCTTGGCGAATCCCGATGCAGCAGACAAAGTCGCCATCCTGCGCGTGCATCCGATGACCGCGGTGCTGTCGGCTGTGCGGCACCTGCCGAGCAACGAACACGCGAAGATGCTGAGCGCAGTAGCGGAACGGCGCGTGGCCAAACGGCCGCTGCCTGAGCCTGCAAAACAATGGCTTCTGGACATCGGCTACCTCGGCGATCCCGAGACGCTGGCGAGTGGAGAAGGCACCACGGTGGCCGCGTTGCGCTCGCGCTTGATCGCAAAGCTGCGCGCGTCGACCCAGCAAGACTTCGATCCGACTGCGTCGCCGATTCCGCTCGACGTCCGCAAGGAGGACTCGGGCAGGCCTGCTGCGCGCAGCGTAGCGGACTACCTCACGCTCGCGCTCTTGGTCTCGGGCGCGGTCAAGCTCGCCGATGAACCGCCGAGCAGCGAGCGGGCCAGTGCTGAGCAGCCGCAGAACGCGGCCGACGGCCTGCGCGTTTCGTTGGGCTCGGCGCTGCGCTCGCCGATCGCGGAGGTGCCGGGCATGCCGTCGTCGGAGCCGCGCCCGGTGGACATCGCGATTCGTGCGTACTTGGAGGACAAGCGCGAAGCCCGTACCGCCGCGCGGCTCGCAATCTGGGGGCCTGCGGCCGAAGTTGCCGACGACGACAACCTCGAGCAGACGCTGACGCTCTACCTCACGCTCAAGCCCGAGAGCAGCGACCTGCTCGTGCTCGACGTCTTGCCCAAGGATTCGCCGGACAAGATCCGCGCCGCGCACGCGAAATACCGAGCGTTTCTGCACAAGCTCTCGGAGTCGCTCACCAGCCCCCTCGGCCAAGCGCGCCTGGCCGAGCTCGAAATGCGTGTGGACGACGCGCTGAATAACCTAATCCCGCAACCGTCAGCTGCAACGAATGCCCCGGCGCCGATCCGCGAGCCGCTGCATGCGAACGCAGAAGCGAGCAGGCCGCGCAGCGTACCCCCCGACGGACTGCGGACGAGCTTGCCGCCCGAGATCGACGCCGAGGGCCTGTTACGCAACATCGAAGCGCGTGTGCGCGAAGGCAACTGGCAAAAGGTGGTCGAGCTGGTCGAGTCGGCGGCCAGCAAGGGCCGCGCCCTACCACCGACACTGTCGCTGGCACGAGCGTTGGCACAACGCGAGCTCACGCCGAAGCCGGCAGCGCGCGCACGCGGGCGCATCGTCGTTGCGCTGCTCGTCGGCCTTGCCTGCGGCTGGGCGCTGGCGCGCTCCGGCCTGATTCCGTTCACGTTGTTTTGAGCAGCGGCGCGAGAAAGCGCCCCGTGTACGAGCGCGCAACCTTCGCGACTTGCTCCGGGGTGCCTGCCGCGATCAGCTCGCCCCCGTCTGCGCCGCCCTCTGGCCCTAAATCGATCACGTAGTCGGCGCACTTGATCACGTCGAGGTTGTGCTCGACCACGACCACGGTGTTGCCGGCCTCGCACAAGCGCATGAGCACGTCGAGCAGACGATGCACGTCCTCGAAGTGCAGGCCTGTCGTCGGCTCGTCCAGCACGTACAGCGTGCGCCCGGTCTGGCGCTTGCCGAGCTCACGACTGAGCTTCACGCGCTGCGCTTCGCCGCCGCTGAGCGTGGGTGCTGGTTGACCGAGCGACACGTAGCCGAGGCCGACCTCCGAGAGCGTGCGCAAGATCCGCATCAGCTCGGTGTGGTTCGCGAACAGCTCGCTGCACTCGTCGATGCTCATGTCGAGCACGTCTGCGATGTTCTTGCCGTGGTACTCGACCGACAGCGTCTGCGTGTTGTAGCGCCGACCGGCACAGGTATCGCAAGGCACGTACACGTCCGCCAAGAAATGCATCTCCACCTTGGTCACGCCATCGCCCTGACAGGTCTCGCAGCGGCCGCCCTTGACGTTGAACGAGAAGCGGCCCGCGTTGAAGCCGCGCGTGCGTGCCACCGGTAGCTCGGCGAAGATCTCGCGGATGGTGTCGAACGCCTTGGTGTACGTGCCGGCGTTGGAGCGCGGCGTGCGCCCAATCGGCTTTTGATCGATGGCGATCACCTTGTCGAGCGCGTCGATGCCGTCGATGCGCTCGTGTAGACCAATCGCGTCGCTGCTCTCGTGCAGGTGCCGCATCAACGCGGGCAGCAAGATGCCGTTCACCAGCGAGCTCTTGCCCGCACCGCTCACGCCCGTCACTGCGACGAACATGCCGAGCGGAATGTCCACGTCGATGTTCTTCAGGTTGTGCTCGCGCGCGCCGAGGATGCGCAGCGCGCCGCGTGGCGTGCGCCGCAGCTTGGGCACTTCGATGCGACGCCTGTTCGAGAGATACGCGCCGGTGATGCTGGCGGGGTTCTTCTTGATCTCGGCCGGCGTGCCCGCCGCGATCACGTGACCGCCGAGCCGCCCCGCCCCCGGCCCGAAGTCCACCACGTAGTCCGCGGCTTCGATCGTGGCTGAATCATGCTCGACCACGATCACGCTGTTGCCGAGGTCACGCAGCTTTTCCAGTGTGTGGATCAGCCGCTCGTTGTCGCGCGCATGCAGACCGATGCTCGGCTCGTCTAGCACGTACAGCACGCCGGACAGCTCGCTACCCAGCTGACTCGCCAGCCGGATGCGCTGCGCTTCGCCGCCGCTCAAGCTCGGGCCGCCTCGCGCCAGCGTCAGATACCCGAGGCCGACGTCGAGCAGAAAGCGCAACCGGCTCTGGATCTCGATCAGCACGGACTCCGCAATCTTCTGCGAACGACCGCGCAAGCCGAGCGCAGCGCAGTGCGTGTGCGCCTCGAGCACGGTGAACGCTGTGACTTCGTGAATGGCCTTGTCCGCGAGCCGCACGGCCAAGCTCTCCGGTCGCAGGCGATGCCCGCCGCACGCGTCGCACGGTCGCTCGCTGACGTAACGCCGGTAGTGCTCCCGCATCGCCTCGGAGCTGGTCTCGTGGTAGCGGCGCGTGAGCATCGGCACGATGCCTTCGAACTTCATGCCCCAGGAGCCGTGGCTCTTGGTCTCGTCCTCGGCGTCGCCCCACTGCACCTGCACGCGCTTGCCGCCCAGGCCGTGCAAGATCTGCTTCTTCTGAGCCTCCGGCAGCTTCTTCCACGGCGCATCGAGGTCGACTTTGCAGGCGCGCGAGATCGCGTCGATCACGCGGTACGTCCAGCCCTCCCCGCGCTCCATCGCCGTGCGCCAAGGCGCGATCGCTCCGCCGCGAATCGACAAGCTGGCATCGGGCACCACCAGCTGCGCGTCGACCTCCATGCGCACGCCCAGGCCGTGACACGACTCGCACATGCCGAGCGGGCTGTTGAACGAGAAGCTCTGCGGCGAGAGCCCCGGGAACGCGTGGCCGCAGCAGGCGCGTGACTCGCTGAAGCGCGCCGACTTGCCCGAGCGCGCGTCTTCCTCGACCAGCACCTCGCCCTTGGATTCTTTCAGCGCGAGCTCGATGCTCTCCGCCAAGCGCGCTTTGTCAGCTGCACGCACGCTCATGCGATCGACCACCAGCTCGATCGTGTGGTTCAGCTTCTTGTTGAGCGCTGGCACCTCGTCGAGGCGCTTGATCTCTCCGTCGACCCGGGCGCGTACGAAGCCGCGTTTGGCCAGGTCGCCCAGCACGTCTTTGAACTCGCCCTTGCGGTGCGCCACGAGCGGCGCGAGCACGAGTACCTTGCGCTCGTCCCACTCAGCGAGAATTTCATCGACAATCTCTTGCGCGGACTGCGTGCGCACTGGCTTTCCGCAAATGTGGCAGTGCTGCAGCCCAATGCGCGCGTACAGCACGCGCAGGTAGTCGTAGACCTCCGTGATTGTCCCGACGGTCGAGCGCGGGTTGCCCGAGGCCGTCTTCTGCTCGATCGCGATGGTCGGCGACAGCCCGCGGATGCGCTCGACCGCGGGCCGTTCCAGCTGACCAAGAAACTGGCGTGCGTACGAGCTCAGGCTCTCGATGTAGCGGCGCTGGCCCTCCGCGTACAACGTATCGAACGCCAGGCTGGATTTGCCCGAGCCACTGACGCCCGTGAACACGACGAAGCTGTGCTTCGGGATGCGCAGCGCGTCGACGTGCAGGTTGTGCGTGCGCGCACCGAGGATCTCGATTTCGTCGGGCTCGCCGCGCTGCGCTTTGGGTCTTTTCGCCATGGAAAGGCGCGATCCATAGCACACGGGCGCGAAGACTGCTCGCGCGTTCAGCCATCACAACCAGTTCCGCTTATGGTGCGTGTTCTACTTTGTTACCGTAAACAGGCCATGAACTGCCCGAAGTGCCGGCACTACGAGATGGACCCCCGAGATCGCGCACGGCGTCAGCTACGAGCGCTGTTCGTACTGCCAGGGCATGTTTTACGAAGCGAGCGCGCTCGAGAAGGTCGTGCGCGAAGGCATCACCACGCGCGACTCACTCGCCTTCTCAGTGCAGTCCGACATGATGGACGGCGTGACCGCGCACTGCTTCCGCTGCCAGCTCGACATGACACCGGTCGTGCTGCAGAGCGTACGCATCGATCGCTGCAGCAAGTGCAACGAGCTACAAGCGCAGCACGAGCGCGGCGCGCGCGCCGAAGTATTGATCGAGCGCGCCGCCTGCAACGCGGCCGTTCTTCTGCACGCTGGGATCGTAGGCATGGGGCGCGAAGCTCATGAAGTAGCGCTGCATCGTGCCGAGCGCCTGGAGCTCGAGCGCTTTGCTCAAGCGAAAACCGACACCGAGCTCGGCCTCGACCCCGTTTTGGATCGTGTGCGGGAACCAATCGGCCGTGGCAATCTGCCCTTGCGCGAGGCCGACCAAGAACGCGCCACGCAGCAATGCCGAGAACGCGCCGGAGACGGGAAAGCGGAGATCGGTGCCTAGGCGCAGAAAGCCGTAGCTGACATCGGGAACGCCCGAACCGAGGCCGTTCGCCTGTCCGACAGCGAAGCTGTGCAGACCATAACCCAGCACGAAACCCAACTCGCTCTGCTCGCCGAGCGGAACGCGTAGCCGTAACCCGAAGCCGAGCTCGCCCGAGCTGGTGTCGTAGTTCTGCCCTTTCGAAGCCTGTGAGCTGACACCGACCAGCAGCTCGCCGCGTAAGTCGAGACCGAGGTTCGCGGCGAAGCCGGACCGGAAGTGCGCCGCGGGGTACCAGTGCAGCTGCAACGCGAGCTTGGGCGCCATCCCCAGCGAGTAGCCGCGTAGACCCAGATAGGGATCGCTGTACGAGAAGCTGCGGGTGCTGAAGTGAGCGGCTACGGCGATGTCGAAGGCGCTCGGACGCGGGGAGCTGTCGGCGTCCTCGGCAGACTCGCTTGTTTCCACGGCCGCGACGACTGCAGGCTCCGTGGCGGGCTTGGGCGCGGCTGCCGCTGGTTCCGCGGGAACGAGCCTGTCGGGGGGCGACGCTCTGACCAGCGCCGGTCCGAACGCCTTCCAGACCTCGGCTTTGGCGAGCGTCGCCATCTTGCCGACTGGCCCCGTGAACTTCGTGCGCGCGAGCTGCGTGCCATCTTGACCCGCGAACAGCGTGAGCGTGATACGCGCGCCGCGGCCGGCTCGCTCGGTGTGACCTTCCACGAACGCAGCGACTTGCAGCTCACGCGCCACGCTGATGCGGCCCGCGACGGTGTCCAGGTCCGCATCGGTGTGGTGCGCGGCTTGCTCCGCCTGCGAGTCGTCGACGAGCGTGACCGAATGCTCCTCCAGCTCGGCCATGACCAGCTTGCGAGCGCGCTCCCCGAACGGTCCGTCGAAGTCGCGCACGATCACGCTGTTCTGCGCGGACGCCACGCTTGCGCATGCGAACGCACCCAGCAACAACGCCGTGCCGAATGCCGCCGTGACGCGCGTCATGGACCACCATCCCTGGGCGGCGCGCCGCCGCCGTCGCTGCCAGCGCCGTTGAGCGTGGCCACCCAGTCGCGCACGCAGGCGAGATCGCTCGCGCTCACGGGCGTGCCCCCGAACGGCATCGCCGCGCCGCAGGGCGGCGGTGTGGTCAGCTTCTGCAGCAGCAGGCTCTGCGTTCCGTCGCTGGCAACGAACACGTGGCCGTTGCAGACCGAAGTGCTCGGCGAGGCTTTGCCGACCAGGCGACGCTCCACGCCAGGCGATGTGAGATCGACTTGCAGTGCGGGCGGGCTGTGGCAGGCCGCGCCCGCACAGCTCTTCGCGAACAACGCTGTCACGCACGCAGGCGCCGGAGCCACGTTGCTCGGTGCCGTGGCTGCGTCCGTGCCCGCGTCCGGCACAAGGAACGCGAAGCGGTCCGGGTTCACGAGGTCCCCTGCGCACGCGCTCGCGAGGCAGGCCATGCATGCGAAAAACACGACTTTCATTCCACGGTTGGCTTGGTGCATTGCGTTCGTGGTTCGGTAGCATACCCAGAGTGACGCAACCTGTTCCAGAGATCTGCGAGGCGCAGCTCAGCGGCGAAAGCGCAGCAAGTAGCTCGACCATGTAAGACCCGCGCCGACGCCAGCAACCGCAATGTCGTCGTTGCCGGTCCAGGTGTCCCAGCGCTGCGAGAGCACGCTCGGCGAGCCCGCGCCCGCCGTGTTGCCGAACTCGATCAGGTTGTGGAAGTGACGCGACTGCGGCACCTCGCACGACTCACAGACCCGTTCCAGCATACGCAGGTTGGCTTGATGGCCGACGAAGCCCCACGGACGATCCTGCGTCTGATGCACGGTCTGCAGCTCTTTCACGAGCTGCGTCATGGTCTTGATCGCGAACTTCTGGACGCTCTGACCGTCTTGCCGAAAGAAGCCATGACGCGGGATCACGACCTTGTCGAACGACGCGGGGTTCGAGCCGAGCTTGTTGTCGAGGATCTCGGCGCGTCCGGGCTCGCGCAGCGAGACGACAGCAGCCACCGCGGCGTCACCCCAGAGCACGGCGCCATTGCGATCGCGGTAGTCGACCGTGCAGGTCAGCGTCTCGGGCACGACCATCAGTACGAAGCGCGGCGTACGCGCCGGATCCATCATCGACAGCATGTAGAGCGGCACGAAGAAGCTGGTGCACGCGGAGTTTGCGTCGAACGCGGGCGCTTCGATGCCGAGCTCCGCGGCGATCGCACAGGCCTCCGCGGGAGACAGGAGCTCCGGCGACGAGCCGCCAGCGATCACCATGCCGATGTCCGCGGCGGTCACGCCGGCGCGCTGCATCGCGAGCTGGGCGGCACGCGCCCCGAGCTGCGCGTGGGTGTACGACGAGGCCTCGCCCGCCGCGCGCGGGTCGGCATTCTTGGTCGTACGGATGTAGTCGAGCGAGAGCACCGTGCGGCGCGAGCGGATGCCCACGCGCTCCAGAATCCAGGCGTCGCTCGTACCGATGTCGAGCGCTTCCAGGAACGGATTGGTGATCTCGGTCTCGGGGTGGAAGTGCCCGAGGCCATGCAAATGGACGCTCAAAGGGACGGCTCCATGAAGTTCGTTGCGGGTCGCACTGCTTTGCGCCTTCTACAGCGAATTTCACCTGGGACCAAACGCCAGCCTGCCGGCATGCCAGTGAGGGCATGAAATTCCCGCGGCGGGGGTTATGCTATCTACGGAGGCCGTCATGCGCTCTACGTCCCGCGGTTCTTTCACACCTGTGCTGGCGAGCGTGCTTTTGCCCATTCTGGGCTGCGCGGGCGCGCCCACACCGCCTCCGGTGAGCCCGGCTCAGCAGAGCCAGAGCCAGAGCCAGAGCGAGGAGGAGGGCGCGGCGATCGCGGCCGCCAAACAGAGCCCGATCGCCCGGCCGGAGCCGCGACCCCTGTATCCGCAGGAGGCCCCGCCGCCGGAGCCGGCCGCCGAGACCTCGCCGCCACCACCCACCTACCCGGAGGCGCAGGCGTCGAGCACGCCGCCGCCCGCAGCCGCACCCGCGCAGTCGGCAGCCGTCGCCGCCCCCCCGGCAGCGCCCGCGAACGCGCCCGCCGCTCCGCCGATCTACACGAGCGATGAGCCGACGTACGCGGCCCCTGCTCCCGATTACGTCTGGGCGCCCGGTTATTGGTACTGGTACTCCGATCACTACGTCTGGATCGACGGTGGCTGGCTGCCGCCGCGTTCGGGTTATGTGTACGTGGGCCCGAGCTGGGTCTGGGGCGGCTACGGCTGGACCATGATGGCGGGCGGCTGGGGCTACCCCGGCACATCGGTGGTCGTGTATCCGATGTATCGCCACCGGGTGCTCTACGGCGACTCAGGCTATCGCTACGGCGGCGGCTATCGAGCCGGGTACGGCTACCGCTCGTACGGTGGGTACTCGGGCTATCGCGGCTCGGGCTATCGCGCGCCTTCGTATCGTCCCTCGGCGCAGCCGCGCCAGACGATCGTCGTGCCGCGTGGCGGCGGACGACGCACGGTCGAGTCCAGTTACTACCGCTCGTCGGCGCCGATCTACCGCGCGCCCGCGCCCTCGTATCGCATGCCGAGTCAGTCGTATCGCTACGCGCCGCAACCGCGACAGACGATCGTCATGCCGCGCAGCTCTGGTGGCTCACGCGGACCGTCGTACTCGCCTCGTCCCGCGATGCGCGGCGGTGGCGGTGGTGGGCATTTCGGCGGTGGCGGCGGCGGGCACTTCGGCGGCGGACACCACCGCTGAGCGCACGAACGCGCGAACGCCAAGGTTGCAATCCGCGCCAGCGTCCTACACGTTTGCGCGCCATGGCTAGACCCCAAGACACGCTTGCCGCGGACTCTCGCCGCGCGACGCTCGCAGTGGTGCAGATCCACGCCTACGGCTTCAACCACACTGCCATCGGCTCGATCCTCGATCCGCGTTTTCTCGAGCCCATGACGTGGCGCGGCTCGGGCTTCCTGATCCGCATCGCCAAGAAAGACGGCTACGTGCTCACGAACGCACACGTCGTGCGCAACGCGGCCAGCCTGCAGGTGATGTCGTTGATGACGAGCGAGGAAATGTTCCCCGCGGAGCTCGTCAGCATGGTCTCGACGCTCGAGCCAGACATCGCGCTGATCAAGCTGACCGACGCCGCGCTCGATCACTTTCGCGGTCTGTGCGACGGCAAGATCCCGTTCCTGGAGTTCGGCGATTCGGAGAACGTGCAGCGCGGCACCGACGTGAAGGCGATCGGCTATCCGTTCGGCATGATGGAACCGAACATGTCGGGCGGCGCGATCTCGAACTTCATCGCGGGCGATCTCGACAACTCCGAGCGCCTGGTGACCGACGCCGCGATCAACCCCGGCAACAGCGGGGGCCCTGCGATCGTTCCGGGCGGGCACGCCATCGGCATCAACACGTCGGTCGTGATCGACGCAGACAACATCGGCTTCATCACGCCGATCGAATGGGCGCGCATCCTGGTGCCGCAGATGCTCGCCAACCCCGACGCGCGCTTGGCGGACATCGGCGGCATGTTCCAGCCCAACTCGGAAGCCAACGCACGCCACCTCGGGCTGTCCCACGTGGACGGCGTGATCACCATGCGCGCGCATCACGGCGGTATGCTGGAACGCGCAGGCCTACAGCATCTCGACGTGGTGGTCGGCGTCGATGGCTACGCCATCGATCGCTTCGGCACGCTGGTGCGCGACAAGCAGAAGCGTCGCCGCAACATCTACGACGCGCTGCGTCACATCCCGGTCGGCAAGAAGGTCCGCATCGACTACATGCGCGGCGGCAAGCTCAAGCGCTCGCAGACCGAAGCCATTCCGGCGCCCATCATCGACGTCGCATCACAGCCGATCGTGCACAAGCGCCGGTTCATCGAGTTCTACGGGCTGATCCTCCAGGACTTGAGCCTGGAGATTGCCAGCGCCTTGTCCGCGCTCTCCGGCGTCGACTATCTCTCCGGCGTCGAAGGGCGGCCGTCCACCGAGCCGAAGCTGGTCGTGACGTTCGTGATGCCGGGCTCGCCCGCGGATGACTTGTTCTTCGCACCGGGCAACGTGATCACGCACGTGAACGGCGATCGCGTACGCGGCGCCGAGTCGTTCGTGAAGAAAGTAAAGACACGCACACGCGACTCGAACGTGGTCGTGCGCACGCAGCTCGGTGGAATCGGCGTATTCCACATGGACAAGGCCGCACGCGCCAAGCTGTACGTGCAGGCACCGCCGATGCAGACCGAGGACGCGGCCACGGGCTGACAGCGGCCATCAACCTTCGTGAGCGCCGCTGTGAGCTCAGCGACGCTCGCGGGGGCGCTTGGCAACGAGCGCGCGTGCCCGCGAAACTGCGGCGTTCGTCGCGCGACGCGCCAGCGGACCCAGCCACTCGCGCAGCGGAGGATTGCGTGCCGCGGCAAGCAGCGCGTCGGGCAGGTCCGCGCCGCCAGTGCGCGTGAGGCCGGTGAAGCGAATCGCGGACAGCTTCGCCGTCGCGACGACGGTGTCGATCGAGTTGATCTGTCCGCTCGCGTCGATGCCGATGAACACGACGAAGCGCGGCGGCACACCCGGAGGGGGAGCGACGCGCTCGCCGATCAGCGCCGGGATGCCGTTCACCATGCGCACCGCGAAGCGCACGTTCGCGCCACCGCTGGTGGCGGTCTTCAGGTGGAACTTGATCACCTTGTCGCGGCCCTCGACGCGCTTGCGTGCCGCGAAGAACTCTCCGCCACCGTCGTTGTGCGCGCGCACGTCCTCCGCCAGCAGCATTTCGAGCGCAGGCACGTTGTGCGCGAGCAGGTGCACGCAAAATGCTTCGAGCTTCTCGCGCGTGCGGCGTTGCTCGATGCTGGACGGCTTGCGCGCCCGCGCGTGGTAGTCGGCAATGGCGTTGTGCGCACGGTGCAGCGTGGTCTTCACGTTTGGCTCGCGGAGCGCGAGGGCATCGGCAGTCTCGCGCACCGAGTAATCCAACACGTCGCGCAGCAGCAGTACGGCGCGTTGCGTGGGAGTCAGAGCTTCGAGCGCGATCAGGAATGCAAAGCCCAGGCTCTCGAGCTCACCGAAGCGTGCTTCGACGCTGGGTGCGTGCGCGTCTGCCGGCAGCTCGATCGGACTGGGCAGCCACGTGCCGACGTAGTTGCGCCGCTTGCGTGCGCGCAACGCATCACGACTCAGATTGACGGCAACGCGCACCAACCAGGGACGCAGGTCGCTCACGAGATCGAGCGGCGGGTTCTCGAGCGCGCGCCGATACGTTTCTTGCACCAGGTCGTCCGCATCGCTCGCGGATCCCGTCATGCGATAGCACAGGCGCCACAGGTGATCGCGGTGCGGGGAGAGCTTGGCAGCAAACGTAGCTGCCACGCCGCGTGCGTCGGTAGATATCGCGACCACATCCCACTGTAACCTTTCGAGGGCCCGGTTCGTGAAAGGAGAGAAAGGAATCTAGATCATGAATAGCCTCCCCCCAGGCCACGGCGCCCCACGCCTTGCCCCGATCGAGCGTCCGCGCTCGCTCTTGTTGTGGTTGTTCGGCGTCGTGCTGCGCGCACAGCTCGGCAAGAACATGATGCCGGCCCAGGTGATCTATTCGCGCATGCCGAAGCTGCTCGTGCCTCAGCTGCTGATGCTGCTGCTCGCGCAGCGCTTCCTGTCACTGCCACCGCTCTTGGTGCACCTGCTGCAAGCGCGGGTTTCGCTGCACAACGGCTGCACGTTCTGCATGGACCTGCATCGAGCGCTCGCGCTGCGCGAAGGGTATGGCGAAGAGAAGCTGAGCGCAGCTGTCGATACTACGTTGCCGGCACCGTGGGACGAGCGCGAACGGGCCGCGCTGGCGTTCGCGGATCAAACGACCAAGAGCGGGCGCATCGACGACAGCACGTTCGCAGAGCTGGAAGCTGCGTTCAACGAGCGTCAGATCGTCGAGATCACGTGGCTGTGCGCGTTCACGACCTACCTGAACCGACTCGCGACACCGCTCGGCATCGGCAGCGACGGCTTCTGCGAGCTGGCGCGGGCGCGCCGGAAGCGTTGAGAGTGGCGACGGCTTGCACCCGCTGCGCGGTCGGGTGAAAGTCACAACGCGCATGCCGATTCGCAACGAACGCCCACCCATGCAGTACCGCCGCTTCGGCAAGACCGAGCGCGAGCTGAGCGTGATCACGTTGGGCGGGATGCGCTTTGCGCACGGCTGGGATCGACCACGCGAGGAGCTGCCGCAAGCGACCATCGACAACTGCCGGCAGTGTGTACAGCAGGCGCTCGACGTCGGCATCAATCACTTCGAGACCGCGTTCGGTTACGTGAAGAGCGAGAACGTGTACGGCCGCGTGCTGACCGAAGAGCTACGCGTCCCACGCGACCGTTATCACCTGATGACGAAAGGCGCGCCGAAGACCGCGGACGAGACCAAGAAGCTCGTCGAGATTGAGCTCAAGGCCCTGCGCACCGATCACATCGATCTGTACGCGTACCACGGGATCAACAATGAAGAGGTCTACGGCACCGCGCTGGCCAAGGGCGGACCGGTCGAGACGCTGCTTCGGCTGAAGGAGCAAGGCGTGCTCGGCGACGTCGGCTTCAGCACGCATGCGCCACTCGCGATCATCGAGCGCGCGATCCAGACCAAGCTGTTCTCGTTTCTCAATCTCCACTACTACTACTTCTTTCAGCGCAACGCCCCGGCGGTCGCGCTCGCGGCCGAGCACGACATGGGCGTGTTCATCATCTCGCCGAACGACAAGGGTGGGCGACTGTTCGATCCCCCAGAGCTCCTGCGCCAGCTGACAGCACCGCTTTTGCCGCATCAGTGGAACGCCCGCTTCTGCTTGAGCTCGCCGAACGTGCACACCCTGACTTTCGGCATGAACGAGCCGGCTCACTTCGAGCAGATGCTCGGGATCTTCCCGGTAAGCGCGCCGCTCGACGCCCACGACAGCGCCGTGAAAGCCCAGCTCGACGCACGACTCGCGCTCGACGCGTACTCCGGCTACGAGGGCTACGAGCTGGCAGGCGATCCTTCGGGCATCGTGATCGCGGAAGTGCTGCGCCTGCGCCGACTCTGGAAGTGCTACGACATGCTGGGCTACGGGCGCTATCGCTACAACTTCCTGAAGAGCCCGGACCATTGGTATCCGGGCGCGTTCGCTACGGAAGACAACCTGGCGAAGGTCGACCGCTCGCGCTTGCCGAAGGACGTCGACGTGGTCGCGTTATTACGCGAAACGCATCGCGCCCTGTATCGAGAGTAGAACCATGAAGCGCGAGATCTTCACGCCCGAGCACGCGCTGTTCCGCGATCAATTTCGGCGTTTCGCCAAGCGCGAGCTGGAGCCGAAGATCGCCGAGTGGAACGCGCGTGGTCAGAGCGATCGCGAGAGCTGGCGCCGCATGGGCGAAGCCGGGTACCTCGGACCGAGCATGCCTGCCGAGCTCGGAGGCGGCGGCGGGGACTTTCTGTACGACGCGATCGTGATCGAAGAGCTGTCGTATCTACGCGCGCACGGGCTGCAGAGCTCGCTGCACACCGCCATCTGCTTACCGTACTTGCTGCACTACGGGACGCCCGAGCAGAAGCAGCGCTACCTGCGCCCGGCGATCACGGGCGAGTGCTTGGTGGCGATCGCGATGACCGAGCCCGGCACCGGCTCCGACCTCGCCAACGTGCAGACCCGTGCCCGCCGCGACGGCGACCACTACGTGATCGACGGCGAAAAGACGTTCATCTCGAATGGACAGAACTGCGACCTCGTGATCGTCGTGGCCAAGACCGACCCGAGCGCCGTGCCGGCGCACCGTGGCATCAGCTTGATCTTGGTGCCAGCTGACGCCCCCGGCTTCGCACGCGGAAAGAAGTTGGACAAGCTCGGGCTGCGCGGGCAGGACACCAGCGAGCTGTTCTTCTCCGAGTGCCGCGTGCCGTGTGATCACGTGCTCGGCGAAGAGGGACGTGGCTGGAAGCAGCTCATGGCGCAGCTGGTGCAGGAGCGGCTGACCATCGCCATCGGCTCGATCGCCAGCTGCCGCCGCTCGCTCGACGACACGATCGCGTACGTGAAGGAGCGCAAGGCCTTCGGGCAGGCGATCGCCGCGTTTCAGAACACGCAGTTCAAGTTGGCGGAGCTGGCCACGCAGGTCGAGGTTGGGCAGGCGTTCGTCGATCAGCTGCTGGTGCGGCATGCCCGCTCCGCCTGCGGGTCGACGGGCGCGAGCGAAGATCTCGTCATGGAAGCCAGCATGGCGAAGCTGTGGACGACGGACCTGCAGAAGCGACTCACCAGTGAGTGCCTGCAGCTCTTCGGCGGCTACGGCTTCATGCTCGACTACCCGATCGCGATGGACTACGCGGACGCCGCCGTGCAGACGATCTACGCCGGCACGAACGAGATCATGAAGGTGATCATCGCGCGCAAGCTGGGCCTAGAGTAGTCAGCGCCCGTCGCGTTCGTCGTCGCTGCGCAGGCGACCCGCGAGCCAACGCAGCACGACGACACCGATCAGCGGTACGCTGATCGCGACCACGGCGGACAGCACGATCAGCGCGGAGTTTTCGGCGGGCAACCGTTCGACGCCGAACAAGCACGCGTTGTACAGGCCGTGGATCAGAATCGCGATGCCGAGACCACCAGGCAGCCCGACGGCGCCGCTGTCGAAGCGCCTGCGTGCCCATAGATAGCCGACCACGCCACCCGCAAGCAGGTGCATCGGGCTCGCCATGTAGGCACGCAGCACGAAGCGCACGGTCAAGATCTGGAGGTTCGGCGCGCTCTCCAACATGCCGACGTTCTCCACCAGAGCGAAGCCGGCTGCGGCATGCAGCGCGTACAGAAAGGCGCCGTAGCGCGAGCGCGGACCGAGCGTCATGCGCGTGAAGAGGTAGAGGCAGAACACCTTGCCCGACTCTTCCAGCGTCGCGCTGCCGAGAAACGCTTCGAGCAGCGAGCGCTGCGGCTCCGCGGCGCGCTCCAGCACGTCCCCAAGTAGGTGCGCGAGCCAGAGCATCGGCACACAGGAAAGCGCAGCCGCCACGAGGATGCGATAGCGCCAATTGGCGTGCGGTTCTTTGATGCGACGCTCGAAGCGCTCTGCGTACCAGAGCATCAAGAACGGCGGAATCACACCGAGCAGCGAAGCGAAGCGGTCCAACATGGCGGCGAAAGCCTGAGCATAGCGCGTCGTCGGGCGCGCTGGCTCGACCCGCAGCGGCCGACGCAAAAGTCGATTGCGTGCTCGAGAAGCTCGCCGGCCTGCACATGCCGCGGCTCAGGCACGAGGCCAAGGTGAGCTTCAACCTGCACTGAGGGCCGGGGCGCGGGCAGATCCGACCGGCAACCACACGCGGGCGGCCCCTCGGGCGCCGTGTTTGACCCTTTCTCTCGGGGGCGTTCTTCCGGTACGCTGCCCGCCCCGAGTCCCCATAGCTCAGCTGGATAGAGCGTTCGCCTCCGGAGCGAAAGGTCGGAGGTTCGAATCCTCCTGGGGACGCCAGCCCGCGGACGCCAAATTTGGGGACGCCAGATGTGCAGACTGTTCGGCTTTCGCAGTGTGATCGCCAGCCAGATGCATCGGTCGCTGCTGGCCGCCGAGAACGCATTGGGCACGCAGAGCAATCTCCACCCCGATGGCTGGGGCGTGGCGTACTACCGAGAGGGCGCGCCGCACGTCACACGCAGCCCGACGACGGCGCTCGGCGATCAGCTCTTCCATCGCTTGAGCGGCGTGGTGTCGAGCGAGACGGTGATCGCGCACGTACGCAAAGCCACGCAGGGGGAGCTGAGCGTGCTCAACTGCCATCCGTTCCAATACGGGCGCTGGGTCTTCGCGCACAACGGAGACATTCCCAACTTCGGCGAGCACCGCGCGCGCTTGCTCGACCACGTCCAGCCCGCACAGCGTCGCTTCGTTCTCGGCGACACCGACAGCGAGGTGGTGTTTCACCTCGTGCTCAGCCGCCTAGGCCAGGACGCGCCGATCAGCGCGCCACGCAGCGTCGTCGAGATCACGCGTGCGCTGCGCGACACCGTGGCGCTGATCCACGACGTGTGCGGCTACACGACCAGCGCATCGCGCGCCTTGCTGACCGTTCTCTTGACCGACGGCGACTGCATGGTTGCCGCGCACGGCGGCAAAGAATTGTTCCTGTCGACGCACAAGACACTGTGCTCCGATCGCGCGGTCTGCCCAAGCCTCGCGCGCGAGTGCGAAGCGCCCACACGCACCGGCCGCGTCAACCACTGCATCATCTCGAGTGAGCCCCTGCAGGGCGAGAACGTCTGGGAGCCTCTCCAACCGGGCGACGTCGTCGGCGTCGATCGCGGCATGCAGCTGGTGCGCACGCGCCTCGACGCGCGCAGCTTGGCAATCGTGAGCTGACGCGGGGCGTGCTGCGTCAGCTCTTGCCGGTACGCAGCGCAGTCGCTTGCGCACGCTTGTCCGGGTGTTCGTCGCAGAACGCGCTGAAGCTCTCGTCGCTGATCTCGATCTCGACATCGCCATGGATCTTGGCCTGACAGCCCAGCCGTGACGTCATGCGCACGTCGATCGCTTTATCGAGTATGTCGAACTCCTCGTCTTCGATCTCCGAGGTGGAGTCAAAACCCTTCACGACGTACACGTGACAGGTCGAGCAGGCGCACACACCACCGCAGCGGTCGCCTTCGGGCGCTCCGGCGAGCCGCGAAGCCTGCAGGATCGTAATGCCCGCGGGCACCTCTACCTCGAGCTGCTCCTTCACGAAGCGCACGCGAAATCTCGGACCGGGCTTTGGCAGTAACTCATCAGTCTTCGACACGTCAGCCGTCCGTTTCTCTTCCAAGATGCCGCTCGATACCCTGCGCGTGAGCGGTTTCGCGCTCGACCTCGCTCAAGTTTCGTCCTGCGAGCGCGCGCGCGATGCTGCGATCCATGCGCCGTCCCGCAAACGGCTTCGACACGTGATCGAGCTCTTCGATGCGCTCGTGAATCACGCGGTGTGCGTTGCCTCGCGTTGCTTCGAGCAGACGTACGAGCGCAGCTTCGATCGCAGCGCCCTCGCCCGCTTCGAGCAGCGCAGCATCCGTCGCGAGCGCGCTCTGCGTCGCCTGCGCAATCCGATCGGCTTCGACGCGGGCCTCACGCAGCGACCGTGCGCCCACGTCGGTCTCCGCATGATCGTACGCGTCGAGCAGCATCTGCTCGATCTCACTATCGGCGAGGCCGTAGCTCGGCTTCACTTCGACTTCCTGCGTGACCCCAGTCGTCTCTTCGTGCGCAGAGACCTTCAAGATTCCGTCCGCGTCCACGTCGAAGCGCACCGTCAGACGCGCGAGGCCTGCGGGCATCGGCGGAATGCCCTTGAGCGTGAAGCGAGCGAGCGAGCGACAGTCCTCGGCCAGCTCGCGCTCGCCCTGCACGACGTGCAGCGAGAAGCCGGTCTGGTTGTCTGCGTACGTGGTGAAGGTCTGCGCGGCCGACGCCGGAATCGCGGTGTTGCGCGGGAGAATCTTCTCGACCACGCCACCCATCGCTTCGACTCCGAGCGACAGCGGTAGGACATCGAGCAAGAGCACGTCGTCGCTCGGACCCTGCCCTGCGAGCAGATCCGCTTGAATCGCCGCGCCGATCGCCACGACTTGCTCGGGATCGATGCTGGTCAGGGGTTCGCGACCAAAAAGTGTTGCAACATACTCGCGCACGCATGGAACGCGGGTCGAGCCACCGACCAAGATCACGCCGTCCAACTGGGATGCTTGCAAGCCCGCGTCGCGCAGCGCTCGCCGGCAGGCAACGCCGGTGCGCTCGACCAGCGGCTTCACCCAGGCTTCGAACTCCGCACGCGTCACGCGGAACGTGATCCGCTGCGCTTCAACCACGTCCGAGGCACGGGGAACTTCGATCTCGGCTTCGACTTCGTCACGCTCGGTGAGCGCGTGCTTGATCGCGCGCGCGCTGTCGAGAGCGACGCGCACCCGCGACGCCGAGGCCGGACGCGAGCCACCGCCCGCCATCGCCAGCAGGATGCGCTCCGCCAGCACGCGATCCATGTCGTCGCCGCCGAGCTGGCTGTCGCCGCCGGTCGAGCGCACCTGGAACACACCGTGGTCCAGCACGAGCACGGTGACATCGAACGTACCGCCGCCCAGATCGTACACGGCGAACGTCCCGTTCTGCTTGCTCGACAGGCCGTACGCGAGCGCGGCTGCGGTCGGTTCGTTCAGCAAGCGCAGCACGTCGAGGCCCGCGAGCTTGCCCGCATCTTTGGTGGCTTGGCGCTGCGCGTCGTCGAAGTAGGCGGGCACGGTGATCACTGCGCCGCCAACTTCACCGAGCGCGTCCTCCGCAAGGCGTTTCAGCTGACGCAGAATCTCCGCGCTCACCTCGACCGGGGTTACGACGCGTTCACCCGCCACCGCAAACTTCACGACCGGCCCTTCGCTGGTCGCAAAGCGATACGGCCCGAGCCTGCGCGTCTCGGCGTCGTCCGCGCCACGTCCCATGAAGCGCTTCACGCTGACGATGGTGTCCTCCGGCCGGTCCGCCGCCATGCGCCGCGCTTCCTTGCCGACCACCACCGCGCCGTCCTCACGATACGCCACGACCGAAGGCACGAGCGCATCCACGTCGCAGTCGAGCACGCACACCGGCTCGCCGATCAACGGCACGTAGGCCACCAGACTATTCGTGGTGCCGAGGTCGATGCCGATCGGCCGCGCGGCCCCGGACGGATCGTGGATTTGCATCAGCGACATGGTGTTGAACCGGAAAACCGAGCCCGCGTTTAGCACGCGAGCGGCCCTCAGCTACAGGCTCTCCTCGAAGGTGCTCACTTCGTCGAGAAACCGCTGATAGTACTTAAGGCGCGATACCAGCTTGGCAACCGGCACGAGCTGACTGGGCGCCGCAGGCTGCGGCAGCGCCGCGAACGCCGCAGCGAGCGCCGCATGCACCTGCGTTCTCGCCGCGAGAACCTCCCCCGCCAGCTTCCGCACCAGGGCGGCATCGCGCGCCGCTTTCGCTTCGCTGAGCGCTTCCCGCAGCTCCATGACTTCCATCAGCAGCTCGGGGTCGGCCTGCTCCCGCTCGCCGCTAGCAGCTGCAGCGCCGCCGAGCACCGCGAGCAGCGCCTCGGCGCGCTTCTGCTCGTCGCGCAGCGTGCGATAGGCCTCGTTCACCTCGACGGCTTTGCCGAGCGCGATCCGCCGCAGCGACGCGCTTGCCGCGACGTGCTTGTCCGGGTGCAACGCCTTCTGCAGGTCGCGATAGCGCTGCTCGATCTCGCTCGGATCGAGGTCGTAGCGGCGCGCGAGCCCGAGCGTGGCGAACGGATCGATGGTCACGCGCAGGCTCGCTCAGACGGTGAACGATTCACCGCAACCGCAGTTGCTCTTCTCGTTCGGGTTCTCGAACTTGAAGCCATGCTGCATGAGCTTCACCTCGTAATCGAGCACGGAACCGCGCAAGTACACGAGGCTCTTCGGATCGACGAGCACTTTCAGCCCGTCGAAGTCGAACACGTTGTCCCGCTCGCGCACTTTGTCCGAAAATTCGATCGCATAGGATACCCCCGAGCATCCGCCGCCGCGCACGCCCAGGCGCAGCGCGGCGTCCGGCGTACCGCGCTTCACGAGCGCCTTCTTGGCCATCTCGATGGCCTTCTTCGTCAGCCGCACACCGCCATGCTCGTGCTCCGCGCTCGGGTTGCTCGGCAACACCGGCACGTGCTCGCTGGGATCCGTCTTTGCGCGTTGGCTCGAAACTAACGACATGACCCTCGAGACCTCTTCACTTCGTCAGCTGCTTTTTGCGGAAGTCCGCAATCGCGCTCTTGATCGCATCTTCCGCGAGCACCGAGCAGTGGATCTTGACCGGCGGCAGGTTCAGCTCTTCGACGATCTGCGAGTTCTTGAGGCCCATCGCTTCGTCGATGGTCTTGCCCTTGACCCACTCGGTCACGAGCGACGACGACGCGATCGCGCTGCCGCAGCCGAACGTCTTGAACTTCGCGTCCTCGACCACGTTGGTCTCCGGGTTCACGCGAATCTGCAGACGCATCACGTCGCCACACGCCGGTGCACCGACTAGGCCCGTACCCACGTTCGGATCTTCTTTGTCGAGCGTGCCGACGTTGCGCGGCTTCTCGTAGTGTTCGATGACTTTTTCGGAGTAGGCCATGGTTATATCCCCTGAATAGAAAACAAGTTCAGTGAGCAGCCCACTGGATGGATTTGATGTCGATGCCTTCTTTGTGCATCTCGTAGAGCGGTGACATTTCGCGCAGCCGTTCCACCTGACGGATCACCAGGTCGGCAACGTAGTCCACTTCGTCCTCGGTGTTGAACTTGCCGAGGCAGAACCGGATCGAGCTGTGCGCAAGCTCTTCGTCGACGCCGAGCGCGCGCAGCACGTAGCTCGGCTCGAGGCTCGCGCTGGTGCAGGCGCTGCCCGAGGACACCGCCACGTCCTTGATGGCCATGAGCATCGCTTCGCCTTCGACGAACGAGAACGACACGTTCAAGTTGCCAGGCACACGCTCCGGGTCGTCCGCGCCGTTCAAGTGCACCATCTCCAGCTTGTCGAACAGCTTCTTCCGCAGCCGGTTGCGCAAGCCCAAGATGCGCTGCGCATCCTGGCGCCATTCTTTGAACGCAAGCTCAGCCGCTTTACCGAAGCCCACGATGGCTGGCACGTTCAGCGTGCCCGAACGCATGCCGCGCTCGTGACCGCCGCCGTCGAGCTCTGCCACGATGCGCACGCGCGGCTTGCTGCGGCGCACGTACAACGCGCCAACGCCCTTCGGGCCGTACATCTTGTGCGCCGAGATGCTCGCCAGATCGACGTTCATCTTCTCGACGTCGAACTCGACCTTACCCACGCCCTGCACCGCGTCGCAGTGCAAGAGCACGCCCCTCTCGCGGGTGATCTTCCCGATCTCGCCAATCGGATGCAGCGTGCCCACTTCGTTGTTCGCGAGCATGAGCGAGACGAGAATGGTCTTGTCCGTAAGCGCGCCACGCACCTGCTCCGGGGTCACGCGACCCTGCTGGTCGGGATCCAGGTACGTGACCGAGAAGCCCTCTTTCTCGAGCCGCTTGCAGGTGTCGAGCACGGCCTTGTGCTCGGTCTTGCACGTGATGATGTGGTTGCCCTTGCTCTTGTAGAAGTTGGCAACGCCCTTGATCGCGAGGTTGTCGCTCTCGGTGGCACCGGACGTGAACGCGATTTCTTTCTCGCTCGCAGCACCGATCAACCGCGCCACCTGCTCACGCGCGTACTCCACAGCTTCTTCGCCCACCCAACCAAACGAGTGCGAGCGGCTGGCGGCGTTGCCGAACTTCTCCGTGAAATACGGCAGCATGGCCTCCACGACGCGCGGGTCGCACGGCGTGGTCGCAGCGTTATCCATGTAGATCGGGAGCTTCGGGGTCATGTTCGTGCTTCTCGGTATGTGACTAGTGCGCGTGAAAACCCGCGACCAAGTCGGGCGCGCTTTCGCCTGCTTCGTGCATGTCGCAGCTGGTGCAGGCGTGCAGCTCGTGCTCCGGGCTGCAGCTTGGACACGTCTCGAGGTAGGCCAGGCTGGAATGCAGCTCGGCCTCGAGCTCGCGCAGACGCGTGATCTGCTCGCGCGTCTCGTTCAGCTTGTCTTTGAGCAGCTCGCCGACACGCAGCATGGCGTCCGGTGCGGAGCCGCTCTTTTCCCACTGGCGCAACATGGTCTGGATGTCGGTCAGCGAGAAACCCATGTCCTGCAGCTTCGAGATCCAGCGCACGCGCACGAGCGCGTCTTCGGCGTAAAGCCGGAAGCCACCCTTCGAGCGTTCGATCGGATCGAGCAGGCCGCGCTCTTCGTAAAGATGAAGGGCACGCACGGTCTTCCCGGAGAGGCGCGCGAGCTCGCCCACCTTCAAGGTGCGCGCGAGCAGCTTTTCGCGTGTGCCCGTGCTCGTGTCTAGGCGCGTACCCAGCCGCGTACCCAAACCCACACCGCTTCCGTCGGATGGCGGCGGAAACGGACCTTGCACCTTCAGGACTGGCAGCTGGATCGACATAGCCGTTTACTCAACTCGAACCCTTACGCATGCGTGAGGGTTGTCTCTACTGCTCTACATAGAAGCTGTCTCGGGCGGTGTCAAGCGGACCGGCGGCGGCCGACACCCGTCAACCTCATGTTTTCGATGAGTTAGGCGCACCAAAACCGGGCACGCGTGTTGCGAGGAAGGTTCGAATGCGGACCCTGCTTCCCGTCGCCGTCGCATTCCAGCTCGGGCTGCTCGCGGGTCCAGCGGTCGGCCTGGGTTCGTGGGCCGTGTGGATTGCACTCGCCTGCCTTGGGGTGGGCGGGGCTCTGTACGCGGTCGCGCATGTGCAAGCCCCGGCACACACGCATTGGTCCCTGAGTGCCACGCTTGCGGTCGTCGCCGCGTTTGGAGCCGGCACTGCAGTGCACGAACCGGAGCGCGGGCCGCCGCAGCTTCCGCCGGCCGGTATGGCGCGCTTCAACGGACTCGTCGAAGAGACGCAGTACGGCCAAGCCGGCGCCGCTCGTTCGCGCGTGCGTGTGTTCGGGGGTGCACGCATCGCGGATGGCGCGAAGCTCGCACCGGGCACCGAACTCTGGGTGCGTCCGTTTGCGTTGCCGGAAGGCGCGCAGGTCCGCGTGCTGGCGAGCATCGCGCCGCGCGTCGCGTTTCGAAATCCCACGCCGCACCCTGCGCTGCCGCTCGCCCACGGCACCGAGGGCGTCGCAACATTACCCACCATCGATTCGTTTCAGGTCGAGCGTCACGCCTGGCCTTCGCGCCTACTCGATGCGGCGCGCTGTCAGGTTCGCAGCGTTCTCGATCGAACGCTGCCGCTGACGGCGGCAGCCGTCGCGCGCGCGTTGATCCTCGGGGATCCCGCCGCGCTCTCGGATGAAGATCAAGCCGAGGTGCGTGTCTCTGGCTTGGCCCACGTGTTCGCGGTCTCGGGCATGCATGTGACGCTACTCGCGGGCTCGTGCCTATGGCTGTTGGTGCAGATGCTCCTGCGAGTCGAGCGACTCGCGGCACGCCTCGATGTGCGCAGGCTGGCGGCCGCGCTCGGCGTGCCGTGGACGCTCGCGCTCGCAGCCTTCACCGGTGGCTCCCCGAGCGGCTGGCGCGCCGCGATCACCACCGCCATCGCCTGGACGGTGGTCGCGCTCGGGCGCAGGCCGGATCCGGTTGCAACCGCGTCGGCGGCCTGCCTCTTGTTCGCGGTCGTCGTGCCTGCCGATGCATTGCGACCCGCGTTCTTGCTGTCCGCGGCCGCGACCGCCGCAATCGTCGCCGCACCGCATGCAGTTGCAAGCTCGCTGCGCGATGTGCTCGTCGGCGCCGTCATGCTCAGTGTACGCACCTCGATCGCCACCGCGCCGATCGTGCTCTGGAGCTTTGGCAGCGTACCTATTGCGGGCGTGCTCGCGAATCTGCTGCTCGTGCCGCTTGGCTCGCTGCTCCTGGTCGTGAGCGCGCTGCATGCACTGGTCGCCGAGCTTTCCCCATTCGTCGCCGGGCTCAGCGCACCGCTCGTGTCGCTCGGCAGCCGGGCCTTCCTGGCCGGCTGCAGCGCCTTCGCGCGCACGGCGCCAGCGTTCACGTGGCCCGTGCTCGATCTCTTCCAGGGCGGCGTCATGTGCCTCGCAGTTTCTTCGTTGCTGCTGACACGAAGCGCGCGCGCACGCGCCTTCGTAGCGCTGTTCGGCGCGCTCGCTGTGCTCATGTTCGAGTGGCGGCTGCGCATCGTGGAACGCCCCCAGGGCACGTTGCGCGTGACGTTTCTCGACGTCGGGCAAGGTGACAGCGCGCTCGTCGACCTACCCGACGGTCGCTTGATGGTGATCGACGGCGGCGGCAGTCCCGAAGGCGGACCCGACCCCGGCGAGCGCGTACTGCTGCCGCTGCTGCGTGCGCGCCGGCGCGATCACGTCGATGTTGCCGTGCTGTCGCATCCGCACCCGGATCACTACGGCGGTTTGCGTGCCTTGTCCGCGGCTCTGCCGATCAGCGAGCTCTGGGACAGCGGCCAGGCGGAGGCGGAAGTGGAGCTCGACACCGCAGGCACGGCCGCTCGCAAGCTGCTTGCCGATGCACGCGGGCGCGGCACGCGCGTGCTCTCTCCACACGAGCTGTGTGGACACCCGCGAAGCTACGGCGGCGCGCAGGTCGAGATCCTGTGGCCCTGTCCAAGCTACGACTCCGGCTACGATCCCAACGACAACTCACTGGTGCTGCGCATCCGCTACGGTCTGCGTACGTTTCTGTTCACGGGGGACATCGAAGCGCACGCCGAGGAACGGCTGCTCGCAGGCGCGGACACACCTCGGTTGAGCGCGGACGTGCTCAAGGTGCCACACCACGGATCGCGAACGTCGAGCGGCTCGGCGCTGCTGCAGGCGGTGGCACCGAGCGTCGCCGTGATCAGCGCGGGCGCGGTGAACCGCTTCGGACACCCGCACGCCGAGGTGCTCGAACGCCTGCACGCGCGAGTCCCCGACGTCATCGATCTCGGCTTGCGCGGCGGCACCGTGGTCAGCACCGACGGCCACGAGCTGCGCGTGCTGGACCTACGGTCAGGTGAACGGTTGACTCCAATTCCGCCGCGCGACTTCGCGCAGAGCGCTGGCACGTCGAGTCTGCGCAGCTGCACGTCGACTCAGAGCCGACCGCGCACGAAGACGGCGGCCGAGCTACTGGAAACCTCGACGTCGACACCGAACGGAGCGGCCGAGATCAAATAAACGCCGCCGGCGAGCGCGAGCACGCCGCCTGCCAAGGCGAGGCCGCTTCCAGCGTTGAAATGCGCCTCGTGCGCACACTCCATCGGCGTATCGAGCTTGCCGGTGCAGCGACTGTTGTTTGCCAGAGCCGCCAGCGGCAGCGCGATCAGCGGGGCCGCCGCCACGATCAAGGCGCCCGCCGCCACGTAGTTCCACGCGGATCGCGCTGCGGGCCTGCCGGACTCGTTCAAGTGAGGGGCAGGCGTCAGCGTGAGCTCGACCGGCGCCACCACACCGGACGCAACCTTCACCTCACGCTGCTCGCCTACGAAGCCGCTCAGCGTGGCAGACACCACGTGCGCGCCAGGCTTCACGCGATGCTCGCTGGGCGCGCCACCCGCAATCGCACCATCGATGTAAACGAGACTGTCAGTTGGCACGGTCCGAACTTGCAGCAGGCCGTCGCCGCCCAGCTCGAGCGCGCTGCGCGCGGCCACGATCGCGGAGGCCACCGCAGCCGCGACGTCGGTCCCGTTCACGCTCGCGCGTCCTTCACCCGATGCACCCGCAGCGTTGCCGAGGAGCGCGTGCACCGCCTCCGCCCGGTTACTTCCGGAATTGACGACGACTCGCAGCGTCAACGCGTACGCCGTTCGCGCGCTACGCGCGGCTTGGCCCAGGCAGAGCGCGGCGCGACACGCGGACAGCCCTGCGTCCAGACTTGTCGCATCGAGCGATGCCGCTTGCAGCTCGGCCTGCGCGATACCCGACGACGCCTGCGCACGGAACTCGGGCTGCTCGCTGGCGTTCGGAGCCAGCAAAAGCACGCTGCGTCCGTCCCCGCGCGCGTCGGCGCTGGCGACGCGCACGAAAGAAGCGGCGAGCAGCAGCGCAAGGAACCACGTGGCCGCGAGCTGTCCGACCTGCCTGGGCGACTCGCGCTGTCGTCCATGCAGCGCGTCTCGGGGAAGTCGAGCCAGGTCCACATCTTGTCCGGCGCCCTGGCTGCTTCGCCGAACGAGAGCGGTGGCACAACGGGCCCGCCGGCCGCCGTCGTGTGGCTCTCGCCGCCACCCGCGAGCGAAGTCAAGCTGCTCAGCAGCGCGAACGCAGAGAGACCGAGCGTCTGCGTCTTCCACCACGTGGAGCGAGCCAACCATTGCGGCACCATTCGTCGTGACGCCCGGCGACCGCGAGCGAACGGACAGGTCGTACCAGCTATCCCCAGCGCAAACAACGGACGCCGTTGTCCGTTAGAGTGACCCGGAAAGCGAGACAGTGCCGAAGCCAATGTCCGCATGCATGCTGCCGTCACTGGCTGCGCCCGTGTCGGTGTGGCTGCCAAGGACGAGCCAAATCACGGCTGCGCCGATCAGCGCGCCAGAGACGGCGTAGTACGCGACGCTGGGCGCCACGCTGGTGCGGCGCACCGCGCAACGTCCGGCTGCATCCGCATGGGCGCAGTAGCCGCTTCCGGTCAGCAGGCGCACGGTGGTCGCTGAAGCAATCGCAACCCCGGACACACCCAGGGCGATCGGCAGAATCACCCAGCCGGGGCCACGCGGATCGCCGGACTGGTTAACCGCGACGGCGCCCTGCGCGCTCGGTGCGACCGGCGTCTCGAGCTGCGCCGGCGAGAGTGCAACCCGTACGTCGAGCTTGCGGTCCGCGGCCGGCACGTCGAGCTCCTGCTCGCTCGTGAGGTAGCCATTCGCTTTCACGCGCAAGCGGTGTGGACCGGGTGTGACCGCCGCGCGATACGGCACCGTCCCGACGGGGCGCTCGTCGAGCTCGAGCTGAGCGCCCTCGGGCGTACCATCCACGCGAAGCCACGGCCCCGGACCGAGCAGCTGCAACGCTCGCGCTTCCAAGAGAGCTCGTGTGGTGGCGCCGCGAACGTCGCCGGAATCGATCTCGGCTTCACCTTCGTACGCGTGAGCATCGCGCGCGAGAAGACGCACCCGCACCTTCGCGACAGCCGTGGTATCGTCGAGCTCGGCGGTCGCGGTCAGCTCCGCCGCGCCGGCGCGCAAGAGACGGGTCGCGCAGCCGCGATCCTCGCAGCGGTCTCCCGGCAAGCGCTTGGCCCGTGCAGCCTGGAAGTCGACGACTTCGAGCCCTTGCATCGACAGCGCATCGGTCAGCGCAGCCAGCGCCGCGACCTCGGCCGCGTGCTGATTGCTAGCCATTTGAGTCATGGCCGGCAACGGCACGACGATCACCCGCTGAGACTGCGCGCGCGCGAGGCTAGGCGTGCCCGCGCAAAGCAGGAGCGCACTAGTGATCGCCGCTGTGATGAAAGTCCGAGCGCTCCGCATGTCCAGCCCCGAGGGCGCGGCCGATCGTCACCCACCTGTTTGCGCGGAGCAAGCTCCAAAACCAACACCAAGACCTGTACACTCCGCAGCGAATGGGGCCGAAGATGAAAACGAGCGACGAAGGAGCGCGCGCCGAGGCGCTGTTTCATGCGATCACGGAGGCCGCGACGAACGCGCGCGTCGGCGTGATCGTGACGCGCTCGGGGCCCGAGCCCGGCCAGATCGACATCGTGTATCTCAACACCGCGCTGGCCTCGCTGCTCGAAACCTCGAGCGACGAGATAAGGCGAGCCGGCGTGTGGTCGTTCATGGTGACCGAGGAGCTCGATCACATTCACGAGATCCGTGGACGCCATGCGCGTGGCATGGAAATCCCCAACACGTTTCAAACGGTGATGCGCACGGCCAAAGGTACGCGCGTGCCAATCGAGGTCGCGCTCGGTAACGTCGAGCTCGACGGCCAGCCGGCGAACGTCGCCTTCATCGTCGACATCACGGCGCGCGTCGAAGCGGAGCAAGGACGGCGCGCATCGCAGATGCTGTTCGATCGCGTAGTGAAGAATGCGCCGGACGGCATCTTCATTCTGCGCTGGCCGAAGATCCTTTTCGCCAATCCAGCCGGCGCGCACATTCTCGGTATCTCGGAGCCTGCCAACGCCGTCGGTGTGGATCTCTCGCAGCGCATGTCGCCCGAGGATAGCAACACGGCCGAGTCGCGCATCCATGCGAAGCTCGCCGGCGCACGCCTGGATGGGCCGCGGCAGTATCGTGGCAAGAACCCGGATGGGCGTAACTACGCGCTCGAGATCTCCTCCATCCCGATCGAGTTCGAGAGCGCCCCGGCTGTCTTGTCGTTCGCGCGCGACGTGACCGAGCGCAACGCGCTCTTGAAGAAGCTCGGCGAGGCCGAAGCCCACGAAGCCATGAGCACGCTGGCGGCCGGCGTGGCCCACGAGATCAACAACCCGCTGGCGTATTTGCTGTTGAACCTGGAGTTTCTCGCGCGCGAGCTACGCGAGCTGGACGGACCCGAGCCTGGGCGCACCGAAGGCATGCAACGCCGGCTCGACGACGCCCGCCAGGGCGCGGAGCGCGTGAAGGCGATCGTGCGCGACCTGCAAGCGCTCACGCGCAAAGACCAGAACATCCGCGGTCCAGTCGAGCTCGAACAGGCGATCGAGAACGCGTTGGCCTTGGCGCGGCACGAGACGCGACAACGCGTACAGATCGAAACTCACTTCGAAGACGCGCTGTGCGTCAGCGGAAATTCCACGCGCCTGGAGCAACTGTTCTTCAACTTGATCGCCAACGCCGCGCACGCGATGGGCGAACGTGAGCTGTCGCAGAACCTCGTGCGTATCACCTTTCGCCGAGACGGACCGCAGCACGTGCTCGTCGAGGTGAGCGACAACGGCTGCGGTATGGAGGACGAAGTTCGCCTGCGCGCGTTCGAGCCGTTCTTCTCGACTAAGCCATTAGGCGTGGGCTCGGGTCTCGGTCTGCCGATCTGCAAACGCATCGTCGAAGACCTCGGCGGGCAGATCACCGTACAGAGCCGGCTCGGCTACGGAACCACCGCCAGCGTTCGCCTGCGGATCCACGACGAACCTCCTGAGGCACCGCCCGCCGAAGCCAAGCGCCGCCGCGGCCACGTTCTCGTGGTGGACGACGAACGCGCCGTTGCCGACTCGCTGCGTTTTGCGCTGAAGGACGACCACGAAGTCGACACCGCGACGACCAGCAAAGACGCACGCGCCGCGCTCGACTCCGGCACCGACTACGACGTGGTGCTGTGCGATCTCGTGATGCCTGTCGAATCCGGCATGGAGCTGCACGCGTACGTACGGGAGCGCTACCCGATCTTGGCCCAGCGTTTCGTGTTCATGACCGGTGGTGCCTTCACCCCCCGCGCAGAAAAATTCCTACGCGAAACTCAAAACCCCCGCATCGAAAAGCCCTTCGAGCTCGAAGCCCTGCGCGACTTGATCGACAGCATGGTCGCCGCTCGCGGCTAACCGAGTTCAGAGCGCTTTTTCGTACACGCGGTACTTCTTGTACAGCTTCGAGCGCATCGAGCGGATCAGCAGGTTCACGGGCGCGTTGTCTTCCAGCGTCCACGACAGCTCGCCCCACTCCACGCCCAGCTTGCGTCCGCGCTTCTGGATCTCCGCGACCATCGCGAGCGACAACGCGCCGTAGCGCTTCACGCCACGGAAGTCTTTCTTGATGCCGAGCAAGCACAAGCGCGCCGTCTTCGGCGTCTTCACCTTCAGGCGATACAACAGCTTCGCCCACCCGAACGGAAACAGCTTGCCGCCCAGGTCGCGTGCCGCTTCGTTCAAGTTCGGCAGCGCGATGCACATGGCCGCAGGCTGACCGTTGATCTCCGCGATCAACGACAGCTCCTGTTCCAAGACCAGCTTCAACCCCTCGACGGCCTTCTTGCCCTCGGTGGGCGTGAGCGACACGTGACCCCAGTTGTCGCGCCAAGCGTCGTCTTGAATGTCGAGCACCAGGCGCAGCTCTTCTTCGATGTTCTTCGGGTTCAGCGTGCGCAGCTTCACTTCCGGCAACGCCAGGATCTCGGCGTGCGCTTTGGCCGCGCGCGGCGGCAGCTCGTCGACGTCGTAGCGCCAGCAGAACAGGTCCTTCACCTTCGTGAGCCCGCACGCCTCGACGATCGCGCCCTGGTACGGCATGTGATGGCTCATCATGATCATGGGCGGCGTATCGAAGCCCTCGACCAAGATGCCGATCTCCTCGTTGATCGAGAGCGACATCGGCCCACGGATGCGCTTCATGCCACGCGCACGCACCCACGACTCGGCCGCTTGCATCAGCGCCTGGCCAACGGCCGGGTCGTCGATCGTGTCGAAAAATCCGAAGAAGCCGGTCTCGTCGTTCCAGCGCTTCAAGTGCTCTTGATCGACCTGCGCCGAGATGCGGCCGGCGAGCTTGCCGTCTTTCCACGCGGTGAAGAACGTGACCTCGGCGTGCTCGAAGAACGCGTTCTTGCTCGGCGAGAGCTGCTCCTTCGCCATGAAGTCGAGCGCTGGAATCCAGACCTTGTCGTTGCCGAACACGACGTGCGGCACGCGGATGAAGTCGTTCAGGTCGCGTCCGGGTGCGTGCTGTCGAATCTCGATCGCCATGTGCAGTGCCTTTAGCGCGGTCGCGTTCCTATTTCAACTTGAGCGGCCCGACCATCTCTTCGGGTCGCACCGCCAGATCGAACTCTTCGCCTGACAGAAGCCCGAGCTCGATCACCGCTTCACGCAACGTGCCGCCAGTCTTGTGCGCGTGCTTGGCGACCTTCGCGGCGTTGTCGTAGCCAATCTTCGGGTTGAGCGCGGTCACGAGCATCAGCGAGTTGCGCAAGTTCTTCTCGAGCACCGCGCGGTTGGGCTCGATGCCCTGCGCGCAGTGGTGCTCGAAGCTCTCGCAGGCATCCGCGAGCAGCTGCACCGACTGCAAGAAGTTGTAGGCGATCACGGGCTTGAACACGTTCAGCTCGAAATTGCCCTGACTGCCCGCGAAGCCGATGGTGGCGTCGTTGCCGAAGACCTGGCACGCGACCATGGTCATCGCTTCGCACTGCGTCGGGTTCACTTTGCCCGGCATGATCGAGGAGCCCGGCTCGTTCTCCGGAATCGTGATCTCGCCGATGCCCGAGCGCGGACCCGAGGCGAGCCAGCGCACGTCGTTCGCGATCTTCATGCACGCCGCCGCCAGCTGCTTCAGCGCGCCGCTCGCGGCGATGAAGCCATCGTGGCAGGCGAGCGCTTGGAACTTGTTCGGGGCCGAGCTGAACTGCGTGCCAGCGATCTCGGTGATCTTCTTCGCCGCCACCTCGCCGTAGCGCGGATGCGCATTGAGACCCGTCCCGACCGCTGTGCCACCGATGGCCAGCTCGCGCAGCTGCGGCAGCGTGACCTCGATCGACTTCACCGCGTTGTCGAGCTGCGCTACCCAGCCGCTGATCTCCTGACCGAGCGTGACCGGCGTTGCGTCCTGCAGATGGGTGCGGCCGATCTTGATGATCCCCATGTACTCGTCGGCCTTCTTGGCCAGCGTGTCGCGCAGCGGCTTGATGCGCGGCAAGAGGTAGTTCTCGACGCGCATGACCGCCGCGATGTGCATGGCTGTCGGGAACGTGTCGTTGCTCGACTGCGACTTGTTGACGTGATCGTTCGGATGCACGGGCTTCTTGCTGCCCAGCTCACCGCCGGCCATTTCGATCGCGCGGTTCGAGATCACCTCGTTCACGTTCATGTTCGACTGCGTGCCCGAGCCGGTCTGCCACACGACCAGCGGGAAGTGGTCGTCGAGCTTGCCGGCGATCACTTCGTCGGCGGCGCGCGCGATCAGCTCGGCGGTCTTCGCATCGAGCACGCCGAGCTCGGCGTTAGCCTGCGCGGCACCCTTCTTCAGGATCCCAAACGCCTTGACGAGCTCGAGCGGCATGCGCTCCCAGCCGATCTTGAAGTGGATCATCGAGCGAGCCGTCTGAGCGCCATAATACTTGTCGCTCGGGACCTCGATCGGACCCATCGAATCGGTCTCAATGCGCGTGGTCGTTGCCGTGGTCGTTCCGGTATCCCTGCCCATGACGAAAACCTCGCTGTACGAACCCCGCGGAGTGCCTGAAGCAGAGCGCCAGGTCTCGGGGTCGGGGAGTGTGCCACAAATCCCACCGGTCGAGGACAAGGTCTCTCGCTCGTGTGCGATCCATTGGAATGCCGGACCGAGCGCGCTACATGATGCGCGCCGACTCATGGCCATCGCGAATCGCCCGCCCCTCGCCTTTCTCGTCTTGCTGCTGACAGCGGCAGTGCCGTCCAGCGTCGGGCGCGCCGCGCCCGCAAAGCCGACGCCCAGCACAAGTGAGCTGCGCAGCCAGATCAGCGCGGTCGCAGCAAATACGAAGCTGCCGCAAGGTGCGATCGAGAGCCTCGGCTACCAGCTCGACGTCGCCGATCGGATCGAGCACACGTTCGCCCCGCAGTCGGAGGCGTGGCGCGCGCGCGCCGCGCGGATGATCGAGACCGCCAAGCAGGGGCGCGACCCGTTCGTGGAAGCGCGCGCTCAGATCCTCATGCGGGGCTACGTCTCGCCGATCTCACGCGCGCGCCAGGGCTACGCGATCAGCCTGCCGAAGGACTACGACCCAACGCGCGCGTACCCGTTGATGATCACGCTGCACGGTGGCTCGGCCAACGGCAACTTGTTTCTGGGCGTCGTGCTCGGCAACAACATGAACTGGAAAGAGTACGACGCGCACCTGTGGGACGAGTTCTCGCCGCGCGTCGCCTCGAACTTCATCATGGTCGCGCCCGATGGCTTCGGCCAAGTGCTGTGGCGCTTCATGGGCGAGCAAGACGTGCTGGACGTGATCGCCGACGTCGAGAAGCACTACCGCGTCGACGAAGATCGCGTGGTGCTGCTCGGGCTCTCGAACGGCGGGGTCGGCGCGTACAGCCTCGGCATGCGCCACGCGTCGCTGTTCAGCGCGGTGCTCGCCATCGCGGGTGCGCCGAGCTGGATGCAATACGTCGGCGGCGCGATCGATCCGCTGCAGACCGAGCAGCTGCGTCCGCTGTCGGCCATGTCGCTGGCCGAGAACGCCATCAATACGGACTTTCGCTACTTCCACGGCCACGTGGACCCCGGGCCGATGCATCCGGCGTTCGTGGAGGAGTTCGGCAAGCAGATCGCCACGCTCGGCGTTCCTTATAAGGAGAAGTGGTTCGACGCCGGCCACGACCTGCTCAACTTGGTGCTGCGCAACGGCCGTCTGTTCGGTGAGCTGGAAAAGGTCGTGCGTAACCGGCACCCGAAGGAAGTGCGCGTGGTCACGGGCGACTACCGCGCCAACCGTCAGCACTGGGTCACCGTCACCGGCATCGAGCGCTTCCCTGCTCTGGCCCGCGTGCGCGCCGTGGACACGGATGCGCGCGTGCACGTCGAGACCAGCAACACGACGTCGCTCACGCTCGACTTGGATGACGCGCCGCTGACGGCGACTGATCACGGGTCGCACGGGTCGCACGGGTCGCACGTGGCGCGCGTGCCGCGCGTGGCAATCGAGATCGACGGCCAAGTCGTCTACGACGGCGCGCGTGCCGCGCTCGCTAGCCCTGTCTCGCTCACGCGCAGCGCGGGTCACTGGCAACTCGGCGCTCCTGCGATCGCGAGCGGCAAGCTGCAGAAGAAGCTCGGCTTGTCGGGCCCGCTGACCGACGCCTACTACGACGCGATGCTGCACGTGTACGGCACCGCGATTCCGGAGCAGACCGACGCGTTGCGCAAAGCGGCGCAGGCCGGCGCGCACGGCTGGCCGCTCTGGTTGTGGCGCGTCGATCAGGAAGTGCTGGCCGATACGGAGCTGACCGACGAGCAGCTGCATACCCATCACGTGGTCCTGTACGGAACGCCGGGCAGCAACCGCGTGCTGTCGCGGATCGAGAAGCAACTACCCATTCACGTCGAGGCCGACGCGGTGGTCGTCGGCCCCGAGCGCTACACGGGCAAAGAGGTCGGCACGCGCTTCATCTACCCGAACCCACTCGCACCCGAGCGCTACGTGATCGTGCAGGCTGCGGTGACGACCGCCGGCGTGGCGGCGGGCAATCAGCTCCCGGACTTCATCCCCGACTACGTGGTCTACGATCAGAGAGCCACGCGCACGCGCTCGCGCCTGGTGTTCGACAGCAACCATCCGCCGCTGGCGCTCGGCGTGTTCGATCAGCAGTGGCGCCTGGACCCGACGCACACCCAGAGCGCGATGCGTGCGGCAGCCGCCAACGCAAAGCTTCCGCAGCAGCATGGACCCGCGCTGCCCGCGCCGCGCCTCGCGAGCCACATCCCCGATGGCAACGACCCCGAGAGCGCGAAGACCGACCACTACCGCTCGCACTTGCCCGTGCCGGTCGCACCTGCCCTGCCGCCGCTGCCGACCAAGTTTTCAACTGACGCAACGAGCGTCACGGGCAAGGCCGCGCGCGAGATCGCGCGACGCGTCCAGACGTTCACGAACTACCGTGCGACCATCGCAGGCGCCGCGTGGACGCTCGACGACACTGCCGTCTGGTCGGTCCGCGACGACGCAGCGTGCCTGCGCGAGCTGGACAGTCTCGGCGTACACGTGAAGGCCTACAGCGGCGCGCTGCCGACTCCGGTCGCGGTGCCGCTGCGCATCGTGGGTGACGTCGATGGCGTGACGTTCGTGATGATGCACGCAGGCGCAGGCGGGGTCGTGTCGTGCGAGCTCGCCGCGCGCTTGGCCGTGGTCGCGCAGGTCGTCAAAGCCCACGGCGTGCACACGGTCTACGTGCTGAGCGCGTACCGCGATCACCCGTACCCGAGCTTTCACACGCTGGGACTCGCGCTCGATCTCGCGCGCTTCGACACCGACGCCGCCCAGTTGATTGTGAAAACCGATTTCATCATCGATCACGAGCACGAAACCTGCGACGGGCCTGCGCCCGCGACTGAAAAAGCCCGCACGCTGCGCGCGATCGCCTGCGATCTCGCGGCCACGCACCATTTTTCCTCGGTGCTCACGCCCAATTACAACGTGGGCCATCGTGATCACTTCCATCTCGACGTCCGGCCCGACGATCCACGCTTGTTCCTGCGCTGAGGCGCTGGCACAGTGGGCCCCTGATGCGACCTGCTTTTTGCGGAGGCCTTCCTATGATTCGACTCGCGCGCCTATTGCGCCCACTGCAGCTGACAGCGGCGGTCCTGCTCGTCTCGGCTTGTGGAAGCACTAAAAACCCCGCCAACGCAGCTTGCGTGAACGGCATCTGCGGCACCGCCGGCAACGGCGGCGCAGGTGGCAACGGCTCTAGCGGCAACGGCGGCGCGGGTGGCAACGGCTCTAGCGGCAACGGCGGCGCGGGTGGCAACGGCTCTAGCGGCAACGGCGGCGCGGGTGGCAACGGCTCTAGCGGCAACGGCGGCGCGGGCGGCAACGGCTCTAGCGGCAACGGCGGCGCGGGCGGCAGCGGCGGACCGAGCTGCGTGGCCGGCGCGAACTGTCAGGAATCCTGGACCTGCACGCCCTGGCAAACCGCGGGCACGCCGAAGCACGGGCAGGCCAGCGGCGACAACGCCGGCACGCGCACCTGCACGGATGCCTGCAGCTGCGGCACCACCAAGAGCAAGCCGACGGAGAGCGTCACGCTCCTCCCGCTCGACTTCGACTTCTATCAATGCTCGGTCGAGCCTGTGCTCGACAAGTTCTGCGCGCAGATGGGCTGTCACGGCACCGAGACTGGTCGCGCCCTGCGCATCTACGCCCGCGGCAAGTTGCGCCACGCCGGCGAGAACTGGACCTACGACGGCTGCCTGCAGACCAACGTGCACATCACGTCCGACTCGTGCATCGGCTCGGTCGAGTGCGGTTGCTACCTCCTGCCGCATTCCGACACCGAGTGGCAGCGCAACTACGACGCAGCGCGCGCGTTCGCGCTCGATGCGACCGGCACGAAGCTCGCCAACATGGATAACTCCGAGCTGCTCAAGCAGCCGGTGAGGGACGGTGGGCTCGCGCATGCGGGCATCCACATCTTCACCAAGGCCGGCGCCGACTACGCGACGATCAAGACCTGGCTGACGGGCACAGGCAAGACAGGCCCGGGCACGGGCTGCAACAACACGGCTCAACAGTCGAACTGAGGATGACCATGAAAAACCCCACCCTCACGCGCCTCTCCACCGCCGGTCTGATCGTGCTGGCGATCAGCATGTACGCAGGCGTCTCGCACGCCTTCCCGTCGCACACGTTCTGGCACGCCGCGGCGAGCGGCGCTTCGGGCTCGGCTGGCACGCGCCCCGGTGCAGACGGCATCTACTACACGGGTGGCACGACCGACTACGGAATGAAGTGCTCGCACTGCCACATCAACAACAAGCAGCAGCAAGGCTCGGTCTCGATCACGGTCGTGCCGACACCAGGCTGGCAGAGCGTCAGCGGCAGCGACGGATACAAGCCCGGAATGCAGTACATGGTCACGGTTAACCTGGTCGGCGCCCACCTCGGCGCCGCAATGGACGATCAGAACGGCATGAACCTGACGATCGAAGACGCCAACGGCGCGGTCGCCGGCGTCTTCACGGCCAGTATCGGCAGCAGCTCCAGCGCTGCCGCGTGCGGCACCGGAACGGCCGCGGATCCGAAGCCGTCGGGCCAACCAACCCAGGGACAGAGCACTGTCATCTACGGCAACTGCCACGGCGTTCTGGGCCTCGAACACGAAGCCGACGGCAACGCGCGCACCTCGTGGACCTTCAGCTGGACAGCGCCCGCCGCCGGCACCGGTGACGTAACGATCTTCGTCGGCGCCGTCGACGGAGACCACGACGGCACGAGCAGCCTCGACGACGACGTAGCCGAAGCCTCGATCGTCCTCAAAGAAGGCGCTTGACCCGAAACAGTGGCGCCTGGACCGCGATCCGCGTCTCACGGGCCACGCGTCACTCGTTACTTGCCTTCGTGCACGAGCACTTCCGCCGTGTAGACATCGTCGTCGAAGGGGTCGGTGCGCGTGCTGTTCGGGCCGCCGGCGGCGCCGTTTCCGTCGACTACGCCGAGCGAGAACGTGACGTTGCCACGGCCCTTGGCCGGTGCGGTCCACGAGAACGTCCAGTCGGTCTCGCCTGGCGTCTGGCCGGCATCGCCTAGCGCCACGATCTCGCCCGCGGAGTTGGTGCGGATGAAGAACTTCTGCGCGGAGGCATTGATGATGCTGCCCGCAGCGGCGCCTTTGGCGTCGAGCGCGCGAAACATGAAGCTGTTGTAGTTCGAGCGGGGCGAATCGAGCCCCTTGGTTTCCATCACGATGTGCAGCGTGAAGTCGTAGGTCTGCCCGGGCGTGTACTTGAAGTCGTTGAAGAGCGACGTCGTAAAGCTCACCTTGAGCTTGCCCGGCGCTTTGATGTGACAGGCGGCACACGTCCAGCCGTGATCGCTCTGCGCGCCCGAGTAGAACGTGCCGCCACCACCACCGCTGTCGGGGCTGTCGTCGAAGGTTTTCGCTGCGTGGAATGCGCGGGCGACCGGCGCATGCAGGGCGTCTTCGAAGACGAGACCACCGAGCGCGACGAGAGCGCCGATCGTGCTGAAACCCGAGACCAGCGCGTGGCTCTTGCGCTTCATAGGCCTGCATCTCCCGAAGTGGCGGAGTCGATGGTTCCGGCGTCGAGCAGCGCGGCAAAGCGCACCTTGCACTGCGGATCATCCTGCCAGCTCGTGCCCTTCACCCACTTCTGCAGCACGGCGTAGTCTGGATCTTTCGCATCCGTGAACACGTTGCCCTTGCCGAAGAGCGTCGCACCGCGATGGAAGTAGCCGCCGATCTTCTGATCGAGCGGCTTCATGACCAGCAAGCTCTTCTCCGGGTGCCCGAACGCCACCATCGCCCGCGCCGCCAAGTAGTTGCGATGGAGCTCGTCAGGCGTGAGCGGCGAGTTGCGTGTGTCTTCGTCGCCACCGTAACGCAGGCGGTTACGCGCGTAGATGCGTAGGTAGCGATCGCCGGAGCCGTGGCACAAGAACATCGAGCAGCTCTTTGTCAGGATCGGCTGCACCTTGCACTCGAAGTAGATCGGATCGACGCCGGCCGGGACGCCCTTGGCGTCGAGCTTCTGGGCACAGCCAACGAGCGAAACGCAGCCAACGGCTGCGGCTGCCGCCAGCGTCAAGAGGGTCCGTAGCTCGAGCGAACGCATCAGAAGTAGCCTCCCGCGCCGAGCTCGGCGACGTAGCCGAAGCGCTTGGGTAGCGCGGCGTACTCGGGAAACCAAAAACCGCAGCCGTTGACCTTGAGATCGATGCGCAGGTCGGACATCGGGCCCACGTCACCGAAGCGCAGCGTGGCGTGCGGGCCCGCGAACACGTCGTACATGGTCGAGAGCTTGCGGTCGGCGGTCATGTAGCGCATCTCGAGCGGATAGATGTCACGGTAGAAGTCGGCCTTGTGCTGCGCGTAGCCGCGCACGGAGAATGCAAGTTCCCAGGGCGCGAAGCCCACGATGTACTCGGTGCCGGCGGTGAGCGAGGTGACGCCCCAGTCGTCGCGATAGACGCGCATGTGCGAGCGCAGCGACGTGTCCGAGAACAGCGCGTGGTTCCAGCGCAGGGTCAGCGCGTGGCGGGCACGCGTGTTCGGCATGCGCTCACCCGGCTGACCGGACCTGCCGCCCGCGTACAAGACCTGGTCCGGCTGACTCGGATCGCGAAAGCGCGCGTAGCGATACGGACTGGCTTGGTAGCCGTCGAGGTAGCTCAAGTTGTACGCGAGGGACCACAGGTCGTTCGGGCCGCCCACGATCACCGCGTTCGCCGTGCCGCTGTACACGTGCAGCCGCTCGTGGAAGTTCGGGTCGTGCGAGCGACCGACATGGTTGTCGACGAAGCTGCCGCCGAGACCAAGCGTGAGATCGTGCACGAAGAAATCGTGCGACACGCCGAAGTTCACCGTGTTGGACGACCAATCGTTCTCGTCCGAGAAGATGTACGAGCCGTTGAGGGTGGTCGAGCCGTCGGCGTAGGACAGGCCGCCCTCGGCTTCTTTACGGACTTCGTGCCAGCGCTTGGTCGCCGCAGCGACTACGTCGACCGAGGCCGTGGACACCACGTCGATCAAGCCGTGCGCATCGACCCCGACCTTTTCGCTGACCGCAGCCGAGGCTGCCAACACGCTGGTGTCGATGAACGTCGCGTCGTCGTCCTGATAGACCGAGTTGCGAATGCGCACGGATGTCTGTTGTTGCGCACGCGCTGGTGCGGCCGCAGCGCTAACCAGGGCCGCGCTGACGAGCGCACACGCGAATGCAATGCGCGTCAGTTGCAACCGCATCCGCCACCACCCGAGCCGTAGCCGCCCGTCGAGCCCTCGCGATACAGGTACACGTGCTGCTCGAGCAGTACGGCCTCGGGATCGTCGTCGAAGCGCATCTTCGGCTTGGCGAGCGTCTCGCGCTCCCACGGCTTGGCGCCGGCGCAGCCTCCGATACCGCACGAACCCAAAAGGCCAATCACGCAGGCACAAGCCAAGGTTCGAGCACGCAGCTTGGACATGACAATCGCGCGCAGCTTACACCGCCCGCTTTGTGTGTCTAGCCGTGGAAACCCAGAAGGTGCTGTCAAAAGACGGCGCCGAGGCCAAGGCCGATCGATGCCCACGCTCCATCGAGCTCCACTACTTTGCGTTTCCCCAAAAGGCCCGACACCGGCAAGGTCACGAGGCCGGCCTCGCCTTCGGCGACGAGTCGAAACGTTCTCGTAACGTGATAGGCCAAACGACCGAGCGTGAGCGGACCGCCGTAGGGTGCATAGAACCGTTCGCCGCGCACGAGCGCGTCTTCGGAGAGGCCTTGCACGCGCACGAAGCCGAAGCGCCCGCCGCCGCCAGCGTAGAAATCGAAGTCACCGACCTGCGAGACGAACAGCAGCGTGCCGCTGGCCGACATCAGGGCGAGCTGCACTTGTCCCTGCGCGACGCCGACATTCGTAAGACCGAAGTCGGCGCCGAGACTGAACGCGAGGTGCTCTGTGGGGCGCTGACCCGCACGCAGCGCGAACGTCGGCACGAGGCCGAGCTGACTCGACCAGCCCTCCAAGCGAAACAAGCCGAACAGCTCCCAGACCGAGCTGGCATCGATTGCAGGCGCGCGCGCGAGCGCAGGCGCGACCGCGAGTGACGGCTGGGCGGCAAGCGTGTGTGCGGCAACGGCGGCGGCGTTGCGATCGGGTGGTGGCCCGACGGGCTCGATCGCGGCCTTGTCGTTCACACGTAGCTCCACCCAGCTCGCGACGACGAACTCGGCCACCGCCAAGGCCAGAAGGCGCGTACGCGATCGCTCTTCGATGTGCGACGCGTCGAGGACACGCGCCATCGACTTGCGCGTGACACCGTCCTCCAGACGCAGCTCGACACCGCGGTCCGTGCATGACACGTGAACCCAGGTGAGCCCCGGCCGTGTGGGCGCGTCGGGGCTGTACTCGATCGAGGTGCCGAGCTCGATCGAGAGCACGCGTTGAAACTGCGCCGCGTCCACTGGAACGCACGGATCGATCGTAGTCGTCACGCTGGCTGACGAACCGCCGCCGTCAGCGGCAGGCTGCGCCGCGACGCGATCGACGAGCAACACGAGGAACACAACCACGAACGCAACCACGAGCATGCCCGAGCAGAGCAGCCGAAAGCCGATCGCAGTCGTTCGCAGAGCGCCCACTCCGCGCAAAGCGTAACACCGCAACGCTGCGCGGACCTACTCGCGTGACAAACCGCCGTAGAGCTGCACCGCGTGCAAGCGACGCCCATTCGGATAGCTCTGCACGTACGCACGTGCGCGCAGATAGGCTTCGTGTGCATTGCCGGCCTTCGACAGCGCTTCGACCTCGCGGGCGAGCGCGTCTTGCGCCAAGGATCCCTGCGGTGCCAGCCCGCGCGCCGTCGCGAACGACTCCGCAGCTTCGGACGGTTGACCCAAGCGTTCGAGCAGCACGCGACCGAGCGTGAACGCGGCGAGCGGTGCGACCGGACTTTGCTTGTGCTCGCGTACGACGCGGCGCAGGTACGTAGCCGCCATCTCCGGATGGCCACTGAGGCGCGACGCATCGGCCGCATCCATCAAGACCGCGGGATCGTCGTCGACGGCGGCGCCTTGCGCCAGCGAGCGATACGCCTCGTCGTATTCGCCCACCTGCGTCAGGCTGCGCCACGAGGCCTTGGCGCTCGATTCGCGCCGCGCTGCGCGATGCTTGACTGCCGGCGCCACGCCGTGTTGTTCGGATTCGGGGACGGGCCTAAGCGCGTCGTTCTCGCCGCGTGCGTCATCAACCGCGTGAACACCTTGGGTCTCGTGTTGGACTTCGTGTTGGGTCTCGTGTCCCGCCGCATCGAACCAGCGCGCGTCGCCGCCCGCGACGAAGCTCTCGCCGCTGCCGCCCTGCACGCGCACCTTGCCTTCGGTCACGGTGACGCCCACCAGCTCACCGGCGTGCTCGACATCGAACACCGTGCCCACGACGGCGACCTTCACCGCACCGGCGTCGACCACGAAGTGGCGTTGCTTGTTCGGCACCACTTGGAAGTGGGCCGTGCCCGAGACCAGGCGCAGATCGATCTGCATCTTCTCGTCGTGGAGCACCTCGAGCACACCCTCGCCCGCCGCCACCTGCACGAGCGAGCCATCGGACAACCAAAGTCGCTGACCCGCGCCAACGCGCATGGACCGCGAAGGGGCGACCGCAGGGTTCGGCGCAGTCGCGATCGCACTCGCGATCGCACCAGGTCGCGACGCCACGGACGGCGCGCTGCCATGCACCGATCCGCGCAGGAGGACTCCGACTGCAACAGCGGCACACGCCGCACCCACGGCCCCGAACAGCACGCGCTGCCGCTGACGGCGCCACCGTAACGCGTCCACGCCCGCGAGCAACCGCTCGCTGCGTGCTTCGTCCCACTCGGGCTCGACTTCATCCCGCAGGATGTGGAGCTGTTTGGCGAGCTCATCCATCGTCCAACTCCGCTTGCAACAAAGCTTGCGCCGCCGAGATGCGGCGCTTGGCCGTAGCCAACGAGCAACCGCACTTGTCGGCCACTTGTTCCAGCTTCTCCCCTTCGACGTAGCGCAACGTCCAGGCCAGGCGCTGCTCGACGGGCATGCCGTCCAAGAGCTCGTAGATGCGCGACAGGAGCGCGCGCTTCTCGGGCGAGATCCCCTTGTCGCGCAGCTCGAGCGGTGGCACGCCAGAATCGAGGCCCACGAACTGACGCAGACGCCGACGGCGAAGCTGACGACGCGCCGCACGCACGGCGATCGTGGCGAGCCAGTTCTTCGCAGCGCCAGGGTCCCGCAGCTGGTCGCGCTGCTTGAACGCTGCGAAAAACACTTCCTGGATCAGGTCATCGACGTCCGACTCGCGCCCCAGAAGGCGCAGGCCGATCCGAGCGACGTACGGCGCAAAGCGCCGAAAGAGCTGCGTCTCGTTCAGTTTTTCCGCGTTTGGAGCCGTCTTTTCCGTGCCCTCGGCCGGGTTCTCTTCAACGAGGCGCAGCTGTGGGGAGGACGGCGACATGCAGCGATTGCTCTGGGGCGATAGTGGCACCGTAGGCGCAAAATGGCTCATGTCATGGCTCCGAGAATCGGGGACCGACGCGCGCAGAGCGGTGTACGAAATCCGCATACGTACGGCAGCGCGGCGCGCTCGACTTGGCTAGAGTGATCGAGTGCCCTTCCCCGTCTCGCGTCGCGCGTCCCTCCGCCTGCTCCCAGGCCTCGTCGCGCTCGCGCTCGCATCGTGCACCGGCTCCGAGAACCAGGTGTTCACGCCGTTTCAGATGAGCGGGCATGGCGGCACGGCAGGCAGCGCCGCCGACGCGTCCGTTGCAGCTGACAGCAGCAGCCGGATGGGCGACGACGACGCAGAAATCCTGCTACTGAACGTCGGGCTCGATCCGGACGCGCAATTCCTCTGGACCGAGACCAAGCCCGGACATCCCGGCGCGTGCGAGGCCGGCATGTACGCGGGCAGCTTTCAGTGCATGTTCGATCTGCGCGGGGGATTCCAGCACTTGATCGGCTCGCTCGAGATCACGCTCGGCGCGCAGGCGAACAGCCCTCTGCTCGCGATCACGGACAGCAAAGTGCTGGCGTTCAGCGGCTCGAGCCCCGCGTTCTCGTCTTCACTCGATGGTGAGCTGGACTGTGCGACCGCGCAGTTCAGCTCGATGACGAAGAGCTCGCAGCCCCTAGGTTTCCCCGTGGGATTCGAAGACAAGACCGCCTCGATGAGCATCGACGGAACGTTCGACGGCCAATTCGACGCCGAGGCGCTCACGTTGCAAGGCGACGTCGCGCTGACCACGACGGACGGTTGGAAATGCACCGGGCAGTTTCATGCGCAGCTCTCCAGATGAGTCGAAGCGTTCGGCAGCTGGCGGCGGCAAAGCTCCGCGCGCTGGCCAAACAGGAAGCGACGCGGGACACGCTGCAGCTGACGGCGGCAAGATGCCACCAAGACAACGCTTCCAGGCGAAGCACCGCACGCCTTGGGCGTGTTGGGCCGGAGCGCTCGCTCTGAGCTCGGTTGCGCTCGGCTGCGCTGCAGACTCGGGTGGCGCGGGACGCACGCAGGGCGGCGGCGCCGGCGTTGTTGCGGCTGACGGCGGCGGCGCGGGTTCCGCGGCTGGCGCCGGCGGTAACGTGCAACCGGACAGCGGTATGTCAGGGCCGAACGTGGATGCGATCCTCGCCGGGGGCTGCGCGAAGTCCACCGTGGCCTCGGCGCTCTTGCCGTCGAACATCCTGTTCGTGATCGATCGTAGCGGCTCGATGGCCTGCAATCCCCCACCGACCACCGACTCCGTCAGCTGTGAAGTGACGCCTGTGCGCGCCGACACGACGAAGCCCTCGAAGTGGGAGATCACGAGCACGGCCCTTTTGGCCGCGATCAAGACGCTGCCGAAGACGACGACCGTGGGCATCTCGTACTTCAGCAACGACGATGGCTGCGGCGTGTATCCGACACCGAACGTGCCGTTCGCACCGAACAGCGCAGCGCAGCAGAGCACGATCGACGCAAGTCTCAACGCGACGAAGCCCGCAGGCGGCACGCCGATCGTCGGCGCCACCATCCTCGCGTACAAGCACATGCACCAGCAGGCATTGTCCGGCGCGATTTTCGGCAACGAGTTCGTCGTGCTGCTCACCGACGGCCAACAGAGCGAGCAGTGCTCGAACCCGCCTAGCTGCACAGGTGCGAAGGCGTGCACCGACCTGCTTGTGAACACGGAGGTGCCGAGGGCCGCGGGGCCCGGCGTCGGCATCCGCACGTTCGTGGTCGGCGTGCCGGGCAGCGAGCCCGCGCGGACCGTGCTCTCGGAGATCGCGCAGAAGGGCGGCACGGCGAAACCGGCCTGCGACCCACAGCAAGGCAACTGCCACTTCGACATGACCAAGGAGTCCGATCTGGCGACGGCGCTGTCGGCCGCACTGAAGCAGATCGCGGGGCAAACCGTGACCTGCGAGCTGCCCGTGCCGCAGCCGAAGACCGGCGCCATCGATCTCGGCTTGGTGAACGTGATCTATTCGTCGAGCGACAGGACCATGAAGCCCAAGCTCGTCCCTCAGGACAAGACTGCTGCCTGCGACGCCGGAGCCAACGGCTGGCAGTACACGAGCGGCAACACCAAGATTCGGCTGTGCGGCGCGATCTGCGACACGCTGCGCGGCGACACCGGCGGGCGCGTGGACGTGGTGCTGGGCTGCCCGATCCAAGGGCCCAGCTGAGCCTGCCGCGCTCTGCGGGACAGCCCCGCTCTCGAACCGGAGAGGTCGGACGTCTTGCCGGTTTCTGGACGGCGGAGGCGCAGCCGTGCACACGGGAAGGCGTGGCTTCTCGTGGTGGAATGCAGGGACACTGTCGGGCTTTTCTGCTCGGGCTTTCGTGCCTGTGCGCGTGCGGCGGCCTGCGCGGTGACGCCGAAAGGCAGAAGTCCGCGAGCAGCGCGGAGCTCGCGCTTGCCAACCGCGTCGAGCGAGCTCCGCTGCACGCGCGTCCGCAGGAACCGGACCTGCCGGCGGAACCGACGTCTGCACAGGTCACATCCACAGCCCTGCAGCTGACGGCGGAACACCCAGCCGAGCAGAACGAGCTCGAGATCCGCGACGAGCAGCCCAGCTTCGATGCGAAGTATCCGCTGTACGGCGTTGCGTTTCACATGCAGGCGCAGGTCTACGAAGCGCCGACCGACAGCGCGGCCGTGGTGGGTTACTTCCGTCGCGGTGGTCTGTTCCGCGCCAAGCCCGGCGTGCGCGGCAAGGGCTGCGACACGCTCTGGCACGCGCTACTCGGCGGAGGCTACGTCTGCGCCGGCCGGGGCTTTCTGCTGGGCAAGACGCCGCAGAGCTTTGCCGCGTCGCCGGCGGCGCCGTCGCTGCAAGACGACCTACCGTACCCGTACGGCAAGACGCTCGCCCATGACGTGCCGCAGTACTGGAAGCTGCCGAGCGCCGTCGAAGAGCGCGACACGCTGACGCAGCTGACGCAGCTGAGGCCGGGGCGCATGGCCGAGGCCTCGGAGCTGGCGCGCAAGAGCGAGAGCCCCGTGCTCGCGGCGAAGAACGCCGTCGCTCTGCCGCCCGCAGCTGCAGGCGCCGGTGCGCCGCTACCGAGCCTCGTGCGCATCGTCATGCAACCGGGCTTCTACGTGAGCATCGACGGCGAGGAGCAGGACGGCGAGCGCAGCCTGACGCGCACGGTGCGCGGCGCGTACGTGCGCGCGGGGACGTTGACGCCCGTGGTGATCCCGCCGCTGCACGGCCACGAGCTCAACTCGCTCGGCTCGCGCGACGTGTTCCCGCTCGCGCTCGCTTACCGCGCCAACGCGCCGAGTTATCACCGGGATCCGCAGACAGGTGCGCTTTTGCGCGGCGAAGGCCTCACGCTGATGCAAGCGATGACGCTCACGCATGCGACGCTGCTCCAGGGCGGCCGGCGCTACTTGCTCGCGCGCGATGGGTTGTTCGTGCCGGAAGATGCCGTGCGCATCGTGACGCCTGCGCAGCGTCCACCGCTCGTGCCGTCGCGCGCGCACTGGATCGACATCTCGCTCGAGAACCAGACGCTGGTCGCGTACGAAGGCGACGTGCCCGTGTTCGCGACGCTCGTCTCCACGGGTCGCGAGGACCACGACACGCCGACCGGTATCTTCCGCATTCAGAGTAAGCACGTCTCGGCCACGATGGACGGTGAAGCCGGCAGCGACGAGGCGTACAGCATCGAGGACGTGCCGTGGACCATGTACTTCCAGGGCAACTACGCGCTGCACGCCGCGTTCTGGCACAAGCAGTTCGGGCGCGTGCGTAGTCATGGCTGCGTGAACTTGGCGCCGGCGGACGCTCGACACCTGTTCGAGTGGTCCACGCCCGGGCTTCCGAACGGTTTTCACGGCGTACTCGCCACGCGCGACAACCCTGGCACCTGGGTCGTGATTCACCCTTGAGGCCACACGCCTCTCGGCCTGCGCAGGCATCCCCGGCTGTGGTATGCCCTAACGCGGAGGCCTTCTTTCATGCCGATTCGAACCGCGGACGACTACATCGCGAGCCTGCGCGCGCGAAAGCTCAAGGTGTATCTGTTCGGGGAGTTGGTCGCTGAGCCCGTGGATCATCCGGTGATTCGTCCGTCGATCAACGCGGTCGCGGAGACGTATCGCCTGGCGGAAGAAGACCCCGAGCTCGCCTCGGCCACGTCCAAGCTTTCTGGAACGCGCGTGAATCGCTTTCTGCACGTGACCGAGAGCGTCGACGACGTGGTCATGCAGAACCGCATGCAGCGCAGGCTCGGCCAGCGCACCGGGACGTGCTTTCAGCGCTGTGTCGGCATGGACGCGACCAACTCGCTCTTCTCCGTCACCTACGACATGGATAAGGGCAAGGGCACGAATTACCACGAGCGCTTTCGCGCGTTCGTGAAGCACATGCAGCAGGAGAACTTCGTGATCGGCGGCGCCATGACCGATGTGAAAGGCGACCGCAGCAAGGCGCCACACGAGCAGGAAGACCCCGACATGTTCGTGCACGTCGTGGAGCATCGCCCGGACGGCGTCGTGATCCGCGGTGCCAAGGCACACCAGACCGGCTGCGTGAACTCGCACTGGCTCTTGGTGATGCCTACCATGCGCCTGCTCGAAGCCGACAAAGACTTCGCGATCGCGGGCGCGGTACCCGTCGATCATCCCGGCATCACGTACATCTACGGCCGGCAGAGCTGTGACTCGCGCGCGCTCGAAGGCGGCGAGATCGATCAGGGCAACGCCCATTTCGGCGGCCAAGAAGCGCTGATCGTGTTCGACGACGTGTTCATTCCAAACAGCCACATCTTCATGAACGGCGAATACGAGTACGCCGCCACGTTGGTCGAGCGCTTCACGTCGTACCACCGCCGCTCGTACGTGTGTAAGACGGGCCTGGGCGACGTGATCATCGGCGCAGCTGCGACCATCGCCGACTACAACGGTGTGGCCAAGGCCTCGCACGTGCGCGACAAACTGGTCGAGATGGCGCACTTGAACGAGACCATCTACGGCGCAGGCATCGCGTCGTCGCACGAGTCCAAACAGACCGCAGCCGGCAACTACCAGTGCGACGAGATGCTGGCGAACGTGTGCAAGCACAACGTCACGCGCTTCCCGTACGAGCTGTCACGGCTCGCGCAGGACTTGGCGGGTGGGCTGTTGGTCACGCTGCCTTCCGACAAAGAGTTCGACAGCAAGACGACGGGGCCGATCCTGCAGAAGTACCTGAAGGCGAAGCCAGGCGTTTCGGTGGACAACCGTCGCCGCGTCTTGCGCTTGATCGAGAACATGACGCTCGGTCGCAACGCGGTCGGGTATCTGACGGAGTCGATGCACGGTGCAGGCTCTCCGCAAGCCCAGCGCGTGCAGATCCAGCGCTTGATGAACATCGATCACAAGAAGGCCCTGGCCAAGAAGCTCGCCGGCATCAAGGAAGACGACGCGGCCGCGAGCGAGCGCCCCGCCAAGAAGTAAG
>JADGRF010000103.1 GCA_017881055.1 Sandaracinaceae bacterium
CCCGCGTCCGTGCCCGCGTCCGTGCCCGCGTCCGTGCCCGCGTCGAGCGTCAGCTGCGCATCCGGATCGTTGCACCCGCTCTCGCAGCCAGCGTCGCCAGGCCCGCCATGGTGACCTGCGCTGCCGCCCGCACCGCCGTGTCCTGCGCTGCCGTTTCCGGCACCGCCATGGCCGGCGCCGCCGTTCCCTGCGCCACCGCCGCGCCCACTCTGACCGACCGGTTCCGCATCGCTGGCGCCATCGCGATCGCAGCTGCTGCACAGCTGCGGGTGCGGTGGGGTGAGATCGCTGCAGGCGGCGAACACGAACAGGCACGCAGTCAACGTCCGGCGCTGCATGCCCAAGCTGCTTCTCATGTCCGCCACCCTACCGGGATTTCGAGGCTTGCGCCATGTCGCAAGAATGTCGACAGCCGAGAGCCTCGCTAGCGCGCGTGTTAGGCTGGTCACACAGTCGAATGGAACCGTGTCGTCATGCATCTACAGAAGCTGGTCCTGCCGATGCGTGCTGGGCGACAACGGCGCGGGGAAGAGTCAGCTGGGAGCGTCACTCCCCGTCTGCCCGCTGCACCGGCGGCCGCACGGGCGACGTAGCCCCGCTCGTGTGCGGGCGCTTTGCTTCGCGCTCCGCCGCGTTCAGGACCGCGCGCAGGTGCTCCGCGAGGATGCGCACGTTCGGCTCGAGCACCATGCTGTCGTGGTCGCCCGGAGCCTCGAACACATCCACGCGCGCGCCGTACGGCGTCCAGCCGTTGTCGTAGTAGATGCGCCGGCGATCTTGGTTGATCGCGCGCCCGGGCCCGAACACGTGGGTCGCTTTGAGTCGCGGCCGACACAGCAGCAAATGCAGCGGCGCGGGCTTGATCCGATAGCGCGCAAGCGCGCGGTAGAACGCCTTTTCGATCACCCGTGAGCGCGCGTCGGCGGAGTCCGCGTCATGCGGGTCCGCAGCTTGGGCCTCGCGCTCGTGCTGCTGAATGCGATACGCGAGCTTCTGCGTCGCCCAGCTGACGAGGTAGCGCGGGCCCTCGCGCTCCAGATTCTGCCGGTGGATCGACAGCTTCTCGGCGCGCGTGAGGGGCTCGTCGCTGGGCAGTGGCGTATCGAGTAGCACCAGCAACGCGACCTGCTCGCCTGCCGCCGTCAGCTGCTGCGCCAGCTCGTACGCGGCCAGCCCGCCGCCGGAGAATCCGCCGAGCAGGTACGGGCCGTGCGGCTGCACCACGCGCAGCTCGGCCAAGTAGTCGCGCGCCATGTCCTCGAACGTCTCGTGCGGCTGCTCGTCGCTGCGCAGGCCGCGCGCCTGGATGCCGTAAAAGGCGCGATCTTCGCCGAGCAGGCCGGCCAGGTTGCGAAGGTTGATCACGTTGCCGAACATGCCGGCGACCAGGAAGAACGGCAGGCGGCCCGCGTGGTCGTCACTCGCCGGGGTCATGGGCACCAGATGCTTGAACCGCTGGCCGTGCGCCGCGTGCTTGCGGCTGCGGCTTTCGCTAACGCCTGCCGCTGGTTCGACCGGTGCGATCAAGCGCGCGCAGCTCTCGATCGTAGGATGGTCGATCAGCGTCGAAATCGGATAGTCCACGCCGAACGTCTTCTTCATTCGAGCGAACAAGCGCACGGCGATCAACGAGTGGCCGCCGAGCTCGAAGAAGTTGTCGCGCACGCCGATCTGGTGGACCCCTAGCAAGCTCTCCCACATGGTCGCGAGCGCACCCTCCGCATCCGTGCGCGGAGCTAGGTAGTCGCTGCTGAGGCTGGGACGCTCGAAGCTTGCGGCGCTCGTGGGCTCGTGGGTCGCGGCCATCGCGTCGGCCTGGCGCACCAGCTCGCGCACCTCCAGCGAGCTCACGATCACGTGCGCGCGGGGTGCTTTGGTGTCCATCGTGTCCATCGTGTCCACTACGCGCCGGAACGCCGCGACACCCTGGGCCGGCGTGATGCCCTCGGACACGTTGTGGAGGAACGCGCGCTCGGCCGTGGTCAGCTCGTGCCGCGACGTGTCTTGCTCTAGATCCCGCGCTCGCGGCGCGTGCGTCACGAACGACTCGCTCGCGATCGCCTGCATCGACAGGCCGGCGATGTCCACCAGCACGCGGCCGACCTCGTCGCACAGGGTGATGTCGAAACGCGCGAGGCCACCGCGTTCAGGCAGCGCGTGGCCGACGCCATCGCGTTTCTGCAAGCGCACGTGCGCGGAAAGCTCGGCCGTGAGGTCGCCGTATACCGACACGCGCTCGTAGGACACAGGCACCCACAGGGCGTCGCCGCTTCCGTAGCTGGGCTCGAGCTCGATCGCGAAGCCGCTGGCGATGTCGAGTAGGCCCGGGTGCAGCGCGAACGTAGCGAGCTCGCTGCGGTACGCAGCGCGCAAGCTCAGCTGAGCCACCGCTTCGCCGACCCCAAACGCAACGCTACGCAAGTTGCGCCAGCGTCCGCCGAAGCGCAGGTGCTTCTCCTGCGCGAGCCGGTATTCGTCTGCTGCAGGTGGCAAGACGCGTATGTTGCAACGGTCGCGGATGGCGGCGAGCTCGAGCGGCGGGGGCTGCGCTGCCGGTGTTCGGCGTAGCAGCGCTTGCGCATGCAGCAGGTAGCCCTCGCTACCGTCTTTCAGACGCTGCTTACTCTGCAGCTCGAAGCCGAAATCCTGCCCGCTGGGCGACAGCCGCACCCGAAAGCCCAAGGCCTGTCCCTCCTGGAGCTCGAGCGGCCGCAGGAAATACAGATCGTCGATCTCGAACGGTCCCTTGTGCCCGAGTTCGCGCAGCGCCGCGCGTGCCAGCTCGAGGTAGCCAGTGCCCGGCAGGACCGCGTGTCCGTTCGCCGTGCGGTGTTCGTCGAGGAACCACAGTGTGTCGGCACGCAGCGTGCCGCGCAGCACCATAGGACCGCTTGCTTGGATCGCTTTGGCCTCGAACGCTGGATACGACGCAGGGGCTTCCCGTCCGCGCGGCACGTCGCGTCGGTCCAGCTGCGCGGCTGCTGCTGCGCCAAGCCCGACCTCGCTCCACACACCCCAGGCCAGCGACAAGACGTTGCGCCCGCTCGCTCGCGCCTGCTCTGCGTAGGCGTCCAAGAACGCGTTCGCCGCGACGTAGTCGACTTGGCCAGCAGCTGCAATCGCCGTGCTGAGCGACGAGCACAGCACGAGGAAATCGAGCGGCTCCTTCGAGAGCACCTGCCCGAGCACCTGCGTCCCGTACACCTTCGGTCGGAACACCGCAGTCACAGACGGCTCTCGCTTGACCGCGATCGGCGCGTCATCCAACACGCCTGCGGCATGGATCACGCCGTGCAGCGCGCCAAAGTGAGCCTTGGCCTCTGCGACTACCTCGGTCATGCGATCGCGGTCGGCGACATCGCCCGAAAGGACCAAGAGCTCTCCGCCGAGCTGTTCCAGCTGTCGAGCGAGGCGAATACGGGCGCTGGTGGCGTCGCGCGGTCTTCGCTTCAGCCAGTCGTCCCAGGCTTCGCGTGCCGGCAGGGGCGTACGATTCACCAGTACGAGGCGCGCCTGCTCGGTCTCCGCGAGCGAGCGCGCCAGCGCAAGGCCGACCCCGCCGAAGCCTCCGGTGATCAAATACACGCCGCGCCGGCGTAAGCCCGAGCGCGCGGCCAAAGGCAGCGTCATGTGCTCGTAGCGACGCTCCCAGCGCGCCTCGCGCGAGAGCACGACCTCGCGGCTGCCGAGCGGCAAGGTCAGCTCGCGCAGCAGCGCGGCCACTTCGTGGCTGCGCCGCGCCGCGTGTGCCGCGTCGTCGCCAGCGAGTGGGACGGGCAACAGGCGCTCTGCGAGCGTACGCAGCTTCGTGACCGGCGACGTCGCGACCTCGCGCGGCGCGCCCTCGAGATCGATGCTGCTGCACGTGACGCCACGCAGCTCACGCGGGATCACCTTGCAGGGACCGAGCACCGTAGCTTGATCGGGATACAGCACGCGCGCGCTGCCGGCCTGGCGCAGGCCGCGCGAGATCACGAACATCCCGAGCGGCGAGCTGAGCTCGAGCGCGGCCAACGCCTGCGCCAAGAACAAGAGCGAGAAGAATCCGCGCTCCTGGTTGCGCTCGAAGAACGACGAGCCCGGCCGGAAGCTCTCGTCCTCCGTCAGCAGCCACAGATGGGCGATGCGCTCGGGCAGCTTCCCGCTCGCGACCACTTCGCGGAGCAGCAGCTCGTAGCCTTCGCTGCCTTGCTCGGGGGCCAGGCGGTATTCGCTGTCGGACAGCTTGCCGAAGGCGTCGCCCGCGCGTACGCAGATCACGTGGTTGCCGCTGGCGCGCAGCGCGCGGATCAGGTCGGCGCCGAGCCCGGTTTCATCGCTGAACACCAGCCAGGTGTGCGGCGACGCGTCCAACTCGAGATCGGGTGAGTGCTGTCGCCAGGTCGGCGCGAAGAACGTGCGCTCCGGATCTTGGATGCGGCGCGGGTTCGCAGGCGGCGCATCGCTCACCCGTGGAGCTTGCGGCTCGATCCAGTAGCGCTGGTGCGCAAAGGCATAGCTCGGAAGCGCGACGCGCGTAGCCTTGCCCGGAGCGCGCGTGCGCGCCAAGTCGAGCGGCACACCGGCGGCCCACAGGCGTCCGCACGCCGCGAGAAATACCTCGTCGTCCGGCGTATCGTCGTCGGGATGCGGCAAGGAGCCGATGAAGGCTTGGCCCTGCGCGACCTTCGGGTGCGCGCGCGCCAACGACGAGAGCACGCGGCCCGGCCCCACCTCCAGGAACACGCGGCCCGGCTCTTCGAGCAGCTTTGCGATGCCGTCACCGAAGCGCACGGTGTTGCGCAGGTGCTCCACCCAGTACTCGGGCGAGCACGCCTGCTCGGCGTTGAGCAGATCGCCGGTACGGTTGCTGAGAATCGGAATGCGTGGCGCGGACAGCGGCGTCTTGCGTAGAAAATCACCGAAGCGCCCGAGAATAGGTTCCAACATACGCGAGTGCGCGGCGATCTTGATGCGGATGCTCTGGGTCTGCACGTCGCGCTCGGCGAGCAGCGCCTGCAGCCGGTCGAGGCTCGCCCTTGGCCCGGAGGCCACCGACAAGTCCGGCGCGTTCACGCACGCAAGATCCAGGTCGTCGCCGAGCAGAGGGCGCAGCTCGGCGGCGGGTAGCGGTACGCCGATCATACCGCCCGGGGGCACTTCATCGAACAGCAGGCCCCGCAGCAGCACCAGCGACAAGCCGTCCTCGAACGAGATCACGCCCGCCACCGCTGCCGCCGTGTTTTCACCGACGCTGTGTCCGATCAGCGCCGCAGGCTTCACACCCCACGACAGCCAGAGCTGCGCGAGCGCGTACTCCACGATGTAGATCAGCGGCAGCTGCAACGACGGCTGCTCGAGCGCGAGCGCGGCCTGGGCGCAAGCTGCCCCGTCGCTAGGGTCTGGAAACAGCAGTGCTCGCGGATCGTGCTGCACGCGAGCCGATAGCAGCAGAAGTCCGCGATCGACGTGCTCGCGGAACACGGCCTGCTTCTCGTACAGGCGTCGCCCCATGCCCGGGTACTGCGCGCCACCGCCGGGAAACATGAACACGACCGTCGCCGAACGATTGACCGAGTGCGTGAACACCTTGCGCGGGTCCGCTGCTGCGAGCTGCGCGATGGCGTGCTCGCGGTCGCGACACACGAGCACACGCCGCTCGCTGAAGTGCTTGCGCGCGGTCTGCAGCGTATACGCGACATCCGCCAGCGCTGACTCGGGGTGCTCGCGCAGGTGTTGCACCAAGCGCGTCGCGCTCGCATCGAGCACGCTGCGCTGGCGTCCCGACAGGACGAGCAGCTCCGCGCGCTGTTCCGTTTCGGGTTTCGTACCCGTCGGCGCTGCAGCCGCCGGCGGCGCCTCCAGCACCATGTGGACGTTGGTGCCGCCCACGCCGAGCGAGTTCACGCTGGCGCGCCGCAGCTGACCGCGCTTCGGCTCGGGGAACGCGCGAGCCTTGTCGTTCACGAAGAACGGCGTCGAGCCGAAGTCGATCAGCGGGTTCGGCTTCTCGAAGTTGAGGCTGGGCGGAATCTGTCCGTGCTTCACGCATAGCGCCGCCTTGATCAAGCTCGCCACGCCCGCGGCCGCATCCAGGTGCCCGATGTTCGTCTTCACGGACCCGATGGCGCAGTAGCCACGCTTGTCCGTCGTCTCGCGGAAGGCGTTGCTGAGCGCAGCAACCTCGATCGGGTCGCCGACAGCCGTGCCCGTACCATGACATTCCACGTAGCCAATCGTGTCAGCTGACACCCCAGCGACCGCCAGCGCCTCCGCCACTGCGGCCGCTTGCCCTTCGACACTGGGCGCGAGGTAGCCCACCTTGCCGGAGCCGTCGTTGTTCACGGCCGAGCCTTTGATCACCGCGTAGATGCGGTCCCCGTCGGCGATGGCATCCTCGAGTCGCCGCAGCACGACGATGCCCGCGCCGCTGCCGAACACCGTGCCAGCTGACTTGTGATCGAATGCGCGGCAGTGGCCATCGGGCGAGAGGATCTCGCCTTCTTCGAACATGTAGCCGCGTCCGTGCGGAAGCTCGATCGTCACCCCACCGGCCAGCGCCATGTCGCACTCGCCGCTGAGCAGCGATTGACAGGCGTAGTGCGCGGCCACGAGCGAAGTCGAGCAGGCCGTCTGCACGCCTATGCTCGGCCCGCGCAGATCGAGCGCATACGAGATGCGTGTGGCCAGGAAGTCCTTGTCGTTGCCGGTGTGGCGGAGCAAGAACAGGCCCGTCGAATCCACCAAGTCGCGGTTCGACAGGATGTTGTACGTGAAGTACGCGCCCATGCCGCAGCCGGCCCAGACGCCGATCGGTCCGTCGAACGCGTCGGGCATGTGCCCGGCGTCCTCCAGCGCTTCCCACGCGCACTCCAGCAGCTGTCGATGTTGCGGGTCCATGATCCCGCCTTCCTTCGGCGACAAGCCGAAGAACTCGGGATCGAACTGCTCCATGTTCTTGAGGATCGCCGACGCCTTCACGTAGCGCGGGTCCGCTAGGCGCGCGGCGCTCTCACCGGCCGCGAGCAGCTCGTCGTCGCTGCGCTGCAGAATCGACTCGACGCCCGCGAGCAGGTTCTTCCAGTATTGCTCGGGCGTGCTTGCGCCGGGAACCCGCAGGCTCATGCCCACGATCGCGATGCCTCCCCCCTGTTCGGTTGCGTCGCTCATTCAACCACCACGTCGCTGTAGCAGCTCGCGTCGCTTGGCGCCGCGCGCAGTGGCCTTCTTGCTGTCGCCTGAAGCCCCGCTCGCCAGGAACGACGCAAACGTGCGGATGGTCGGGAACCGATACAGGTCGGTGAGCGCGAGCGAACGCCTGAGCGCGTCTTGCAGCATGCGATGCATGCGCACGACGAGCAGCGAGTGCCCGCCGAGATCGAAGAAGTTGTCGTCGATGCCGACGCGCTCGCGCCCGAGCAGCTCGCGCCACACGCCCGCGATCACGCGCTCGCCATCACTCTCGGGCGGCGCGGCCAGCTCCGCCGTGCTGCCGCCGTCAGCTGCAGGCGAGGTCAGCGTTTCCGGCGCGGGCAGCGCCTTGCGATCGAGCTTCTGGTTGGCCGTGAGCGGCAGCGCAGCGATCACCACCAGCGCGGCCGGCACCATGTGCTCGGGCAGCTCGCGACGCAGCAGCTCACGCACCGTGGCAACGGCGACGCTCGTGCCCGGCGCCGCCACGAGATACGCGACCAAGCGCTGGTCGCCCGGGCGATCTTCCCGCAACACCACCGCGCACTCGGCCACGTTCGGCGCCGTGCGCGCGAGCGCTTCGATCTCGCCAGGCTCGATCCGATAGCCGCGCAGCTTCACTTGAAAGTCGCTGCGGCCCAGGCACTCCAGCACTCCGTCGGCGCGCCAGCGCGCACGATCGCCGGTGCGGTACATGCGTGCACCTGCGTCAGTTGAAAACGGGTCGCGCACGAAGCGCTCGGCATCGAGCTCCGGTCGCTGCCAGTAGCCACGTGCGACGCCATGCCCGCCAATCCACAGCTCACCCGGCACGCCCACCGGCAAAAGGCGCCGCTGCTCGTCGGTGACGTAGACCGTCGTATTCGCGATCGGCGTGCCGATCGCAGCGCTGGTCTCATCTGCGCCGATCCGGTGCGTCGTCGACCAGACCGTGGTCTCCGTCGGTCCGTACATGTTCGTGATCGTCGCGCGCGTCTGCGCACGCAGCTCGCGCAGCAGATCCGCAGGCAGCCCTTCACCGCCCAGGAACAAGTGCGCTAGCTGCCCGAGCGCGGCGCGCGTGTCTTCGTGGCCGAGAAACATGCGCGCCATCGAAGGGGTGCACTGCAGGTGCGTCACGCCGTGCTTCTGTACCTCATGCAGCAGCGGATGAGTCTCGCCAAGCTCGCGCTCGACGCTCGGCGCAGGCAGCGTAGCCGCCGCGCGATCGGCAAGCTCGCGCTGGCGTACGGCGTCGACGTACGGCAGATGCTCCAGCACCACGTCGGTGGCGGCGCCGAAGTCGATCAAGCACGCCACGTCGTCCACACCAATCGCCTTGACCGCGCGCACCATGCGCGCCGCGTCGTCCACCGTACCGAACAGGCCGCTGGTCTCGAAGTAGCGCTCGAACGCCGCGTCGAGCAAGGCGGCGCGGTCTTCGTCCGACAGTGTAGCCAGATCGTTGCCAGGGGCATCGGCGCGAAAGTTCTTCGGCCGCTTGAACGCAGGGAAGGTCCAGGCCTTGTCCTTGATCAGATCCATCGACGTCGCGAGATAGCTCGTGAGCGGCGCCCGCACGAGCTCCTTCACGCGCTCGCGGTCGGGCCCCACGAACGTGTGCAGCATCAAGCTCACGATGCCCGTCTCCGGATCGAAGCCTGCCGCGGCGCGCGCTCTGCGATACGCGGCGATCTTCGGCGCGAGCTTGTCGAGTGATTGTCCAAGCAAGTGCGTCAGCACGTTGGCGCCGGCTCGGCCTGCGATCTCGAACGTCTCTTCGTTGCCGGCCGTGGTGATCCACACCGGCAGCTCTTTCTGCACGGGCTCCGGCTGCGTTCGTACGGCCACGGGCTTGCCCAGCGGGCCGGGAAACTCCACGGTCTCGCCGCGCCATAAGCGTCGCACGACTTCCAGGTCGCGCATCATGATGCTCTTGGCGTTCGCGTAGTTGTCCGGCATCAGCACGAAGTCGTTGGGCTGCCAGCCGGACGCGATCGAGATGCCTACGCGGCCGTCGGAGATGTTGTCCACCACGGACCACTGCTCGACCACGCGCACGGGATGATGCAGCGGCAGCACCACGCTGCCCGCGCGAATGCCCACGCGCTTGGTGATCGCAGCCACCGCCGCACCCGTCACCGCCGGGTTTGGATACAAGCCGCCGAACGCATGGAAGTGGCGCTCGGGTGTCCAGACGGCCGAGAACTCGTGCTCGTCGGCGAACTTCGCGCCCTCCAGCAGCAGTCGATAGCGCGCGCCGCCGGTCGCCTGCGCGTCCGCAGAGAAATAGAACAGCGAGAATTGCACGGGGCGCGCGTCGTGGACTGCGTGGGCGTGCGCGTCGTCGTGACCGATGGCGCGTGCCGCGCTGCGCGCCTGATCCACGTGCACCACGACGTGAAAGCCACGCGCCAGCGTCCACCACAGCTCCAGCACCGAGATGTCGAACGATAGGCTCGTCACCGCCAACCACACGCCCGGCGTCGCATGCTCGACGCGCTCGTCCATGCCGACGAAGAAGTTCACCGCCTGCCGGTGCTCGATCATCACGCCCTTGGGCTTGCCGGTGGAGCCCGAGGTGTAGATCAGATACGCGAGCCGATTCGGCTCGACGGGCAGGTTCGGACGCGTTGCCGGCAGCTGCGCCAGCAGGTCGGCCTCGGTATCGAGCGCAAGCGCGCGCACGCCTCTGCCCGCGAGCCCCGGCACGAGCGCGGCCGTCGTCACCACCACGGTGACTTTTGCGTCGTCGAGCATCAGCGCGATGCGATCGGCCGGGTAGGTCGGGTCGAGCGGCAGGTACGCGGCGCCGGCCTTCATCACGCCGAGCGCCGCCACGACCAGCTCGAGCGAACGTTCGACGTGTACGCCTACCGCCGTGTCACGCGTCACGCCGAGCGCGAGCAGGCGGGCGGCGACGCGATTGGCCGCATCGTCCAGCTGTCGATACGTGAGCGAGCGATCGTTGCAGCTGACCGCAATGGCATCCGGTGTGCGGTCGACTTGCGCCTCGATCAACGTGTGGATGCAGGCGCGCTCCGGAACCGCGCGCTCGGTGCGGTTCCACGTGACGAGCTGCCGCTCCCTCGCCGCCGTCGACAGCAGCTCGATTTGCTCCACGGCGCAGTGCGGCGCCGCTGCAAGATTCTCCATGAACGTATGAAGGCCGCTCACGAGGCCCGCCGCATCGGCCGCCGAAAGTCGCGCGGCCGAGCAGCGCAGGCGCGCGCCGCCCGCGTCCAGGCGCAGCTGCAACAGCGCCCCTGCCGGCCGATCGACCCCGCGCGCGATCCCGACCGGCAGCAGCGCCGCGTCCTTTTGCACTGCAGCACCGCTCAACGTCGGATGACGCGCGCCGAGGTTGCGGAGGAAGCCCTTGCGCCGATGTGCGTCGTCGATCTCGGCCGACAGGCGCGCGACCAGCTCAGCGAAGCTCGTCGCCGGCTCGCTCTGCAGTAAAAGCGGCACGGTAGTTGCAACCAACGCTTCGAAGCCACCTGCCGCCGCCGTCAGCTGCGCATCGCAAAAGGCCAAGGCGACCTGCGGCTTGCCCGCGAGCCTGCCGATGTAGCTCGCGAAGGCGGCAGCTAGCGCGAGCTCTCCGGGGAAGGTCGCGCTGAACGTCTCCGACAGCTGCAACGGAAGCTCGCGGTATTCGCTGGCGGAAGGCCTCTGCGCGCCGCTGTCGTACGGCAGCTCGGGCGGATCGATCGTGGCCAACCGCCGCACCCAGAAGGCCTCGCTCTTGGCCAAGTCGTGATCGAGCGCGCTGAGCGCGTCGCGTTCGGGCTCGGACAACTGCGTGAAGCGCGCGCCCAGCTCGATACCCAGCCGCGAGAGCGCGACCGACATCGGGATCTCCACGCCGCTTGGCTCGCGCAAGCCGCGCACGAGCAGCGTGCCTTCGCCGCACGCGATGCTCAGCGTGTCGAAGCCCGCGGCCACCAAGGTTCCTGGCGCGGCGTCCGTGCGCGCGAGCGAGGCCTCGGCCTCGGTCACGAGATAGGCCCGCTCGCCGAGCAGAATGCTCGCAGCTCCCAACGTATTCGGATAACGCGGCCCGAAGCTCAGCGCACGCACGAGCGCTGCGCTGGCCTCCGCCGGTGCCTGCCAATCGATCAGGGCCGCAGCGGCCGGCCGCGCATAGCGACCAAAGTACACGTCTTCGCCCGCAGGCGGTTCCAGCTGCGGGGTGCGTTGCTCCGTGCCTGCGGCCAGCTCGTCCGCCAGCTCTGCGAAGCTCTCGATCGCAGCCGCAAAGCAGCGCGTGTTGAGCGACAGCGAGGTGTCCTCGGCGCTGATCTCGACCGGCACTTGCTTGAGAATGTCGCCGCGGTCGACCTGCATCGACATCACGTGCCAGGTGATGCCGTACTCCTTTGCGCGCTTGATCAACGCCCAGCTCGGTGCGTTCAAGCCCGCGTAGCGAGGCAGCGGTCCGTCGTGAAAATTGATCGCCGCCTGCTTCGGCAAGCCGAGCACGGGCGCCGGGATCACGCGCAGGAACGTGATCGCGAACAAGTAGTCGAACGAATACGCCGCGAGCGCCGCGCCGTAGTCGCCGTTCGCATCGATCACGACGAGCTTTTCTGCGCGCGCCCAGCTGGCGACGCGCGGCGCGTCGGTGACCACCGCGGCAATGCTGTGACCGCGCGCGCGCCAGGCGTCACCGCACTCGATCAGCAGGCTGTCGCTGCCGATCAGTACACAGCTCTTGATGTTCTGCGTCATGCAAGTAAGCGGGAGCAGGGTAGCAGATCGATCAGGGCCGCGCCTTCCGCCCGCTGCGCGACCACGACGCGCTAGACTTCTGGCCGTTCCATGTGGTGACAGCTACTGTAACATGGCCCATCTGCACACAGGAGCGCCAGCCGTCAATGCCATGGCCTTACGCCTCGGACAGCTCCTCGCGATTGTGTCTACTTGCCTGCTTTTCATCCAAGCGCCGAGCCAACGCCGCACGCGTGGGGCAACTTGCGGGCTACGCGCCGCTGCCGCCTCTATAGATGCCCGAGCGGCAAGACGGTCGTGTCGATCACGCTGCGCATCACAAAGCTCGAGCGCACACCGCTCACGCCTTCGATGCGCGTGATCTTGTTCAGCAAGAACTCTTGGTAGTGATCCATGTCGGGCAGTACGACCTTGAGCAAGTAGTCGGCGTCCTGACCCGCGACCAGGTAGCAGGCCTGCACCTCGGGGCACGCGCGCACCTTCTTCTCGAAGCTCGCAAAGCGCTCGGGCGTGTGGCGATCCATCGCGATCTGGATGATCGCCGTCAGTGATAGGCCGACCTTGCTGCGATCGACCAGCGTGACGCGCCCTACGACCACGCGCTGATCTTCGAGCGCTTGCACGCGCCGTGAGCACGCCGAAGGCGAGAGCCCGACGCGCTCAGCAAGCTCCAAGTTGGAAAGCCCGCCGTCAACCTGCAGCGCCTCCAGGATGCGCCGATCGATCTCGTCGAGCACGGGATTGGGTGCGGATTTGGTCATGACGCAAGGATTCTGCGATTTGTGCCAGGAAGACGCAACAGTTCACCGATCAGACGCCCAATTCGCCTCGTGTTTGCACGCCTATTGCGCGCGTTCAGGGCTAAACCTAGCGCTCTGAACGCTTCTGGAGACCCGTCATGAGCTTCGACCACCGCAAGTACCGCCCGTTCCCTGCACCGCAGCGTCCCCAGCGTCGCTGGCCGGACCGCGTGATCACGCACGCCCCCGACTACTGCGCCGTGGATCTGCGCGACGGAAACCAGGCGCTCGTGAAGCCGATGTCGGTCGAGCAGAAGACGCGCCTGTTCACGCTGCTCTGTCAGCTCGGCTTCAAAGAGATCGAGGTGGGTTTTCCCGCAGCGTCGCAGCCCGACTTCGACTTCGTCCGCGAGCTGATCGAGAAAGATCTCGTGCCGGGCGACGTGACCATCCAGGTGCTCACGCAGGCGCGCGAAGAATTGATCCGGCGCACGTTCGAAGCGGTGAAGGGCGCGCGGCGCGCCAACATGCACCTCTACAACTCGACCTCGATCGTGCAGCGTCGCGACGTGTTCCGGCTCGACCGCGCCGGCATCAAGGCGATCGCGGTGCAGGGCGCCACCTGGGTGAAAGAGTGCGCCGCGGCCCGGCCAGAGACTGTCTGGGAGTTTCAATACTCACCCGAGAGCTTCACGGGCACCGAGCTCGACTTCGCAATCGAAGTCGTCGATGCCGTGAACGACGTCTGGCAGCCGCAGCGCGGCCAAGCCGTGGTGATCAACCTCCCGGCCACGGTCGAGATGAGCACGCCGAACGTGTACGCCGACATGATCGAGCACATGTGCGAGCACCTGGCGCATCGCAAGCACTTCCGCGTCAGCTTGCACACGCACAACGATCGCGGTTGCGGCGTTGCAGCTGCCGAGCTGGGCGTGCTCGCGGGCGCCGACCGCGTGGAAGGCACGTTGCTTGGCAACGGCGAGCGCACTGGCAACATGGATCTCGTGACCTTCGCCATGAACTTGTACTCGCAGGGCATCGACCCAAAGCTCGATCTCTCGCACATGCGCGAGATCATCGAGACCGTCGAGTACTGCACTGAGATCGCCACGCACCCGCGCCACGCCTACGCCGGCGAGCTCGTGTTCACCGCGTTCTCCGGCAGCCACCAAGACGCAATCCGCAAGTGCTTGGTGAAGCAAGACGCCGATCCCGCGAAGGCCTGGGAAGTAGCGTATTTACCGATCGATCCGCGCGACCTCGGCCGGCGCTACGAAGAAGTGATTCGCATCAACAGCCAGTCGGGCAAGGGCGGCGTGCTGCACGTGCTCGAGCGCGATCTCGGCATCACGTTGCCACGCTGGCTGCAGATCGACTTCTCGCGCGTGGTGCAAACTCTCGCGGAGCAAGCAGGCGGCGAGGTCTCACCCGCCAGCATCCACGCCTTGTTCGAGTCCACATACGTAGCCGCGCCGGAAGCATGGCGGCTCGGCGAATACGACGTCCGCAAGACCGAAGACGGCGTGCGCACCCAAGTCACCCTCGGCGACGGCACGCGCTTGGCAGGCCTCGGTCGCGGCATGGTGGCGGCGTTGGCAGACGCGCTCGCCACGAGCTTGGGCGTCGCGATCACGGTGGAAGCGTTCGACGAGATGGCGCTGGATACGGGCACCGATGCGCGCGCGATGGCCTGCTTGCGCGTGGCGGTGAAGCGCGCCGGCGGTGCTGTCGAGCACAGCGTCGGAGTTGCGCTCGCGGAGGACACCACCAGTGCCGTGCTCAAAGCGTTGCTTGCGGCGACGGCGCGCGTGGTCGGCGATGTCCCGCGCAACGCGGCTGCGCGCGCGGACGCAGCGCGTGTGGGGCCGGTTGGGGTCAGCGCCTAGCGTTACTGCGAAGCAACGATCTCCATCTTCAGCGAACACACCGCACACGGGACGCGGCTTTGGGGTCGCCGTGGTTCGATTGGCCGGTGACGGCCTGCGCTGCGCAGTTGCTGCCCGTCGCGTCACACAGCACGTCGGCCAAGCACGAGCTCAGACCGTCGCCGTGATAGCCGGTATCGCAGGGGCATCGGCGGTGGGCTCGTGCGGCGCATGCGTCGAGCCTCAGCGGCTTTCGAGTGCCATCACGAGCAAGCCCTTCGGGGTGTTGTCGGTCGTCACCGGCGGTGCGGCGTGACGGTTGCTCGAGTGGCTGTTGACGGCGACCACCGTCGCGATGGTACCGGCGGCGACCAGACCGACGCAGGTCCACAGCCACGGGCTTGCCCACAGGCCCTTTCCCGCCGCGTCAGCCGGTGGCTCGGCAAAGGCCTGAGCCGGCGCAGCCAAGTGGGGCTCGGACATCGTCGCTGTGGCAGCCGCCGCCGGCGCAAGCTCGTGGACAGCACGCAGGTTGAACGACAGCTTCTGTTCGTCGCCGCCCATCACGACGAGCTTGCGGCGTTCCCGTTCGAAGCCGTCGGCGCGCAGCTCGATCAACCGCTCCCCGAGCTGGAGCGTCAGCGCGCCGTCCGCGTCGGGCTCGACGGCTTCATTGTCGACCAGGACGCGCATCGATTTCGCGAATCGGGGTCACGTCCAGGAGCACCCGATCCACGTATTGCTGCACCTTGCGCAGCTCCGCCGTGAGTGGCTTTCGATCGGAGGTCAGCGCCTGCCGCAGATGCCCAAGGCTCGCGATGTAGCGCCGGAGCTCGTACTCCGCCATGCCCATGCCGCGCAACGTACGCGCGTTCGGGTCGGCGCTGTGCGTTTTCACGAACAGGGCCAGAGCCTCCTCGATGTGACCGGCTTTGTATTCGCTCATGCCCTGCTCGACGGCATCGCGATACGTGGCCGCATCACCCGCCGCTGATGGCTGCGACGCTTGCGCGTGCGCGATGGAGCTCCCGATGCTCACGAGGAGATTCGCGATCACGGCCAACCTTCGGAATCGCAACCCCATCTTGCCCCCAGCACGCTGCACAGCGAACGTTGCGACGCGAGACACGAAACGCAGCGGCTGTCACGTGGTGTAGCGATATCCCCAATTATGTCAAGAACAGGCAGCATGCGCGCTGCGTGCGAAACAAGGACGCAGCGCGCCCGCGTACGAAGCAGGCGCTATGCGTCCGGCGTGGACCTCGCCGGAACGCGTTACGGACAGACCATGCAGCCGTGCTGACGCGCTTGGTCTGCGCAGTCGGCGGTCCATTCTTTGTTCACGCAGTCGTCGAAGCCGCCATTCTGGTCGCGGTCCTGGAGGCAGCCCTGGATTGTCTTGTTTCCGCAGCCTGGCGTACCGGTGGCGGCGCAGCACTTGCCGCCGTTGCAGTCCGGGTCGACGAACTGGCAACCGCAGTCGCACTTGCCGTCGCCTTTGAGACTGTCGTCGCAGTTGTCGACGGCGGCACCTTTGCTGTCGCACCAGCTGCGCTCGCACATGAACATGCTGCAATCGCTGCAGTCGGCATCCGGGATCGGCTTGTTGGTGTTCAGGTCGATGAAGTTGCAACCGCAGTCGCAATAGCCATCGCCGTAGTAGCTGATCGGGCAGGTGGTGCCGCACTGATTGTACTCGCAGGTTGGGAACCGCTCACTGCCCGCTTGGGCTGGGTCGCAGTACCCATTCTTACAGGTGTGGTTGGTGTAGCAGTCCTTCGAACAGCGCGTGCCGTTCGGCAGGTTGTCACCGTAGGTGCTGCAAGAGCCGCTTCCGTCACACTTGCCATCGCCGGTGCACTCGTAGCCGTCGTCGCATGCTGTGTCGATTGGCAGCGGCGTACCAGCGCAACTGCCGGTGGTGCACACATCGGGGCCGGTGCAGTCTTTCTTGTCGTCACACGGCGTGTTGTTCGCGGCCATGACGCTTCCGTCGACGCAGTTGCCGCTTCCGTCGCACGTGTCGCCGGTCAGACACGTGTTGTGGTCCGCACAGGCATTGCCGTTCAAGAACTGATTCTCGCACGCTCCGGTGTTCGGGTTGCACTCGCCCTGCGCGCAGTCGTCGTCGAGGTACGTGCAGTCGCGCGGCGCGCCTTTGCACACGCCCTTGGTGCAAGTCTCGTCGACTACGCACGGGTTCGGGTCCTGACACGCCGTGCCGTCGGCTTCCATCTTGGCCACGCACTTGCCGTCCGTCGGATTGCACACGCCCTGAAGGCACGCGCCGTCTTTGCCCGAGCAGTCCTTCGGCGTGCCTTTGCACACGCCTTTGCTGCACTTGGCGCCCATCGTGCACTTGCCGTCGTCGCAGGTCTTGGCGTCGTTCGCGGGCACGGTCATGCACTTGCCGGCCTTGCACGCGCCTTTGACGCACGCGCCGTCCATCGCGGAGCAGTCGACACCTTCGCACGGATCGGGGACCGCGGCGTCTTGGCCGGCATCGACCTCACCCGCGTCTTGCTTCCCGCCCGCATCCTTGCCGAAGTTCTTGTCGGCCTTGAACTTGCTGAAGTCGTCGAGGGCCAGACAGCCGGAACACGCGAGCGCGAAGAGCACCGATAAGCAAATAGAGCGCGACATAGTGGCCCTCCCGAAAGGCACCAAGATCGGCCGCAGCATACGCCGGGCTCGGGGTGATTCGCTAGCGCGGATGGCAGGTCTGGGTCGGGTCGAACCCGGGGATCAGCGGCAATCGCCGAAGACTTGGTCGAGCAGCGCTTCGCCCAGGCGCTCGTGGCCTTCGGCGCCGAAGTGCAGACCGTCGTTGAAGCCCACTTCGTAGCGCGGGCACAGGCGGGTCGGGTTGCCGCACGTGAGCACGGGGCGCGAGTCGATCACGAAGTCGACTAGGCCCGCCTTCTTCTGTGTGCCCAGCCAGTGGTTGAGCTCGCGGGTGTCGCCTTCGCGCTTCTTCGAGTGATGGCGAAATCCCCCCCAGGGCGCCACCGTGATCGCGACGACCGAGAGCCCGGCTGCGCGCGCCGCCGTGTACATCAGCGTGAGGTCGGCCGTTATCTTGTCCATCGTGCGCTGGCCGCTGACGTCGCTGTAGAGATCGTTCACGCCGCCGAACACGATCACGTGGGTGTACTTGGGCTTGGGCGGCGGTGGGGGGCCTGCGTCGGGGCGCACGCTGCCGTCAGCTGCAACAGCGACGAGCGGCGCGCTCGGCTCCGGCGGCTGTAGCGGAGGCGAGGGCGAGCGACGCTCGAGGTCACGGTGGTCGCGCATTCTAGCGCGCTTTGTTCCCGGCCTGCCGCTGCTGCGTGTTCAGTGCGCGTTCAAGAACGCTTTTCGAATCGCTTGCCC
>JADGRF010000010.1 GCA_017881055.1 Sandaracinaceae bacterium
ACATGCGCAACCCCATGGCGGCCGAGTTGTTCAACGAGGAAGTCTGCAACCTGCTCAAGACCAACATCCGCAGCACGGTGACCCGCATCGACGACCTGGGCATCGAGTTCGACTACGATGGCAGCGTGGAGATGGACAAGGCGGCGCTGATCCTCGAACGCGCCAGCTCGCTGCACACACGGGTGATTCGCGCGGCCGACGCGAGCGCGAACGCGGAGCGGGCCAGCGGCCTGCGTAGCTTCGCCGCGAGCTTGGAGAAGACCTTCTACGGATTCGAGGCCGACTTCTTCCAGCAGAACGTGGCGCGCATCGTGGATGACGTGATCAGCACATTCAAGGGCTCACTGGAGCTTTGGCCCACGCTGGTGGAGATCACGTACTTGCACAAGCGGCGCGTAGGCTTGCCGCTGGTCCGCGTCAACAATCCGCACCGTCGGCCCACCATCTCGGGCGAGACCGCCAGCGTGTGACGGCAGCGCAAATTCGAGTTCCCGGCTCGAGCGCACCTGCGCGCGCTGCGTCGGTTGGGACCGGCCGGCGATCAGGCGTGTGTCGCTTTGGAGCGCGCTGTCCACCACCGCCGCAGCGCCACCAACACCCAGATCGCCTCGACGGCACCGAGGGGCCACGCGCCTTGCAGGAACCCGTACGTCGAGCTCATTGCACACGCCACTGCGAAAGCCAACACGTAGCCCGGACCACGGTGCTCGAACGTGTAGAACCCGAGCATCAGCGTCACGGACAAAAGACCGAAGAGCGTCAAAGGATCCAAGGCAACTCACCTCTCTGCGGTGACGGCTTGGTTGCGTGTGCCGTGGGCTCGCCGCGCTCCAAGCTTCTACTCGATCGGCCGGGCCGCAACGGCTGCGACGTCCGAGCTGTACGCGATGCCCGGATAGCGCGGCAAGAGCTGCGTCTCGACCCACGTGAGCATGCGCGTGGCCAGCCCGTCGGAGGCCAAGACCACGTAGACGAGGTTCTCGGTCTCGACGAGCCCTATGCGCTTGTCCCCGTGAACACCCGCGCCCTCGACCTGAAAGGTGCTGTAGCCGCGCACGCCCAGCGTGACGAACGCCTCCAGGACGCGCTCCCGCGCCTCGAAGACCGTGATGATGGTGACCACTTTGGCAGGGACAGGCGGCATAGTCTCACTCCCGTGTCTGCTAGGTCTTCCCGGGCTCGCTGAGGTCGGTCGCTCGCGCGCACGCGGTCTTCGAACCCATCGCGCAGACCTTTGCGTAGAGTTCGTGTGCTCGTCGCGTGTCCTTGTCCACACCTTTGCCGGTGTCCAGCAGTACGGCGGCGTTGTAGCAGCCGCCTGCGAACTTCAGGTTGCACGCTTGAATGTAGAGCTGGAACGCGCGAGAGATATCGGCGGGTACGCCGCGCCCGAACTCGTAGAGGTGGCCGGCCGTAACGCAGGCAGTCGGCTGTTGTGCGGCGCATTGGCGATTGCATTCCTCGACGTCGTCGCACCCGGCGATCATCGAGGCGACGTTGATCGGTTGGTTCGCGCGGCTCTGGCTAGGTGACGGAGCATGATTCCGGCACGCGCACAGGCCCCACGCACTCAGCAATAGAGCGAACCACCGCGTGTGATGAGAGTGCGTCATCTGTCTTGCCCAGCGTGCAAGTCGAATTATAACATGCCAAGGAGCAGCACGCCGCCGTTGACCACGAGCCGTTCGTCGCGCTCGACACCGTTGTGGATCGGGACATAGGTGCCGTCGCTCATTTCGTCGACGGCGATCGGCCTGCGTTCGAAGCGAAGCTGACCCTTTGGAGTCGTCCCGATGTGAGCAAACACGACGGGCTGCTCTCCGAGCAGAAGCAGGGCCGAGCGCTTGACCGCGAACTTTGTCTCGGGATTGACGGCGATGGCGGCGGTCCCGAACATCTCCGGGCGAAGCTTCCCGTCCGGATTTGCGACCGAGCAACGCACCTTGGCGGTGTGCGTGATCGGATCGAGCGCGCCCGACACCCACTCCACGGAGCCGGTGAAGGTGTCGTTGGGGGCCGCCAGCACGTTGACCGTGACCTCCGCCCCCTTCTTGATGCGCGCCAGGTCCATCTCGTAGACGTCTGCAACCACCCACACCCGGTCCAGCTCACCGATCGTGAACAGCTCGACGTTGGCTCCGCCCGAGTACTGGCCTTGCACCTCGAGCCCGGGATTGGCGCCGCGCATGATGACCTCGCCTTCGATGGGCGAGGGCAGCACGTATTCCTGCGTGACGGCATCCAGACCAGCATTGCGCAGCAGCCTGGCCTTGCGCTCGGCGCGCTCCATCTCGGCCCTGGCGTTCAGGTACACGCTCTGCGCCAGCTCGTAGTCACGCTCTGCGGCCGCATGCAGCTCGAGCAGATCCTTTTGACGCTTCCAGTCCTGCTCGGCCTGGAACAGCGAGGCCTGCGCCTTGGACATGTCGGAGATCGCGGTGCCCAGGTCGGGTGACTGGATCACACACAGCGGCTGTCCCTTCTTCACCCGTTCACCGGGCTGAGCGAGGATCTTCGTGATGCGTCCCGTGACCGGCGAGAACACGTGTCCGACCCGAAGATCATCGAAGGTGACGCGACCGGCAGCGCGCACCAATCCGCCCACCGGGCGATCGCCAGTCGCTTCGATCTCGAGATGAGAATCCTTGACTTGCTGCGGCGTCAGCCAGACTTCGCCGGGAGGCGCCTCGTCTGCCGGCTGTGCCTGTGACGGATGCGTACAGCCAGCGGCGCAGAGCGCCACGAGCATCGTGAGTAGTGTCTTCGTGGTTGTCATCGTCGAGCTCCTTTCAAACTGCTTGCGCGAGATTCCAAGCCTGCATCGGACCGTGTCGCGTCCGACGCGGTCACCGGCGGGCCAAATGCAAATGGGTCTGCGTAGCGCCAGAGCCGCGCGATCTTCCCGTCTTGCAGCTCGGCGATGTCGACGAACTGAGTGTGCAACGGATGATTGGCAGCGAATGCGATTCGCGGGATCGGAGCGACCTGCAGGCCGGTGATCGCATATTCGAGCACCACGAACGAGCGGGCGCCCCACGCGTTCTGGATGACCGTGTCGAGAAGTCGGATCGCTTTGCGCGTGTTCCTGTAGTACGCGCGCGCCGCATCCTTTCCGTGAACCGGCGCGGCGCTGTCGAGCGTGAAGACGTCAATCTCGTCAGACATGGCCGAGACGAAATCCGCTTCCTTGCCGTCTTCGAGGGCCGTGAGCATCGAGCGTACGGCTGCGACGTTCTTCGTCTCCTCCGGCGTGCCGGCGTGCTCTATCACTTGCGGTGCGTTCGCGTCCGGCGCCGAGGTCGCCAGGTGTTGGAGATCGGCCGGACCGTCACCCAGCTGGGCCTTCACGACTTCCTCGTCGATGTATACGTGGAGCTCGGAGATGACTCCGCTGTCGCTCGTCCACAGTAGCGTGAGCCCTTTGATCACCACCGGCTTGAGTGTCGGGGCGACACCCATGAAGGCGCGCGTGTGTAGGCCCGTCATGGTCCACTCGATCGCCTGCGAGTCGACCGGGTGTGTGCTGTCGGTGAGCCAGACGCGCGTCATGACGAAGTGCCGCTGCTCGAAGGCGCCAAAGACGTCGTCGTGGCTCTTGAGCACACGACCTCGTCCGTGCGTGCTGCGGTTGGCGAACGCGAACTGTGCGTCTTCATCCAGAAGCGGGCCAAGCTCGACGAAGCCAGGCGACGCGAGTGCCTGCGTGTAGGCCGCGGCCAGTCCACGCTCCTTGTCGGTTGGGGTGACTGGATCCGTCACCGACGTCGAGCCGGCCGGCTGTCGCCAGTGCACGGGCGGTGCCGGCCACATCGCGACGGTCTCGCTCGCGCATCCCGAAGCCAGCGCGCATAGCAGTGTCCAGTGTGGTGCGAACCGGTTCATAGTGCCCATCCGATCGAAGCGAGCACGCGCGGAAAAAGCGCGCTGTTCGCGAACACCTTCGCCCAGAGCATCTGTTCGGGGATCGACTTGCTGGTCGTCGTGTACTGCAGCCCCACGCCCAGACTCAGCGACATGCAGTCGAGGACTAGCGTCTGATAGCCGACATCGGCTGCGCCCCCGAAGTCCAGATACGACCTCTGCGCGCCGTTCTCGGCGGTCGCCGTAAACGAGCCGATGATCCACGATGGTCCGACGAACACACCGCGCAAGCCTCCGCGACCGCTGTAGTAGCGATAGCCGAGCTCCGCGCCGAAACCGCGAAACGTCTGGATCGG
>JADGRF010000104.1 GCA_017881055.1 Sandaracinaceae bacterium
CGGGCCATGCGCGCGGTGAGATCGACGACGCAAATTCCACGCCCTTCGAGGATGCGCTCGACGGCCGCATCCCGCGCGCCGCCGCGACAGACTTCCGCAAGCACCGGCGCCGGGACCCGCACCAATCTCCTCCGAGCTCGTACGCCACCGCCAAGATCGCACGCGCGCGCTGCGCAGACACGGCGCGCGTGCTGGCGTGTGCGAGGCTGCTCAGTGCTTCAGCGTCGAGGACTAACGCTTCCGCCATCGGTGGGCCACACCCCACGAGCCCCGGCCACTCGCCTCTGGCAGCCTGTAATATTGACTTGCAACTTCAAACTATCATGATAGCTTGAATCACATGTTCAAGCGATTCATCGCGCTGCCGAAGGCGGCTCGGGAGACGTTCTTCTTGTGGGGGCCTCGGCAGTCGGGAAAAAGTACGTTGCTTCGTGCGGCGTATCCGGATGCGCTGTGGATCGACCTGCTGAAGGCAGACGAGTACAGGCGCTACGCGGCCGCGCCAGAGAGACTGCGCGAGGAGCTGCTCGCCGCGCCCGAGGTCCAGCAGGTCGTCATCGACGAAGTACAGAAAGTCCCCGCGTTGCTCGACGAGGTTCACTGGCTCATCGAGAACCGAGGCGTGTGTTTCGCGCTTTGCGGTTCGAGCGCCCGGAAGGTTCGCAAAGGCCACGCCAATCTGCTCGGCGGTCGGGCTGCGCGCTACGAGTTATTCGGGCTCGTGTCGGCAGAGCTCGGCAAGAGCTTCGACCTCGTTCGCCTCTTGAACCACGGCTACCTTCCGCGCCTGTACCAGAACAACAGACCTCAGCGCTTGCTGCACGCGTACATCTCGGACTACTTGAAAGAAGAGGTTGCTGCCGAAGGCCTGGTGCGCAACTTGCCGGCGTTCGCAAAGTTCCTCGACTTTGCTGCGTTGTCCGACGCCGAGCTCATCAACTGCTCCACCATCGCGCGCGATTGCGGTGTGTCGAGCCACACGGTGGCGTCGTACTTCGAGATCCTCGTCGACACGTTGTTGGGGCGCTTTCTGCCGGCGTACACCAAGCGCCCCAAGCGGCGCGTCATCCTGGCAGACAAGTTCTACTTCGCCGACGTGGGCATCGTGAACGTGTTGTCCAAGCGCGGTGAGATACAAATGGGCAGCGCGCTCTTCGGCAAGGCCTTCGAGAACTGGGTTCACCACGAGCTGGTTGCATACAACGCATACCGGGAGAAGTTCGGCACCCTCAGCTACTGGCGCCTCGCAAGCGGCATCGAAGTGGACTTCATCGTGGACGACATGCGCGTCGCCATCGAGGCCAAAGCGAGCCGCAACGTGCAGAGCCACGACCTCAAAGGCCTCAGGGCGCTAGGCGAAGATCACCCGCGGGTCGATGCCCGCGTGGTGGTGAGCTTGGAGCCAAAGGTTCGTCGCACTGACGACGGCATTCTTGTCTTGCCCGTTGCAGAGTTCACCAAACGGCTCTGGTCGGGCGCGCTCGTGTGACTCCTCTGCCGCAGTAAACCGAAGCCGAGACACCGTCCGTGCGGTGCGCTATTCTGTGCCGCATGTCTGCGATCCGAGCACGCGTCTTGAATGGCCGACTCCAGCTCAACGAGCCCACCGCACTGCCTGAAGGCACTGTGCTCGATCTCGTCGTCGACGACGAAGGCGACGACCTCGATGACGCAGAGCGCGCGGCGCTCAACGAGTCCATTTCACGAGCTTGGACTTCGCTGCAGGCTGGCCATGGTAAGCCCGTGCGCGACGTACTCGATCAACTCCGTCGGCGATGACCGTCGCAGTAATCGTCCTGGCCTCACTCTCACTGACCTACTGGGCGACTTTCGGCCCGTGCACCTTGCGCCGGTGTGTTGCACACCGAGGCTGCGCGTGTTACACATACTTCATGGCTCGAGCGTCGTCACGCACCACTGCAACGCGAAGTTTCCGGATCGATCCGAAGCTCGTCGCAGCCGCTCGTCGTGCGATCGGGGCCGCGGACGACACCGAAGCAGTCCGAGTTGCGCTCGCTGAGCTCGTGGAGCGGGCCAAGTTCAAGAGCTGGGTCCAGAAGGTCGCCGGCAAGGGACGGCTCGATGGCGCGGACCGGTAGACTCTACGCTATCGTCGACACGTCGGTTTACGTCGAGCTCATACGGCACGGACGGTTCAAACACGAGCTGCTCGCGTTACCGAATCTGATCCGCAACTCGGCCGTCGTACTGTCGGAGCTGCGCAGAGGCGCAACGCTGCCGCGGGAACGACGCTGGATCGACGGGCTCGAAACGCAGCACCAAGTCTTCTTTCCCGGTCTGCGGGAATGGCGGCGTTCCGGGCAACTGCTCGAGCGGCTGCGGAAGAAGCGCGGTTACGACGCGAAGAAGCTCCGCGATCTCCACTTCGACGCGTTGATTGCATTGACGGCGCGCTCCGTCGGCGCGTTGGTCATCACGTGCAACGGCGCTGACTTCGAAGAGCTGCGCAGCGAGGAGCCCTTCGAGCTTCTGGTGTGGGGCTGACCTGCCTGGTGAGTCGAGTCCCACACCATCAGGCCAACCCCTACCACGTCGTGGAGGCCGACCGCTTCGTTCCATCTCACGCGCACTTGATTGGCGCCCAGTGCTATGCAGCGAGCCACGCTCTTTGGCAGGCCGACCCCTATCGGAATGCTGTGAAGACGCTCCCAATGACGAAGTGACGCGGTAACGCCGTTTTCGCCCTGCTGCGACCGGCCGTGGCGTCGCGTGCCGCGCTGGAATACAATGTACGCCCATGAGCATCCCCGCGCCGAAGTGGACCAGCCCTGAGGCCGA
>JADGRF010000105.1 GCA_017881055.1 Sandaracinaceae bacterium
CGCTCGACAAGCTCGCGGACGAAAAAGCCTGTCCTCGCTGCGTGCAGAGCACTACCTGTCTCAATCCGTGTGGCCGCTGCGAGCTCTGTCCAGGGCGTAGGCCGGACCAGCTGCCGAAGGACTGCGCTGCGAGCGCGGCTCCCGGCGCCCCGAGCTACCAGTGCGAAGGAGGCTCCACGGTGTGCGCCGCGTCGTCGGAGTGCAGCGCGGCGACGCCGTACTGTCAGCTGGGCTGCTGCTTACCGTTCGTGCCTTGATGCGCGACTAATCAGAGCTGGCGTGCGCCGAACGTATCGCAGGCCTTGCGATCGCCGCTCTTGAACCCGAGCTCGAGCCAGTGACGACGCTGCGCGGCGCTGCCGTGCGTGAACGTTTCAGGACGCACGGCGCCAGCTGTTTCTTGCTGAAGCGTGTCGTCGCCGATCTTCGACGCCGCGTTGAGCGCCTCTTCGATGTCGCCAGCCTCGAGCAGATTCTGGCCCTTGGCAGTGTGCGCCCACACGCCAGCGTAGCAGTCGGCTTGCAACTCTAGGCGAACCGACAAGCCGGTGTCGCCGGATTGCTCGTCACGCGAGGCCTTTTGCACGCGCTGGTCGTCGCCCAAAAGGTGCTGCACGTGATGACCGAGCTCGTGCGCGATCACGTACGCCTGAGCGAAGTCGCCGGGCGCACCCAAGCGCTGCTTCAGCTCCTGATAGAAGCCGAGGTCGATGTAGACCTTTTCGTCGTTCGGACAATAGAACGGCCCCATGGCGGTCTGGCCGAGGCCACAGTCCGACTGTGTACCGTCGCGAAACAACACGAGCTTCGCGGAGCGATACGGCGTGCCCTCGGCCTGCAGCTCGTCGCGCCAGCTCCTCTGCGCGTCGTCGAATGCAAAGGATACGAACTCGACCAGGGGCTTTTCGGCTTTTAGGTCCGCCGCGGTCGCGGGCCCGGTGCCCGTGCTCGGTGCCAGGAACTTCCCACCAAAATAGAGCACGGCGGCACCGATCACGACGCCTGGAATCCCGAACGCTCGAAACAGCGTCACGAGCAGGCTCACGCCGCCGCCCGATAATCCGCCGCCTCCGGGCGCGCGCTGCTGCCGGCGGTCTTCGACGTCGTCGCTCTTGTAGCCGTCGTCGTGGCGCATGCCGCAGATGTACGCACGTGCCGGGCGCTACGCAACCTTCCCGGCGGCGCGCGTCCGAAACTCGAGCGGGCCGCTGTTGGCTGCACAGCACTGGGACGTGGCCATCACGTTGCTATCCTTGGGGTACAAGCTTTGGTGATCTGCTCATGACCTGCCGCCCATCGCGTTCGAGGACACGGGCCGGCGCGTCATCCAGCTCGACCGAGACTTCGTGGTGATCGCCGCCGTCGCGGTTCCCACGGAGCTGACCGGGACGCTGAAGTGGAGTGCGGTCCCGCAGTCGAACGCGAGCATGACCACCTCCCGGACGGCGCCCTGGCCGTGTGTGCGCTAGCAGGCTTTCGGTCCCTCGTGCCTTGATTCTTTCGTGGCGCCTGCTACCAGCACGCGACCAAGATGGATACCCAAGTCACGGAGGCTCTAGGGCCGGCGCTCGTAAAGGCCCTGGGCGACAAGGGCTACTCGCAGCTCACCGCCGTTCAAGAAGCGGTGCTCGACCCGGCTCTGGCCGGACGTGACCTGCGCATCACCTCGCAGACCGGCTCCGGCAAGACGCTGGCGATCGGCTTTGCGTTCCGCGAGCTGGTCGAGGCCGACTGCAAGCCCGACTCGGGTGGCATCGCGCGGCCCTGCGCGCTCGTGGTCGCGCCCACGCGCGAGCTCGCGCAGCAGGTGGAAGCCGAGCTGCGCTGGCTGTACGCGAACACGTCACTGAAGGTTGCCTGCGTCACCGGTGGCTCCAGCTACCGCGACGAGCGGCGCGCACTGGGCAAGGGCCCGACCGTGGTGATCGGTACGCCGGGGCGCTTGCTCGACCATCTCAAGCGCGGCGGCATCGACAACAAGCAGCTTACGACGGTAGTGCTCGACGAAGCCGACCGTATGCTCGAGCTGGGCTTTCGTGAAGAGCTCGACGCGATCTTGGCGCTCGTGCCTCCGGGCCGGCGCACGCACCTGGTCTCGGCGACGTTTCCGCGCGCCGTGAAGACGCTGGCGGACTCGGTGCAGAAGAGTCCGGCGCACGTCGAGGGCACACGCCTCGGCGCCGCCAACGCCGACATCGATCACGTCGTGCACTTGATCGACCCACGCCAGAAGGTCGACGCGATCATCAATCTACTGCTGCGTCATCCGGATGCGCAGACGCTCGTATTCGCGCGCACGCGCATCGAGGTCGCCGACGTGGCGGCTGCCCTCGCAGGCGCCGGCTTTGCCGCGGCGTCGCTGTCGGGCGAGATGGATCAAGCCGCGCGCAACCGTGCGCTCGCTTCGTTCAAGCGCGGCACGCTCAAGGTGCTCGTTGCAACCGACGTGGCTGCCCGCGGTATCGACGTGCAGGACATCACGCGCGTGATCCACGCCGAGCTGCCCACGAACGCCGATTCGTACACGCACCGCAGCGGCCGCACGGGTCGCGCCGGTCGCAAGGGCACGAGCTGCCTGCTCGTTCCGCCCGCAGGCGTCGTGCACGCGACGCGCCTTCTGCGCAGCGCCGGCGTGGTGCATCGCTTCGAGCCGATCCCAACTGCGCAGGAGATTCGCACGGCTCGCGACCAACGGATCGTCGCCGAGCTGACCGCGGAACCGGTGAGCATGGAAACCTCCGAGGACGCAGAGGTCACCGAGGTACCGGCCGCGACCGAGGCCAAGATGATCGAGCTGGCCGAGCGCTTGGTCGCCGCGGGCGATCCCGTGCGCACGATCGCGCGCTTGCTCGCGCGTACGGACTACGCAAACCTCACCGAGGCTCGCGAGATCCGTGCCGTGTCTGCGCCGCGCGACCGCAACGATCGTGGCCCGCGTGACCGGAATGATCGCGGCCCACGCGCGGCGTTCGACCGCGGCCCGCGCGGCGACGTCGGTCCGCGCCGTGCCGACAGTCGTGGTGACACGGGTCCGTCGCGTGGTTTCTCGCGCGACACGGGCCCCTCGCGCAGCGATGGCGCCGGTGACACGGGTCCGTCGCGCAGCGACAGCTCACGTGACACGGGCCCGTCGCGCAGCAGCGACGGGCCCCGCCGCCGCAACAACGACGCGGCGCCCCAGTCTCGCTCGCGTGGCTGGGTGCCGTTTCGCGTGTCGTGGGGCGAGCAGCACGGTGCCGATCCGCGTCGCTTGCTCGCGATGGTGTGCCGTCGCGGCGACATTCGCGGCAAGGACGTCGGCGCGATCCGCGTCGATACCAACTTCTCGATCGTCGAGGTCGCGGAAGATGTGGCGGAGACGTTCGCGACCGAAGCCGGTAAGCCGGATACGAGCGATTCACGCGATGCACGCGTCTCGATCCGTCGCGGCGATGCGCCGGCGCGTGGCCCGCGCAGCGCTGCCCCCCGCACGTTCGAGAAGCCGCGCGCGAAGCCGGCGCCGGCCTGGAAGCGTCGCGCCTAGCTCAGGGCTTTTCGTGTTCGTCGTCGGCTTGGGTCGCTTCGGCTAGATCGAGGGCGACATCCAGCGTCTTGTCCACCACGCGGGTGACGACGCGCACACTGCCGTAGACGCCCGCCAGGATCGTGTCGTGAACGGCCTTGATGCTCTCCACGGAGTCTGCGAGGGGCGTCACGTGCTTCAGGAGCTCGAACGGCGGTCCGCGGTCTTCTGATGCACGCGTTCGATCGCGCTCGCTCCGTGCTCCACGGCATCGGCAAGCAAGCTCTTGAGTCCGCGCAAACGCTTGAAGTCGGTCATGGTGTGCCTTGTGCCCGAGCTTCATGCGTGAACGGCCGACTCTGCAAGCGAATCTCGAGCTGGGCGTGCAACTGTCGCGTACGTTGTGCGCCACGTCGTTCTTGCTGCGCCCGTCATCGGCGATTACGTTGGTAATGCATGCCGCACAGCGACGACATCACGACGGTGCTAGTCGTGGATGACGACCCGATCGTTCAAGCCGTAATCGAGCGCGTCCTCGTGCGCGGTGGCTATCGCGTTCTGGTCGCCGGCACTGCGGCCGAGGCGCTGGCCGCGCTTGCTGGCAACGCGAAGATCCGTGTGGTCACCGTGGACCAACAGCTGCCGGACACGACGGGTGCGGCGTTGATCGATGCGATTCACCTCACGCGTCCAGGCGTTCGCACGATTGGGATATCGGGTGGTGGGCCGGTCGGGGCCGTAGCTTCGAATGCCGACCGCGCGCTCGGAAAACCGTTCGCGCCCCCCGTACTTCTGAGGCTCGTAGCAGAGCTGTTCCCGCGTCGCGCTGCGCCGCTCTGCGAGCGTATACACCAGAGCTCGCTGCCGCCCGGATGACCAGCA